>JBMYYO010000020.1:0-35814 GCA_049609505.1 Akkermansiaceae bacterium | reverse complement strand
TTGTTAAAATCAAAGCCGATGTCTTCCGCGATCTCGCGGTTAAGGAGCTGTTGTTTTTCCTCGGGGTAGTGACCTTCTAACAAATTGGCGGGGGTTTCGGCAGCTTTGTCACAGGCTGCTTGCGCTGTTTCTGCTAGATCTTGGGCGATGGGATCAAAGATGGCGGCTACATCAGAGGTCTTGGCGCCACGCTCGTAGCCACCTAACAGGGCATCGTAAGGTTCATCATCGTAGCCCCAGAGATCGGCTTTTTGGCGGGCAATATCGAGGAGGGTTTCTAAGTGGGGGGCGAAATGTGAGAAGTCATTATTGCTCCGTGCCTCCGCCCATGCGGCCTTGGCGAGGGATGATGTCTCAGAGGCTTTTTCGACCAGTTCCTGCGGGAGCTTGGTGGAGCGGTCAAAGCTGTGGCGCAGCTCGCGGACGTTCGCCTGCGCGGTGTCATCGAGGGTTTCGCCCTCGGCGGCTTCTAGGGCAGATCGGTATGCTGAGCATGTGGAGAGCTCGTGGATCTTGCCGGATAACCAGGCGAGCTGCTTGGCACGATAGGGGACGCCGCCTTTTGGCATGTAGGTTTCCTGATCCCAGCCAAGTACGCCGACGGTGTTTCCTAACAGAGAGATTTCACGGGATTTATTGCAGAGTGTTTCGTAATGGGACATTTTTTGATAATGGATAATGGATAATGGATGGGCTTTTTAGCGGATGAAGCGTTGTTGGAGGTTTCGGAGGATGTGTTGTAGCTCTTTGGCTTCGTTCATGAGGGCTACCATTTGTTCTGGACCGAGGTCGGGCTGGCGGAGTTTGGCACGGATGGAGGCTTCTTTTTGTTGGTAGTGAGTGCTGACGAGCATGGCGGTGGTTTCCTCGGCGGCGCGGACGGGTTCGGTGGGAATCTCACGCACGTTGAGGTCTCTCATGGCGAGTTGATCTTCTTGGCTAAGTGAGCTGAGGTAGGCTTGTACGGAGGCGGGCTTGCTGGGGTCTGGGCACTTGGCGAGGATCTTACGCAAAATGGTGCCACCTGCGAGTGAGGCGAGTGGTTCATCGAGGGTTTCTAACTGCTCGCATAGCCAGTCCTGAGCTTGCTGAGAACTGAGAGCGAGGTGGCAGAGGTAGAGCACGGTGGAGTTTACCGGGGTGGCGAGTGTTTGCGGTGTTTGCTCTGATTCTTGGCGGTCTTCTTTTGCCTGCTGGCGGTTATTGTAGAACTCGCTACGGGCACGTTGTTTCTCAGCTTGCACTACGCCGCTGCGGAACTCCTCAGAACCAATTTCTAACCGTGTGGCAATGCGGTTGATAAGGGCGTCTTTGAGCATTTTATCACCAACGTGTGCTACTAGGCTGGCTAGCTCAGAGGCGAGTGCAGCGCGTTCGCGGATGGAGGTGAGGTCTCGGCGGGAGGTTTCGTGTGCGAGCTTGACCTCGAAAAACTCCCGTGCGTTCTCGACGAGTTCGCGGAAGGCATCGGCACCATTTTTCTGGATGAGGGAATCAGGGTCCTCGCCTTGGGGCATGCTGACCATGCGGATGTGCATACCCTCGGCGGAGAGGATGGAGAACGCCTTATCGGCGGCTTTGAGGCCTGCGTTGTCTGAATCAAAGCAGAGCACGACGTCGCTGGTGTAGCGCTTCAGCAGGCGGGCGTGGTCTGGCGTGAATGCGGTGCCTAGACCAGCGATGGCAGAGGTGATACCGCTCTCGTGGCAGGCGATGACATCGATCTGCCCTTCGCAGAGCAGGGCGTATTTATCCTTTGTCATCGAGCGGCGCGCCTTATCGAGCGCAAAGAAGGTTTTGGATTTCTTGAACAGGGGAGTTTCGCGTGAGTTAATGTATTTGCCGCTGTTTGGGTCCTCACGGAGTTGGCGGCCACTGAAGGCGATGATGTCTCCGTAGTCATTGTGGATGGGAAACATCAGCCTGCCTCGGAAGCGGACGTAGATGCCGGAGCGCGGGTTGTTTTCATTTTTCAGACCTGCTAGATCACAGTTCACGAGCTCGCGCCCGGTGAAGTTTTTTTCCCGCGCCCAGTTTAGGAAGGTATTGGGATCATCAGGCATCCAGCCGACGACCCAGCGTTTTGCCATTTCGCCTCCGTAGCCTCGGGACTTGAGGTAAGCGCGTGCGTGCTCGGCCTCGGGCGCGCTCATGAGTAGCTTGTGCATGAAGCGGGCGGCTTGGTTGTGGAGTTCTTTGAGGCGGGATTGGGAGCGGCGGCGTTTATCGGCCTCGGGATCATATGCCTCTTCCTGGATGGCCACGCCTGAGCGGTTGGCAAGCTTCTTGACGGCGTCTGAGAATGGGAGATTCTCGTATGCCATGACAAAGCCGATAGCGCTGCCGCCCTCACCGCAGCCGAAGCAGTGGTAGGATTGGCGGGCTGGATTGACCATGAACGAGGGGGTTTTCTCGTTGTGGAATGGGCAGTTTGTTTTGAAGTTCGAGCCAGCGCGCTTGAGTGGCAAGTAGGAGCCTACCAAGTCCACAATATCTGTGGCGGCAAGTACTTGTTCGACGGTTTCTTCCGGAATGCGTCCCACGGAGTTCTTTCTAGGTTTGATCTCCTAAAAACCAAATACCAAATTGCTTTCGGGTGAAAATAATCTTGGAGATCGTCGCTGGGGGAGGTTCATTAGCGGTGTGAGCGAATTGGCGTTTTTGAAAACCGGAGACGGGCAATATGTGGTAGGCAGAGGACCCTTTGAGGAGTTTGCAACTCAGCCAAAGGGGAGAGATGCTTTTTACTGCAATGACTTTACCTTGTCAGATGCTAAACCATGGAAGGTAGCGGCTGAGATGATGGAAGTTTCCAGCTTGCGGGAAGTGGGGTTGATCGCTGAGGAGGTGGAGGTGGACTGGCAACCGCTGGAGCCGGATGGTTTTGCGGAGGTGTTTGGGGAAATTAACGAGGTGATAGGGCGGGGTGTGATGGAGAAATCCGTCCCTGTGGCAACTGAGCAAGGGGAGTTTCTGAAAGGCAGCGGGGAAGGAATGCTGGCGGGGATGAAGCCACTGGGTGAGCCGTTTTATAGTTATGGATGGAGTGCTGGCGGGAGTGGCTTCTGCGGTGCTACGCCGGAATTGCTCTTTGAACTTGATGGGAGGAGGCTGCGGACGATGGCGCTTGCGGGGACGGCGCGGGCGGATGAACAGGAGGTTTTTGCCGTCGATGGCAAGGAGATCCGCGAGCATGAGTTTGTAGCGCAGACACTCGTAGCCAAGCTTTCTGACATAGGAGATGTGCAGCGTGATCAGAGGCGGATTATGAACCTCGGGCAGCTTGTGCACTTCCACACCGCCATTGATGTGGAGCTATTTGCAGATCGAGGCGTGGATGATCTGATCCGGCGCCTGCACCCAACACCCGCTCTTGGGCCATTGCCTAGAACTCAGGAAACCATGCGCCTGCTGTCTAAGTGGCGATCTAGGTTGCATTGCCCTCCGTGCTTCGGCGCCCCTTTCGGTCTGATGCGTGGTGAGCAGTTCCTTGCCGTTGTGGCAATCAGAGGGGCGCACTGGGCGGATCAGCAAATGATGATTCCCTCCGGCTGTGGCGTGATTGAAGCATCTAGGCTTGTTAACGAGTGGCGAGAGCTGAGGCTTAAACGCGAGGCCGTGAAGTCTGCGTTGGAGGTTTAGAGTTTACGAACAAGGCTTGTGGCGAGGTGCTTTTGGGCACTTTCGATGCCATATTCGTAGAATTTGGCTTACGTGTATAACGTGAACAACCTAATTATTTTTAATAAAATAGGGTTAAAACGGTAATAAACGAACGTATAAATAAGTTTTTTATAAAAGATTTCTTGATAAATTGGAAATTTTTAGTAAATTGCTCGTGAGATCGACAAGATCTTCCACACCAACAACACACCCTTACAAAAATATGAAAAAACATTTTTTCTTTGCTCTTACGTTTATTGTCGCTGGAAACGTTATGGCGCAAACGCATTCGTTAGACTTTACCGATCCTTCATGGAAAAACCAAACATCTGGAAGGTCTAGTGAATTTAAGAGTAATGATGCAGGTAGAGGCAACGACGCTGGCTGGAACTCTCCACACCGTATTACGAACATTGATGGATCAGGTATCGATGCCACTCTTGAGCTGAGCCACCAGCCGCATGCTTGGAATATTGAAAATCGTCCAAGCCTGGCTCCTTACTTTCCAAGCAAATACGGAAATAGCGGTGATATTCTCCGTATTTGGAATAAAACTGGCAATATCCCAGCAGATGAATTGCCATCTGTGACTTTGACATTTAACCAGTCAGTGTCACTCTTCAGTCTCGGTCTTGAAGGCTATCGCCATGATGATGCATGGAAAGTGCAGGCCTTTGATGAAAATGGGATGCTTGTGGCTCCTAATTGGGCTAACCCTGGAGGGATCACTTATACTAAGCCAGGTGATGCGTTATCAAATACCGCTATCAACATATTAACCACAGAGAGGGCAGGTGGAGTAGAGGCTGAAAGCTCTGCCCGTTTTTCCAAAGAAGATTCCGCTTACTATGTTTGGAATAAAAACAATGTGTTTGAGAGAGGTGCCACAGTGATTAACTATAATGGTGCCGAGGTGAAATCCCTGCGCTACACCATGATCGAGGTGAATACGAAGGATGGAACCCCAACGGGTGACCCGTCTGATCAGTCAATGTATATTGGCAGCGGGTTGGTTTTCGTGCCCGTTCCTGAGCCATCAAGCACAGCACTCCTTGGCCTCGGTGGTCTTGCCATGATCATGCGTCGTCGCCGCTAATAGAGCTGCTCGAATATAATACCAACTATCGCGCCGTCCTTTGCCTTGTGCAGAGGGCGGATTTTTTTTGCACAGCTTTATCCGTGGAGGGTTTCAGGGAAGGCGTGCTTCCAAACGTGCAGAGCTTCTTGGATTTGCGCGGTCTTTCTGGTGGGGGAAAGCTCCCATACCAGTGGCTTGGTGGGGGTGACGTGGCGGAGGAGTTTTTTAAAATCAAGCTCCCCTGTTAGAGGCACTCGATGATCTCTCTCTGGCCAGTAAACATCATGCACATGGCAGCCGATCAAGTGGGGTGCCATTTTGCCGAGCCATTGGTCGTGCTCTAAGAGGCCGATGTTGTTCTTGAGCTGAACGTGGCCGAAGTCATGCCAGTAGCCTACCCATGGGTTGTCTTTGAAGTGGTCTTGGAGGAGGATCATCTCGCTCTCGCTGGGGACATCTTCGAATCTGCTGCGGGATTCCACAGCGAGGGGAATCTGTAGCTCTTCTGCCTTTTCGACGAGGGTTTCCAGCGTATCAATGGCGCGCTGATAGTAGAGTGGGGCGATTTTTTCCCGTTTCCTAACAAAATCCAGTTTGGCCTTAGCATACTCAGGCGTGAGCTGGTCACCATCTTTCACCATGGCGGTGAGGCGTTTGGTCCACTTTTTAGATGGCATGGGAACGGAGCCCATGTGCATGACGATGTAGCCAGCATTGAACTCCGCAGCCAGCTCCATGGTCTTGAGTGTCATCTCCATGGCGCGCTGCCTATCAAACTCTCTATGGGAGGTGAACTCGTAGGCGTCAGGCGCATCAATCATCACTTCCACAGGGGATGGGAAATAATTATGCACGCCTGAGCAGCGGAACTTGCCCGCCTGATATGCCTTCTTGATGCCAGGCAGCTTGGTGATGGTCATCCCGTGGCTTAGCTCGATGGTATCAAAGCCTAGCTCCAGAATCTCATCAATCATCTCCTCGCCGCACGAGTGACGGGCGTTGTTCCAGCAGGATGAAAAACTAAGCATATTTGGAATGAAAAAAATGGATGGTTGGGAAAGGAGCTAATACACCAGCCCCATTAGGGAAGTTTCCAGCTAGTTCTGAGCTGTTGGTATTCGGCTGAGGGGAGAAGCACGTAAACGGGGCGGCGCGCGGGATCAATGCTGGCGATGAGTTGTTTTAGCTGGGTTGGGGACATGGTGGTGCACCCAGCTGTCGGCTTGCTACCGCCGCCACGCCAGATGTGGAAAAAGATAGCAGAGCCCAGACCAGGAACGGGCTTGCCTCCCATGATGGCATCATTGTGGCCGATGTAGAGTTTGAGGCTGTGAGCGTAATCGCCCTGTCTCATCTGAGCCTTTTTCTCCCAAGTGGTCTTCGGTGCGTGGCCGATGACAAGATGTTTATTGTAGTGCTGAGAGCTGCGGTCCTCCACCCAGAGATCGTAGATGGTCACCTTGCGGTAGGGGAGCTTGGGGTGTTTTTTGATAGTGGGGGCGTATCCGTAAGCACCGCCAATTTTGAAAACTCCCGCCGGTGCGCGCTTATCACCCTCGCGCTTAGTGGGTGCTGTGCTGCGTGGGGTTTGGTGTAGCCCTTGGCCCCATGCAAGGCCGTTTCTGCCGAGCCGTCCCTTCCATGGTGCGCCTACTTGCTGCCACTTGCGGCCCGTTTTCTGATAGAGTGTTAGGGTAACGTGTGAGGAGTTCCAGCCAGTGGCTTGGCCTACTAACACCTGCGAGCAATTGTTAGGAATCTTGGCGGCAGCTGTGCTGACCAAAAATACAAGAGCGGAAAAAAGATAGAGCAGGGTCTTCATGGTGATGATTCTACGATGGGGATTGGCCAACATCAAGCAGTGCTTGCTGCAACTGCGCAATCTGCTCGCTGCTGTGATTAGCACTGATGGTGATACGCAGTCGGGCGGTGTTACGCGGCACGGTGGGAAAGCGGATAGCGGGTGCTAAAATACCCTGCTGCCTCAGCCTACAGGAAATATCCATCGCGTGATCTGATCCCCCCACAATGTGCGGAATGATGGCAGATGTGGCATCGGCTGAAAACTTCCTGATGTTCTGCCATAACTTCTGCCTAAGCGCGCTGCCACCGTCACTACGGATGAGTGAGATGGCTTCCGCCGCTGCCGCCGCTTGCGCAGGAGGAGGTGCCGTTGAGTAAATCAGCGAGCGTGCTTTGTTAATGATGAAATCCACCCAAGCTCTGCTAGCCGCTAGGTAGCCGCCTGCCACTCCCGCTGCTTTCCCCAAGGTCCCCATGTGAAAGTCAATCTGATCAGCAATGTCTAGCTCCTCAGCAAGCCCCATGCCGGATGGCCCAAGCACACCCAAGGCATGCGCTTCATCCACCATCAAGAGTGCGCCATACTGCTTAGTCAGGCGGCTGATGCTTACCAGATCCGCAAGGTCCCCATCCATGCTGAAAACGGACTCCGTCACAACGAGAAGACGCGAATTGTTAGAGGGCTGATGGTTGCGCAGGATACGCTCCAGTTTATCCAAATGATTGTGTGGGAAGACTCGGATGGTAGCACCACTCATACGTGCTCCATCGATCAAGCTGGCGTGGCAGAGCTTATCCATCACCACGGTATCACCTGGCTGTAAAATGGTAGTCAACACCCCCGTGGATGTGGCGAATCCAGTGGCAAAAGTAATCGCGGCCTCAGTGCCCTTGGCATCCGCTAATAGCTCTTCTAACCGAATATGCGGGCTGGTGTTTCCACAAACAAGGCGGGATGCCGTAGAGCCCGCGCCGTGCTCGCTGAGTGCCTCTTGGTATGCTCTAACAATGCGCGGGTGCGAGGCTAGCCCAAGGTAATCGTTAGACGCGAAGTTGACGCACCCCGATGGCGTTTCAGGGAGCTTCCTCAGCAGTGATTGAGCCTTTAGCTCGGCTAGCTCGTCTTCGGGCTGGCGCATTAGAAGTTAGAGGAATTAGCGTGAGGGTGCTGGGCGCTCAAGTGCCCAGCGGAGAAGTTTCTCAGAATCATTCCAGATCGTCTTGCTGGTAGCGCCAAGCACAACCACAATCGCGGTGCGACCATTATGGGTGCCACTACAGACAAGGCAGCGTCCAGAGGCGCGAGTGGTTCCCGTTTTCATGCCATTGCAGTGAGGCACGCGCTTCATCACCTTATTGGTGTTCTCAAGAAGTTTCTTCCGCCCGTTTGAGAAGTGGAACGTGTAGGCGCGAGTGCTCATAATGCCGCGTAGAGTAGGGCTGCGGAAAACGGCGCGCGCGCACGTCGCCATATCACGAGCTGTGGAATACTGCCCCTTAGCCGTCAACCCGTGTGGGTTAAGGAAGTGAGAGTTTTTCATGCCGAGGCTGCGTGCTTTCCGGTTCATTACCGTCGAAAATGACGCTTCACTTCCAGCCACGCTACGGGCGAGGGCGCGTGCCACATCGTTTCCGCTGCGGACGAGGAGAGCACCCACCAGTTTCCTACGGGTGTAAACTTCCCCCGGCGCGATGCCGATCTTCGTAGGCACTACCCAAGTGTCACTCTTGGTGATGGTGAATTTTTTATTGATGTTACCAGTATCAAGCACACATAGCGCGGTGAGGAGCTTCTGCGTGCTGGCGACAGCACACCGCTCGTCCGCATTTTTCTGATGGAGAACGCGACCACTTGCGTAGTCGATCACGATCGCGCGCGGTGCAGCCACCGCTGGTGCCTTGGTGCGGGGGAGCGTGCCGATCTGAACGGGAGCGGCGGTCTGTGCATTACCCAAGTGCTCGCCAGTGGAAGTAGAAGTGGGAGCGGCTGGGGGGGCAGTAGGAGTGCGGACCAGCGGCGTTTGTGCACAGGCGGGCAGCGCGGCGATCAGAGTGAGAGTGAAGAGTCGGGATTTAGAGAACATAACGGGAAGTGAATCAAGCGGGCTGCTCCACCGTCCATGATATTTAAGATATGTCAAGATGGATGGTTTTTGTTTTGTGTTTTATAGTTGGCTAGAGTAGCTTCCGCGCGCCGCCTCCCGGACGGTCGCGGTGTTTCGCAAGAGGCATCGAGGAAAGTCTGGACGTCAAAGGGCAGCGCGCCTTGTGAAAGCAAGGGACGGTTGGTTTAAGCCCGCCGGACGGAAAGTGCAGCAGAAAACAAACCGCCTCAGCTCGCTGAGGTAAGGGTGAAAAGGTGGAGTAAGAGCCCACCGCTCCAAGGGTAACTGAGGAGGCATGGTAAACCCCGCGCGACGCAAGACAAAACAGGAGAAGGGTCGCCCGCCCGATTAGCATCTCCGGGTATTAGTCGCACCATCGCCCCGGCGAGGTTCCTCACTCCGGTGAGGTAAGATAAATGACCGTCCAGTTTTGCACTGAGAGGTGTAAGATGGACAGAATCCGGCTTACAGGGAGGCGGCAATTTTTTTCCCTGTGTGCAAGACGGCACGGCGATCCCTGCCGATTTGGTGATAGCTCTCCATTTCTGCACCTCCCTCTGAGGTGGAGGCGGAGGTGGCGGAGGAATCCATCATCGCTTAGCTGCCTATGCCGGCGTCTTCTAGGCGCTGGGCCATTTCTTCTTTTTGCAGGGCTTCGGTGACTTCGAAGACATCGCCATCGAAGATGCCATCGATGTTATGGGTGGTGAAGCCGATGCGGTGGTCTGTGATTCTGGACTGTGGGAAGTTATAGGTGCGGATTTTTTCTGAGCGATCACCGGAGCCGATCAATGAGCGGCGTTGGGCGGAGTATTGCTCTGCTTGTTCGCGTTGTTTGGCCTCAAAAAGCTTGGCGCGGATGATCTCTAACGCTTTTTCTTTGTTCTGCGTCTGGGATCTGCCGTCCTGGCATTTCACGTAGATGCCAGTGGGGAGGTGGGTGATTTGCACGGCGGAGTCTGTGGTGTTTACGTGCTGTCCGCCGGGGCCGCCGGAGCGGGTGGCTTTGATCTCTAGCTCCTCCATCTTGAGCTGCACGTCCACGTCCTCGGCCTCTGGCATTACCGCAACGGTAACGGTGGAGGTGTGAATGCGGCCTTGGGTTTCCGTGGCGGGCACACGCTGCACGCGATGTACGCCGGACTCGTATTTCATGAAACGGAAAACTTCCTCGCCAGTGATCTTGATGACGATTTTGGAAAACCCACCTGCCTCTGAGGGAGTGGCGTCTAGGGTTTCGTGTTTCCATCCGCGTTGTTCAGCGTAGCGTTGGTACATGCGCATGACTTCGCCTGCGAAGATGGCGGCTTCATCACCACCAGCGCCGGAGCGGACCTCTACCAAGGCATCACGATCTTCCGCTTCATCACGGGGGAGGAGGGCGTATTGCACTTCCTCGGAAAGTTTCTCGATGGTGGCTTCAAGCTCGGGGATTTCCATGTTCGCCATTTCGGCGATTTCTGGATCATCTTCCTTTGCGAGCTCGCGGTTCTCCTCGAGGTTCGTCTTGGCGGTTTGCAGGGCGTCCCACATTTCTAACAGGTCTTTGAGCCTGCGGTGCTCGCGCATGGTCTCGGTGGCCTTTTTCTGGTTAGAAAAGAGATCTGGGTCAGTGATGAGAGTTTCAACTTCCGCGAAGCGGGCGCGACGTTGGTCAACTAGGGTTGAGTAGTCCATTTTTGAATAGTGAATTTAGAATAGTGAATAGTGAATGAAACTACGCACGTGAGTTCTTGATGATGGTTGTGAGGATGGCGACGAGTTCGTTGGCCTCGCTTTTGAGTGGATCGAGCTTGGATGAGGGCATGATGTCTGAGGCCATGAGAATGCGCAGCCAGTAGAGTGTTTCTCGGGCTTCTTTGCAAGCGATAGAAATTTTAGATATGAAGTCGGGTTTGCTTTGAGCGGCCTGGGCCTCCTCGACATTGGCACCGATGGATGTTCCCGACCGGAGTAATTGGTTCGCCAAGGTTCTGTTTGTCCCAGGAGAAGCGTCCAAAATCCGGCAGAGCTTCACGATGCGCAAAGAAAATGCAAAAGTGCGATCTGTAATATCAACCTGAGCCATTCCAAATTCACTATTCTCTATTCAACATTCCGCCGCGGCTGGTTAGGCTCCGCGCATGAGGGAGATTTCTGCGAGGGAGATGAGGGAGTTCTTGATGTCTTCTGCGGTGGCGGTTTTGAGGTCTGCAGCGGTCATGGCACGATCCACGGTGAACTTGCCGGAGCGGGTTCTGCGCAGGGCTGAGAGGTGGGCGCCGCAGCCGAGGTCTTGGCCGATATCGTGGGCATAGGTGCGGACGTAGAAACCTTTGGAGCAATTTACGGTGAAGTCAACTTCGGGGACGGCGATGCGATCCAGGGTGTAATCGTTGACAAAGACGGCGCGAGGTTTCCTCTCTACCTCAATGCCTTTGCGGGCGAGTTTGTAGAGGGGTACGCCGTTCTTTTTGATGGCGGAAACCATTGGGGGGATTTGCTCGAAGGGGCCGATGTATTTTTTGAACCCCGCGTCGATTTCTTCATCGGTGAATGGAGGCACTTCTTTTTCCTCAATGATGTCGCTTTCTTTATCTTGTGATCCGGTCGTGATCCCTAAGGTCATGGTGCCTTTGTATTCCTTGTCCTCGGACATGAGAAGATCCTGAATCTTGGTCGCCTTGCCGATGACTAGCATGAGGAGGCCAGTGGCCATGGGATCGAGGGTGCCACAGTGGCCGATTTTTTTGAAACCAAGCTGGCGGCGACAAATCGCCACGGCATCGTGAGATGTCATGTTGGGCTCCTTATCGACGAGGAGGACTCCGCAGGGAGCCTCCTCTGTCGAATGTTGAGTTTTGAGTTTTGAGTTTTGAGTGTTATTGGACATGTGGGTGGGTGTTAGAGGTGGTTAATCAGGATATGCATTCTAAATTCACTATTCACTATTCAACATTCCATCAATGGCGGCGAGGACTTTGTCCTTGGCGTCATTGATGGGGCCTGTCATGCGGATACCGGCGGCGCGGGCGTGGCCTCCGCCTCCGAATTGTTGGGCGATTTCGCAGACATTGACGGAGGAGTCTTTGGCGCGGAGCGAGACGCGGATTTTTCCGTCGGGCAGTTCTTCAAAGAAGGCTGCGACGATGACTCCCTCTATGCCACGGATGATATCAATCTGATCCTCTGAGTCCTCGGGCTTGAGGTTGTATTGTTCTTTGACGCTGTTAGGGAGCTGCCAGTGGGCAACACGGCCATCATCGGAGAGCTCTAGGGTGTTGAGCAGTGAGCGGAGGAGCTCGATCTTTCGGTAAGGATTATTATCGTAGATCTGCGCATTGATGGTGCCAACGTCGAGACCACGGCGGGTGAGGTCTGCTGCCATTTCATAGGTGGCGGCGGTGGTGTTTGAGTATTGGAAGGAGCCAGTATCGGTGGAAACGGCAACGTAAATGGCATCGCGTGATTCGTCCGGTAGAGGGAGGTTTTCTGAGGTGATCAGCTGATAGAGGATCTGTCCTGTGGCAGGGGATCTGGCATCGATGTGATTGAGGTCTGCGTAGGCGGGGTTGGAAATATGGTGGTCTATGTTGATCCAGAGTTTGCAGTTAGAGGCGGCGTGTAGGGCGTTCTCACCGAGGCGTGGCTTGGTGGCGCAATCAAGAGCGATGCAGACTTGGGCATCAATCGGCTCTGCGGGTGGAGTCTGGATGCGATCGCTTCCTAGCATGAAAGAAAGGTTATCTGGCAGGCCATCTTCATTGATGAAGTGAACGGTCTTCCCCATGGCCTCAAGTGAGTAGCCGAGAGCGAGCTGGGAGCCAATGGCATCGCCATCTGGGCGAAGGTGGCTGAGGAGGATAAAGGAATCATGCGCGCGAATGGCATCCGCTATCTCGGTGTAACTGGAATTTTTACTCATACGGGTAGAACGTTTGGTGGGGGAGGCATAGACTGGACGGGCGTGTGGGGCAAGGAATTAGAGTTTTCTAAGTATTGAGTTTTCAGTGGTCGGGATTCGGGGTAGAGTGGTGTGCACAAAGTGGAATTTATCAGGGATCATTGGCACGACGGCATTGAGATTTTAATCCTATGGATTGGTCTCTATCAGATTTATCGTGTGTTTAAGAAAACGCGAGGGGCTAGAATATTGTTAGGCTTGGCGTTGCTGTTGATGGTGCTGTCATTCCTTGCGTTGGTGTTAGATTTGACCGTGATCTGGTGGCTGCTGAAGCACATCCTGCTGGGCTTGGCGGCGGCGTTATTGATCATTTTCCAACCGGAGTTGAGGAATGCATTGGCGAGGCTTGGTAGTAGCCGGTTGTTTATGTTTTCACAAACGCAACGGCATGAGTTTTTGGATACCTTTGCGGATGCTGTTGGGAAACTTTCTAAGCAGAGAGTGGGCGCGCTGTTTGCTTTTGAGCGGGCGATCTCGCTGAAGGATCATTTGGATACGGGGGTGGAGCTGGATGCGGTGTTCTCGCCAGAATTTGCCCTCACGGTGTTCCATCCTAAGACGGCGCTGCACGATGGCGGTATGATCATTTCCCAAAACCGAGTAGCGGGCGCGGGCTGTGTGTTTCCCGTTAGCTCGAAGGAACTGGCGGACAGAACGACAGGGCTTCGGCATCGTGCTGCGATCGGGGTGACGGAGGAAACAGACTGCGTTGCGGTGGTGGTAAGTGAAGAAACCGGGCAGGTTTCCGTGTGTGTGGACGGCAAGATGGACAAGAATTTGAGTGCGGAGGAATTCCGTGAGGAGATGGAAAAAATCTTTTTACCCAAGGAGAAAAATGATGAAGAAGATGCTGAGGAACAATTGGCCAGCGAAGCTAGCGACCCTGATGGTGGCGGTGGGAATTTGGTTTCTGATTGATTATATTATTGAGAAAGAGGATGCATCAGCCAATAGGGTGCAGCAGCGCTGAGGTGCTCCCGCTAATGGGATGCACAAACGCTATAACGATATGAAAGGTCTATTTATTACCGGGACGGATACCGGAGCCGGGAAGACGTATGTAAGCTCGCTGATTGTTAGTGCCCTGCGCGCATCAGGCGTGTCAGCGGTTGGCTATAAACCTATCTGCTGCGGTGGCCGCGAGGATGCTTACGCCCTGCAAGCTGCATCAGGTGGTGAGGTGGAGCTGGATAGGATCAACCCGTGCTGGATGAGGACGGCGGCGGCTCCCTACGTGGCGGGGATGTTTGAGAACAAAGAGCTGGATGTGGCAGCTTTGCGTGAAGGCGCTAGTGATCTAGGCAATGACCACGAATGCGTCATCGTCGAGGGCGTGGGCGGTTGGCTCGTTCCTATTCAAAAAGATTACACCGTGGGGCACTTTGCGCGGGACTTGGCACTGCCGACGGTGCTGGTGGTGGGGAATCGGTTAGGAGCGCTTAACCACACGTTGCTTACGGTGCAGTCTATGCGTGAACTTGGCGTGGAGCCAGTCGGCTTGGTGTTTAACCATCTTGCAGACGAGCTGGATACGGCGGCGATTACGAACAAGGGCATCGCAGAAGATCTAACGGGGGTTCCTGTGCTGACGGATGTGATCCATGGTCAGGAGGAGATTGAGGCGTGGCCGTTTTTGGAATTGATCGGTCAATAGTCAATGGACATCGGGGCTGGGTTGTTATATCACAGGGCCATGATTGACATGTTGGTCAGGTTGTATGAGCTGCCGGAAACGGGAGAGGTTTACGAACGTGTGGAGGCGCAGGGGATTACTTTGCGGCGTGCACGTGCTTATGAGAGGCATATCGTTGCCTCCTGGGCGGGTAAAAAGTTTTCCCCAAAATGGGAGAGCGAGGTGAAGATTGCGTTTTCGCGCCAGCCTGTGACCTGCTACATCGCGACAAAGGATAAAGAGATTCTAGGGTTTGCTTGTTATGAAACAACTGCCAAGGGTTTCTATGGGCCGACGGGTGTGAGTGAGGCGGCCCGGGGCACTGGCATCGGAAAAGCATTGCTCTATAAATGTATGGAAGGGCTCAAGGAGCTAGGCTATGTCTATGGAGTGATCGGCGGCGTGGGGCCTCGGGAGTTCTATGAAAAAGCAATCGGCGCAGTGGAAATCCCAGAGAGCGATCCGGGAATTTACCGTGATATTTTGCCAGATTAAGTTGGTGTTTGCTGTGAAAACCTGAAGTTTACGCCCGTGCAGGACCCACAATACGTCAAAAAAGCCTTCAGCCGGATTGCTGACCGCTACGTTGCTACTAACCATGTGATTAGCATGGGGACAGATATTCTGTGGCGCAAGAAAGTGGGGCGGATCGTGGCGGAGTGGGAGCCGGGAAGCGTCCTAGACGTCGCCACTGGTACCGGTGACCTTGCGTTAGAGATACAGAGAAAATGCCCAGATGCTGATGTCACTGGCTCTGACTTCTGTGAAGAAATGCTTGCGTTCGCCACTGATAGCGGAGTGAAAAACACCGTGGTCGCTGATGCTCTGAACATGCCCTTTGCCGATGATGAGTTTGATGTGCTTACCGTGGCGTTTGGGCTGCGTAATATGGCTAGCTGGCCAGATGCGCTAAAGGAAATGCAGCGCGTGCTCAAGCCAGGTGGGCATCTTCTTGTGCTTGATTTCTCCTTACCCACTGGGATTCTGCGTAGGCCGTATCGGTTCTATCTGAATAAAATCCTCCCCAAAATCGCAGGCCTGATCACTGGTGAAGGTGATGCCTATGAATACCTTGCAGGAACCATTGAGCAGTTCCCAAGTGGGGAAAAAATGACCAACCTTATCGAGGCGAACGGCTTTAGTGAGGCAGCGGCTGAGCCACTAACTTTCGGGGTGGCGAGCATCTACACGGCTATCGCACAATAGGGTGTTTTCTAGGGCGTTTTCCTTTCTGTTTATGTAGGGAATTGGTTTGCCATGTGAGTGATTTATCCTAGCGTCTGGCCATGCCTATTGAGAAATTCACCAACCAGTTCGTCTGTGATCTTGTTGCCTACGAACCTGGGAAACCGATCGAGGAAACAGCGAGGGAACTAGGCCTTGAACCTGAATCCATCGTCAAACTAGCATCTAACGAAAACCCCCTCGGCCCATCAGCCAATGCCGTGGCCGCGATGTCGAGTGAACTCACGGGCACCCACATCTACCCTGATGGAGGAGGCTATAAACTCCGCACCGCACTCGCGGAAAAGTATCACCTTGGGCTAGAAAATATCGTGCTCGGTAATGGCTCTAACGAAATCATCGAGCTGCTTTGCCACTGCTTCCTCAATCCTGATGCCGAGCTCATCGCCGCCGAACACGCCTTTGTGGTTTATAAACTTATGGCCACGCTCTTCGGTGCGAAGTATGTGGAAGTGCCAGATCCGAACTTCGTGCACGACCTCGATGCCATGGCGGATGCGATCACGGAAAGCACTCGGCTTGTTTTTATCGCCAACCCTAACAACCCAACCGGAACACTCGTCGGTCAAGAGAAGCTAGATCGTTTCATGGAGAAGCTTCCATCCCACGTCGTGGCTGTCTTTGATGAGGCCTACCATGAGTTTCTTGAAGATGCACCAGATACATTGAAGTACATCGAGCAAGGCAAAAACGTCTGCATCCTCCGCACCTTCTCCAAGGCCTACGGGCTTGCTGGGCTGCGCATTGGCTACGGTCTAGCTAGTCCTGGAGTAGCATCGATCCTTCAGAAAGCCCGTCAGCCGTTTAACACGAACTTGCTAGCTCAGTCCGCCGCACTAGCGGCCATCCGAGATGAAGAGCACGTCAATAATACCCGCTCTAACAACAACGCGGGTCTTGAGCTATTCCACACAGCTTTTCGTGAGCGAAACCTAGAATACGTCCCCAGCGTGGCGAACTTTGTGCTCGTGAACGTCGGAGATGGCGATGCTGTCTTTCAGGCGATGCTGCAAAAGGGAGTCATTGTCCGTGCCATGCGCGGGTATAAACTGCCCGGGTGGGTGCGGATTTCCGTAGGCACTCCAGAGGAAAACCAACGTTGTCTAGAGGTTCTTGATGAGGTGCTGGCTCATTAACCAGTGTTGACACCTTGGCTTGATACCTTATTCTACCCCTGACTATTAACGATTCTTGAAAAAATGAACGGCAATGAACAACCATCGCAGGCAAGTTTTCCATGCCAATACTGCTCTAAGCCGATTTTTATCCCGGCGGGACTCCCGGCCACTACGGCACCCTGCCCGCATTGTGCAAAACAAGTAACCTCGCCTGACTTCAGTAAGCCGGCAGCGGCGGCACCTCTATCTCCAGCGCCCACCCCGGCCTCTGCTCCCGCTGCGAGCTCACCTGCAGCAGCGCAGCCTAAATCAGCAGTTGAGCCTAGTAACAAGCCGTTAGAAACCGCGCCAACCACCTCCGCAACGGACAAAAAAACAAGTGTTATGCCGATGGTTTGCGCGGCGGTTGTTGTTTTGTTAATAGCGGCTGGAGTAGTCTATTGGGCAGCTACGAAAGCGGACAATAGCCAGCAAACAACCCAGCCTAGCACCAAAACACCCACCACAGGCGGCACTGAGGCGCATGGGACATGGAAGCATGAAGTGTCCCAAGTTCTAGAAGGATTCATGAAGGCTAAAACCCCTGATGAAAAAATGGCATTTGTCATTCCAAACCCTGGCGTGCTGGATGAATTAAAAAAATACTGCCCCGAGGGCTCAGATGAATCAGACACTCCATTATCTTCCTTTAGCTTTGCGCAGTCACACGAAGAGGACTCTAAGCGCGGCATCTATCTCATGCGCTACAGGCAGCCATCACAGGTTGATATCAGAGAGTTTTTCGGACCAATAGGAACTCTGGATGCTGTTATGAAAAAAGCAGACACCACATACATCGAGATGGCGTATCGTATGAATGAAGACGCTCTGGCGGACCCCGTGGGGATTAATGCCTTCTTCAAGTTGATAGATGGTAGCTACAAGCTGGACGCCTCCGTTTACATCCAAGGGAAGCACCGGACGTTTAAGCACTTCACGGAATACCCACAGCCAGGAGAAAAAAGGGTGTTTCGCGTGCTGATTAATGAGTCTATTAGCCATCATTATCGTAATGACTCATCAGTGCGGAGCTACCGCATCGCAGACTTCGCTTACCCAAATGACGTGACAACCGTCCAGGTGAAAGTTAACAGTCAGTTAGGAAAGCAGCTTGCGCTCCTGAACTGGCGCGGGCTTGATAAGCCAGCTCAACCTAAAACGGCCACTGTGGAACTTGAATGGAATAATAGCTCCCCCTCACAGCTTGGGCTGAGCCGCTTAGTCTGCTGGGAATTTCTCGGAGTGGGTGGGCAAGAGGGCAATGCCAAGGTGAAAGCACCGCAGGAGTAGAGGAGAAACAGTTCTAGTTTTTTCCCGTAGTAAACCATACTTCTTATGGAACACACCATAGCCGCCATTGCTACACCTCCTGGTATGGGTGCCGTTGGTGTGATCCGAGTCAGTGGCGGGCAAGCATTCTCACTGGTCAGTGATTGCCTGTCCGGTGATAAGCCCGTCAGCCAATTACAAGACCGCCGCGCTACCCTAACAAATATCTGTGATTCCAGTGGAGATACGATAGACCAAGTCCTCATCACCCCGTTCCAAGGGCCGAAAAGCTATACCGGAGAAGACACCGTGGAGATCGCTTGCCATGGTGGGGTGCTCATTACCAAGCGGATTTTACAAAGGTTGTTAGAGCTGGGCGTGCAGCCAGCTGAGGCGGGGGAGTTCAGCCAGCGTGCCTTCCTTAATGGTAAAATGGATCTCACCCAGGCAGAGGCGGTGATGGATCTTATCTCCGCGCAAACGGAGCTTGGAATGCGCGCCGCTCACGAGCAACTGCGAGGTACTCTCGGAAATGAAACGGAAGCCATCCGCGCAGAAATTCTAAGTATCGCCGCCCATGTGGAGGCTTATATTGATTTCCCAGAAGAAGATATTGATACCGATACAGGGAAGGTTCTTGCTGGAAAAATCCAACAAGTGGTGGATACCGTTGCTCGCCTCCTGCAAACTGCTGAGCAAGGAAGAATCCTTCGAGAAGGGCTCCGAACCGTCATCTACGGTGCGCCAAATGCAGGCAAGAGCAGCTTGCTGAATTGTCTGTTAGGCTACGAACGCGCAATTGTTAGTGACGTTGCGGGAACCACCCGGGACACCGTCGAGGAAGTGCTCAATCTGCGCGGCATTCCCGTTCGGCTGATCGATACCGCAGGGATGCGAGACACCGATGACGTGATAGAGCAACAAGGTGTGCAGCGCACCGTGCAGCAGGTGGAAACAGCTGATCTCATCCTAGAGGTGGTGGATGCCTCAAAGCCCAAAGGAGAGGTGTTGAGCCGTGATGATATTGGTAGTAGGCACCATCTCCTGATTCTTAATAAAAACGACCTCACCGTACACCAAGATTGGGCTGAGGTGAAGGATGAGGTTTCCTGCGTCTCCGTTTCCTGCACCACCCGCGATGGGCTTGAGCCGTTCTTGGATCACTTGGCGGAAATGTTATCTCTTGGCTCCGCCGAGTGGGGCGGTCATGCCGTGGCCATTAACCTTCGTCATCAAGCTTGCCTTGGGCGTGCTCGCAAGTCTCTGCAGGCAGCTATCTCCACTCTGGAATCAGGTGAGAGCGCAGAGTTTATCTCCGTGGAACTGAGGGAAGCGATGGAAGCCATTGGCGAGATTGCGGGGCGGATCGATACCGAGGAGCTGTTAGGCGAGATTTTCAGCAGCTTCTGCATCGGAAAATAACTCTTCCCTACCAACTTAATGCGCCTTCGTGAGGTGTGATTTTACACCTAGGGAATAAAAATTAGCCTTGGCTAATTTTTTGGGTTGACGGGTAGGTGAATGCTGACTAGCTTTCGCGCATGTTGAAGAAATTATTAGTCGTTTTTGTTGTGCTGGCTGCGGTGGCAGGTGGTTTGTTTTTGCTGCTCCAGAACGAGGCCGCAAAGGTGGATGATGGCTCACCTGATCCAGATAATGCGATCCGTGTGGTGACAACATCTACGATGGTCACGGACATGGTGCAGGCGATCGGCGGCGAGCGGGTATCAGTAAAAGGGCTGATGGGTCCTGGAGTTGATCCCCATAGTTTCCAGGTCACCCCACAAGCAACAGCAGCACTGAGCAAGGCGAATATTATTTTCTACAGCGGCCTGCATCTCGAAGGAAAAATCCAGGATGCGTTAGAGAAAAATGACAAAGCGCATGCCGTTACTAGCTCGATTCCCAAAGAGAAATTACTCAAGCCACAAGAGGAATTTGAAGGGCATTTTGATCCCCACGTATGGGGGAACCCTGAGGTCTGGGTTGATTGTTTGGACACCATCGTAAAGGTGCTCAGTAAGGAGGACCCCGAGGGTGCAGAGGAATATGAGTTTAAGGCTGAGTTATACTATGACTCACTGATGGAGATGCATGAGTGGGCACAAAAGCGCGTTGCAGAAATCCCCGCTGAGCAGCGTGTGTTAGTGACCAGCCACGATGCCTTTTTCTACTTTGGTAAGGCCTATGGTTTCCAAGTGCGAGGCCTGCGTGGTGTTTCCACAAACTCTGAGCCAGGCCTGAAGGATCGCGCTGAGCTGGTAGCATTTATCAAAGAGAAAAAACTAAAAATGATCTTCCCAGAGTCCAGTGTGAACGCCAAGGGGATCAAAGCAGTCGCTGAGGAAGCAGGTGTCAAAGTCAGTGAGCATGAGCTCTTTTCTGATGCCATGGGCAAACTAGGTGACGTCGTAGAGCTGCATGGCGAGAGCTATGACAAAGGCACCTACATCGGCATGATGAAACACAATATCAACACCATCGTGGATGGGCTGAAGTAATCATTCTGAAGAATCATAAAAACAAGAAACAAGTATTAATGAAACAAGTAGTATCGAGTATTATTGGCGTAGTGATTGCTAGCCATGGATTGCACGCAGGAGATATAGTAACGCAGTCCCAGCAATCAGCCGCCAGCGCTACGCTGCGTGATCTAGAAGCTGACCGACCCGACGCCACGGAGAGCCCTCGCACCGTTGATAAAGGTTATTTTCAAATTGAGACAAGTTTGCTGGGTTATGGGCGGGACAGCAGTGGAGGCGTTGTCTCAGAATCGTGGACATGGGGAGAGACGAATCTGAAATATGGACTCACGGATTCAATGGATCTTCAGCTTATCTTTGCGCCTTACGTTCGAGAAGTAACAAGCACCGGAGGGATGAGACAGGTTGTGGAGGGCGGAAGTGACGTCACCCTTAGATTAAAATACAACCTTTGGGGAAACGATGACGGCGATACAGCACTCGCTATTTTCCCCTACGTAAAAATCCCAACGGGCACCGCACTGAGCAATGATAAATGGGAAGGGGGCGTTATTATTCCTTGGGCTTGTGATCTAACAGAATCAATCGGCTTTGGCATGCAAGTTGAGTTTGCCAGAGTCTGGGATGATGCAGCTGGTGATTATGATTGGGATATCCTCCACACAGCGGTTTTGGGGTTCGATGTAACGGACAAACTTGGACTCTATCTTGAATACTTAGGTGTTTCAGGGGGGCATCCATATGAAGCATACGCAAGTGGAGGAGTAACATGGGCGTTTTCAGATCGCTTTCAGTGGGATGCGGGTGTAGTTATCGGCATCAATCAGGCGGCGGAGGATTTGAACACATTTACTGGATTCACGCTGAAATTTTAATATAAGATGTAATGGCAAACGAACCGATTCCCGCGCTTGAGACTCATGATCTCACTGTCACGTATCACAAACGTCCAGTGCTTTACGGGATCGATGTAGCAGTGCCAGAAGGCAGCTTAGTAGGCATTGTAGGGCCTAACGGCGCGGGTAAATCTACTTTGATCAAGTCCATCATGGGCGTGGTCCCTTCCTCAGGTGGCTGGGTGAAGGTGTTTGGCAAATCGCTCAAAGAAAACCTCCACCGCGTGGGCTACGTGCCGCAGCGGGAGAGTGTGGACTGGGACTTCCCCGTTACCGTAATGGATGTGGCACTGATGGGCACATACGGGAAGCTTGGGTTGTTTCGCCGTCCCGGAAAAAAGGAAAAGCAAGCCGCCAAAGACGCCTTGGAAAAGGTAGGTATGCTTCCCTACGCGAACCGTCAGATTGGTAACCTCTCAGGCGGGCAGCAGCAGCGCGTATTCCTTGCCCGTGCCTTAGCGCAGGACAGCGATCTCTATCTCATGGATGAGCCATTTGCCGGCGTGGATGCCGCCACTGAAGCTGCCATCATCGAGCTACTCAAAGAGATGCGCGAGCAGGGGAAAACGGTATTGGTTGTCCACCATGATTTGCAATCTGCTAGCGAGTATTTTGATAAATTACTTCTGCTGAATATGCGCCTAGTTGCCTTTGGCGATATCAAAGAAGTTTTCACTCCAGAGCTGCTGCAGAAAACCTACGGCGGCAGGCTCACCATTCTCAGTGAGGTGGCGGAGCAGGCGGCCAAGTTATAATAATCTCCCTAACATTTTCTCATGCTGGCGCAAACCATCATTGATCTCCTTATCCCGGACTCTGGCTCTGGGAAGGCGATGCTTGCGGCGGTGTTGCTGGGTGCTAGTTGTGGGTTGTTAGGCTGCTTCGTGGTGCTGCGCAGGGTGGCACTGATGGGTGATGCTATTTCCCACGCCGTACTCCCTGGAGTGGTAGCGGGTATGGTTTACAGCGCGGATAGAAACCCCCTAGTGATCTTCCTCTGCGCGGCGGTTGCAGGATTGATCGGTGCGGGGCTGGTGCGTGCTTTATCATCCACCACACGATTGAAGCCTGATACCGCTCTAGGCATTATCCTCGCCACATTTTTTGCCTTAGGCATCGTCTGGCATTCGCGAAATCAGAGTGACACCGCAGGGGTAATGAATTTCCTCTTCGGCAGTATGGGTGAGATTGATTCTAACGATCTTACCATGATGATGGCGGTGACGTTATTGCTTACCCTGATGATTTATTTTCTCAAGCGACCTTTGTTAGTGATGAGCTTTGATGAAGGGTTCTCGCGCGGCTTAGGCTACCCAGTGAAGGTGCTAAATGCGGTGTTTTATTTCATGCTAACATTCTCCGTGGTGGTAGCTCTTCAAGCGGTGGGTGTGGTGCTGGTGTCCGCGATGTTGATCACGCCTGCGGCGGCAGCGTATTTGCTGACGGATCGGTTCGGGAAAATGCTAGTCCTCTCTGTCACCTTGGGCATCGTCTCTGGTGTGGTGGGTGCCTTGGTTTCAATTTTCTACAACAAAATGCCAACCGGCCCCGTGATCACTCTAGCTGCCACGGCGGTGTTCGCGGTGATGTATTTCACCGCGCCTCGGCACGGTGTGCTATCTAAGATTCTCCGTGCCTCTAAGCGCAGGCGGCGGGTGAAACGGGAGAACACCCTCAAGGCGATTTATCAGATTTTAGAAGGGGAGGGTTTCCAGCGGGAAGATGTCGATTTCATTGATCTCGCCCACAAACGCCGCGTCACTGAGGATGTTGTTAGGAAAGAATGCACAGCTCTCCTTAAGTATGAGTTCATAGAAATTGCCGAAGAAAAACGCTCACTACGCCTAACCAAACCCGGCTGGAAACGCGCCATGGAGATGGTGCGTAATCACAGACTATGGGAGCTCTACCTCACCAATGAGGCGGACTACGCGGAGGATCACGTGCACGAGGATGCGGAGAAAATCGAACACATCCTTGGTGCAAACATCGTCCGTCAGCTAGAGTTAGACCTCGATTTCCCAGAGCTTGACCCTCACGGGAAACCCATTCCTCAGCCGCTTATTCAACCATCGATTGTTCCGGTGGATTCTGCATCAGAATCATCGGCAACTGTGCCCGCCTAGAAACCATGAATTATCTTCAACAACCATGGGAGCTGTTAGGCCTCGGCGCATTCTGGCTGATGTTGATGTCATTTCTAGTGGCATTACCGTGCTCGCAGATGGGTTCCTTTCTGATCTTGCGGCGCATGGCACTCACGGGAGATGCCATTAGCCATTCAGTTTTCCCCGGAGTGGTGATTGCCTTTTTGTTCACCGAGGACCTTTCCTCGCCGTGGTTAATTATCGGCGCGGGCTTGGCCGGTTTGGCATCGACGGTGTTCATCCAGCTCATCCACAAGTGGACGCGGGTGAAGCAGGATGCCGCTACGGGTATCTCCTTTACGGCACTTTTTGCTCTTGGTGTGGTACTGATGAAGACACAGCTCTCTGACAATGTGGACCTAGACCTCGAGTGCGTGCTACACGGTCGGTTAGGCCTGCTCATTGCGGAGCCCACGGTGAATTTGTTCTCTGTGGAAGTTCCCCAGCCCGTGCTGGTGATGGCAGGAGTGGCGATAGTAACTCAGCTTATCCTGATGGTATTCTACCGTGTGCTAATGCTGAGTTCCTTTGATGAAGGGCTGGCGGCATCTTACGGCTACCTGCCCGTTCTGACTCACTATGGGCTGATGTTTATGGTCTCATTTATTGTGGTAGCTGCCTTTCAAGCGGTGGGCGCTATTCTTGTGATTGCGCTGCTCATCTTGCCAGGTGCCTTTGCCTACCTCTGCACCTACCGCTTAAAAATGATGCTGGTGTTGGCGGCTCTACATGCTCTGGCCTCATCGATCGCCGGGTTATACGTTTCCGTTTGGTTTAAAACAGACATGGCATCCGCCGTTGTGGTTTGCGGTGGTGTGTTCCTCGTTCTCGCTTGGTTGTTAGGACCTGTCGATGGAGTGATCTGGAAATGGCTCAATGAATCCGAGGCTGAATCTGAAGCCGAACTAGAAAATCAGTAGGGAGGGGCTAGCCTGCTGGCGCAGGTTTGAAGTCCACCAGCATTCGGGTTTCAACTGCCTCGCCGTTTTTCCCGTTGATGAAGAAAATGAGGATGCGTTTTTTGGCGCGTCGCATCATCATGGAGCTGAATACAAGTTTGTTGTTTTTCTTGGTGGCAACCCGCAGCCAGCCTTGTTTTTTGGCTTCTTTGATTGCTGGGAAAATATGTTTGTTAGATGGCTTGAGGGTGACGATTTTTTTATTCAGCGCGACCTGTAGCTCGTGGCTAGAAAAATTAACCGACTGGATAGAACCAAAAGGAAATTTCTTTGGGTTGAGGTCGAATAAACGGAAAGTGAGCTTGCCCTTGAGCTGGATCAACAGGATGAGCGGTTGCCGGATGGTTTCTGGAACGTTGATTTGGAGTGCCGTTCGGTAGGGTTTTTCAGTGTTGCCGGTTTCCTGAAGAAGTTGGATGGGGGTTCCTCGCTTGAAGACATAGGAGGGAGAGTAGCCCATGTCGAGGAGCTCTAACTTTTTTGCTTCTTTTTTGTCGCTGCCTTTTGTCGGGCTGCGGTAAAAGAGTGCCTTGTTTTTCCACTCGCCGATGGTGCTTATTTTGAAGGTTGGCTTGCCGCGTGTCTCATCTGCGCCCGAAGGCTGATCTTGCGCCTGCAAACTTGGCAGAGCGAGGCAGATGAGGGCGAGCAGGAGGACGGTTGCTGGCACGAGGTTACGCAGTGGAGATGTTAGAGAACGAGTCACGGAAGCATGTGTATCAGATTTCATCCTTCGCTAGCCAGCGGAAAGATTGAATAGCGAATCTTCTGCCCAACTTGCGGTTCATGTCTGGGAAGTTCGGATTGTTTTCCCATAGCTGATGGATGGGAGAATTGGCTGTCGCTGCCGGTTGTGTTTTAAGTTGGGTGGGCTCTTCATCGGTAGGCTGAATCCAGTCTGGCGTGCGCTGGATTGTCGCCTCACACCATGCCTCGGCGAGGATGTTTCCGTTGTTATCTCTGGCTGAGCCGTAGGCGCGAATGACAAAGGTATCAGAGCGGGCAGAGATGCTGCTTCCGATGGCGTTAAGGATATCAGCCTGCTGGAGGAAACCCGCGGTGCCAGCGTAGTTGCTGATGTTTTTATTGCTGCCGTCCACTTGATAGGTGGTGTTTTCGAGGTTGGGTGCGGTGGGTTTTTGCTGCATGTTGCTGCCGTTGATGCTGGTGGAATCAATGGCGGCTTGCAGGGCTCCAACGGCACCGACGCTTGTTCCTTTGAGGCTTCCGGTGGTGAGTCGGCGATTCACAAAGTCCGCCAGTCCGATAAACGGTCCACGGGTTTTAACCTGCTGAACGATGGCCTCCGCGAGAGCATCAATCTGGCTATCGCTGAGGTTTTTGTATGCACCAAAAATCTCGCCATCTTTTTCCGTCGGAACTTGGAATCGGCTAAACGCATTCTGCGCAGTGGATGCCTGCGTTGAGCTGCCTGAGATGCGCGCGACTTCTGTATTCCGCAAACTGGAGAGAATCGCTTTCCAGGCATTTTTTGATGTTGAGTTGATATTAAACCCTCCGTAGATGGCGAGGTGGCGTCCCAGCTTGTCGTATTCCTTTAGCTCTACTTTCTGGCTGGCACTGAGGTTGCGGTCAAAGAGTGCGATGCGTGGGTTCTGGAGTGGCCAGGGTTTGCTGCGGTCGTGCTCTAACAAGGCATCGATGGCTCCTTGGTGATCGGTGTAGGGTTGGCTGGCGCCAAGCCGTGCGGCACTGGAGCCTCCCCAGTTGATGCCACTGAAAAAATATCGGTCCCACAGTGCCTCGTTGCTTGCCCATGCCATATCGGTTAGGACTTGGGATGCCACGGATGAGTATCCGTTGCTGACCGTGGAGCGTTGGGTAGCGATTTGAGCTAGATCCTTGATTCCGGGATGGGGGAATGAGTTGCCGATTTGTAATGAGCCGCTGCTGCCAGTCATGCCGGTGTTCATGTGTTGCAGCAGTGATAGGGAGCTGAGGGGGAGTTCGGGGACTTGGTAAAGTACGCAATGGGTTTCGCCCTTGCTGGCGGTGCGGCCCTCACCCCAGAATGAATGACCTTGGGGGTCAGCGACCAGTTGCAGTTGGGATAAATCATCTACCTGAGTGAGCTCCACTTTCCACTGCGGCGATGAGCGGTTCCAGCCGTCGTAGTCCCGCGTGTCATGCGCTTCACCGCGTGGATTGAGGGAGAGGCTTGGCACATCTTCGGCAGTTGTTTTCATCTGAACGTCAAAGACCCCGAGATAGAGTCCGCTGTCACCTGGCTCGGGAATCTGACTGGTATTCACCGAGCGTTGCACACGGAAATTGGGTTGGGTTTTTCCATTGTTGGCACTGACCCCAATGTTCGTGATAACCGGTTGATCAAAGATGTCTTCATCGCCATACATGTTACGTGGCGGGAACTGGGAATACATATCGCGGTTGCCGCCGTTGTGGGTTTTGGTGTGTTCTAGGGTGACAACCAAACGATCTGTGGCACCCCATGAGCTACTGCGTCCGTCCAACGTGGCGGTGACGGTGGTTCCGCTTTTGGGGCGGACGTTGTTGTTAGGTGCAATGTAGAACCCGGATTCTTCACTGTATTGGAAGCCTCCCTGCATGGTGGTGATATAGTTGTAGCTAAGCTGCCCCTGCGCGCCACGTTTGTTGGGGGAGATGACGCGGATTTCTCCCGGCTCTAGGGTGTAGGGGCCGTTGTTAGGATTGAGGCGAAGTGCGAAGGTGCCGAATGAGTAGTAGTTTCCAGAGAAGTATTTTTCGAAAGTTGCCGTCCTCTGGGTGCCCCCTGTGTCAGTGTATTGGAGGGTGACTTTGAAGGGGTTAAACTTCGTGCTCCACAAGCCGATCGACTCAAATGTCACAGGCACGTTGTAGGGATTGATGATGGTGATGTAGGGATCTAACGAAACAGCCAGACTCCAGTTGCTGCTGTTAAGTTGTTTTTTAACCAGCCCGAGAGCGACGCTGACGCGGATGACGGCTGGGGTCAGCTTTGGCGAGCGGGCCACGGTGAGTCGCTGGGAGCTGTTGATCGATCCTCGCGCGCCGTTCAGGGGAAACATACGCCCCCAGAAGCCGAATGAGGCTTTGCTGTAGATTGCTCCTGTGCTGTGGTGATAGGCGTAGTAGTCTCCCCCCACGTCATTGGCACCGTTCTCTTTGCCGGAGTAGCTGTGGGGGAGGGTACCTCTGGCCGCGAAGCTGGTGCTATTGATGCCGCTGATGCTGCGTGCCCATGGATTTTTTTCCCACTCGCGTTTGTAGAGACGATAATGGTTCCTAACAAAATCCCATGTTGCCCCACGGGAAAAACCACCTGCTTGGGGGACTTCGCAGAGGTAGCCGATTTCGGGTGATGAGTTAGCGTGATAAAATCGGGGATCGTTATACGTGGCTCCGAGCTCGTCATAAAAAGCAGTGAGATTTTGTTCCTTGGAGGCGTGGAATTCCTGTAAGGCATCAAATTCTCCTCGATCTAATTCAAAGGCGGTAGATAGATCGCGCCGCGCTCCACCATGGCGTGTGTCTGTGAGGAGTTGAACGGATTGGGGTGTGACATCGTGGTAGAGGTTTTTACTGAGTGCCGGATTGCCAAACGGGAGATCAATCGATTTCTGCGAAGCTCCACCGGCGTGCTGTTTATCTTCTGTTAGGTTTTGGTAGGCATCTAAATTGAGGGCTGACACGCCGTTTGTGGCGGCGGTGCCGAGGAGTCCGGCTTTGTTCCATGAGTGGCTGCCTAGCTTGGGTGCTTTGAAGCTGGCTTTGATCCCCTCATCGCTAATCCACCATGCGTAGCTGCCGTTGGTTTGGAGAGGGACTTGGCTGGCCCATACGTGTTGGTCTGGGTTGGAGACACTTCCCTTGCCGACCATGGTGACCGGATCTCCTGTGGTCAGCGGCGTGGCGGCATCAGTTAGACCCGTGAGGCCGGTAGGATGAGAGACACCCCATCCGAGGAAATTTTTTGTGTTAGGGTTTCTGGGGTTCCAGTTTTCAGTGCTCCAAAATCCAGTCCAATGTTTTTGGTTAGGTGCTGCGCCGTCCGTGATGTCGGATCGGGCGGAAGTTCTTTGATCGGGGCCGGCGAGTTCTTGTAGCTCGGCGAGGGCGAGCATCAGTGCTAGCCGGGCATTGGCTTTTGCTTCGCTCATGTTTTGCTCATGCCGAGATTCTCGAATAGAAATGGTGGAGAGAGAAACCAGTGCCAAGGCCACCATGAGCAGGAGAGCCATCACGGAAACAGTTGCAATCAATGCAAACCCTTTTTGGGGTTTAGAGTGGCAGGCAAAGTGTTTTTTATTTGGGGGCAGCATGTGATTAATATTTTATTAAAGAATACAATATAGATACAGCGATTGGGTTTGCGAGGATAAATTGGAAATATTGCGTCAGCAGGGAGGAAGTCCCTCATCAGGATGCTGCACATTCCGCTTGCTCCGAATCGTTTCTACGGCTAAGCGGGGGCAGTCCACTCACGGGGCATTACATATTATGGCTATTCGACGCGCTCTACTTTCCGTTTCTGATAAATCAGGTCTTACTGAATTTGCTCAAGGTTTGCACGATCAAGGTGTGCAGCTTCTTTCCACTGGTGGCACCTCAATGGCATTGCGCGAGGCTGGATTACCTGTGATGGATGTTTCTGAATTCACTGGTGCTCCCGAGCTGTTCGAAGGTCGGGTAAAAACTCTTCACCCGAAAGTTCACGGCGGCCTTCTCCACAAACGCGACGATGACGAGCACCTCAAGCAAGCCAAGGACAATGACATCCCACCCATCGATCTCGTGGTGGTAAACCTCTACCCGTTTGAAGAAACCATCGCCAAGGAGGGGGTAACACTCGAGCAGGCGATTGAAAACATCGACATCGGCGGCCCATCCATGCTGCGTAGTGCGGCAAAAAACTACAAGTCCGTCACCGTCGTCACCGATCCTAGCGATTACTCCCGTGTGCTCTCCGAGATGGAAGAACACGATGGCGACACCTCGCTGAAGCTCCGCGAAGAGCTAGCGGTAAAAGTCTTCCTCCGCACCTCCACCTATGACACCGCCATCACCAATTACCTCTCTCAAGCCGGCGAGGGTACACGTTCGCAACTGATCATTAGCCAGCCGCTCGATCGCGAACTACGCTACGGCGATAACCCCCACCAGCCGACCACACTCTACGGCAATTTCTCCGATGTTTTCACCCAGCTGCAAGGCAAGGAGCTTAGCTACACAAACATCCTAGATATCGAGGCCGCTTCCGATCTTATCACGGACTTCGTGCGGCCAACCGTCGGTATCCTCAAGCACACCAATCCATGTGGCGTCGGCCAAGATGATGAGGACCTACGCAAGGCATGGCAGCTCGCTTACGAAACAGACACCCAAGCACCATTCGGCGGCGTCATCGTCGTGAACCGCTCTCTCACCGAAGGCCTAGCGCGTATTATTTCCTCCATCTTCACCGATGTCATCATCGCTCCTGACTTTGATGCAGAAGCCCGCGCGATTCTTCAGAAAAAGAAAAACCTTCGCCTCATCAAGCTCAATACAGATGCTTGGGAAGGTGTCCGTAAGGACCCTGTGATCCGCTCCGCTCCGGGTGGACTCATGGTTATGGGCCGTGATCACACCACACTGGGCCTCGATAACCTTGAAGAGAAAGTCGTCACCAAACGCCCACCGTCAGAGGAAGAAATGCGCGCAATGCGTTTCGGCTGGCGCGTTGTCAAACACGTCAAATCCAACGCCATCGTTTACTCTGGTGCAGACCGCACCCTCGGCATCGGCGCAGGGCAAATGAGCCGGGTAGATTCCTCCCGCATTGCCGTCTGGAAAGCGAACGAAGCCGGCCTCTCGCTCAATGGCAGCATCATGGCATCTGATGCCATGCTCCCATTTGCAGATGGCCTAAACGCCGCCGTCGAAGCCGGAGCCACCGCTTGCATCCAGCCTGGAGGATCCATCCGTGACGAAGAAGTCATCGCTGCCGCAGACAAAGCCGGCATCGCCATGGTCTTCACCGGCCACCGCCACTTCAGGCATTAGATCTGTTCTAAAGGAGCCGTCAAAGAGCACGGGCTTCCAGTCCGTGAACTTCCTGTCGAGCGAAGAATCTAGAACTCGGAGTCGATTGGTTGCGACATTTTGCCGCGTCACATTGTCTGTGTCTTGTGCCAAAATGTCATAATTTGGTTTGGTTTGGAAAATGCTTATCATTTCAACTGGTTGATGAAGAGTGTGTTATAGTTGTTTGTGGATTTGGTATGCAATTTGCAATTATGTTTGGCATCAACCCAAACAAATAACAAAATACCATGACATTAACTCACTACCCTATATCAAACAGCCTGTTCACAGAATTCGATCGCTTGTTTAATCGTGACATAGCTCCAGCGGCTAATGGCGAGTGCTGCAAGGAGACACCGGAAGCAAATGAAAATGGCTGGAAGCTCCGCATAGAACTACCTGGTTTCAAAAAAGACGAGGTTTCACTCAGTGTGGAGGATGAAAACCTACTGATCGAGGCCTCAACGGAGGACGAGTCACGCGATTTCCTTGGAAACATTGAGCGCCGCATTCGTATTTCGGACGAGGTGGATGCTGAGAAAATCAGCGCCAAGCTGGAGGATGGACTACTTTATTTGGAAATTCCCAAAAAAGTGAAAGCCGAGCCTCTGCCCATCGTAATTAACTAAGCAATCGGGAGGGCAATACAAGGCCAACCCAATTTTTGATTCTTAATTTCCAGTTTCAGTTTTTAATATTCTATTGTGTAGGTGTGTGTCGGGTCTGTGGATTTATATCCCAGGCCCGATACTTTTTTGAGGCAACATCACAATGAGTCCTTTCTGCGGAGTGCTTTTTCTGTGGAGTGGTATTAGCTGTCGATACGGCTTGATTCTTTTCCTCTCCTTACTCACGCTTTTCCCATGCAGCCTGTTGATGATTTTACAAAGGTCGAGTCGATTTTTGTCCGCCACCGGAATTGTTTGTTAGTGCGTGGTCAGTTCACGCCGATCTACACGGACTACTACCTCCACCTGATGGAGCATAAGCTGCGTTACAAAGAAAAACTAGATGCCACCCTCAAGGATCTTCTGGCGGTAATGGCACTGCACCTCACCGCACGCCCACGGGCGGAATCCATTGCGTGGACGGCGAACATCCGTGCGCCGAGGGTAAATTATTTTGTCACCGGAAGCAGTGCCCATGAGTATGTGACAGGTAGGCTATTCACCGAGGACGTTCGAGAGACAGATCATGATATGCTCTACAGCCAGACGTTGATTAGTGGGCAGGAGCCAAGCACAACCACCGTGGATTTAGACAGCGCGGACCCCGTAAAGTGGGTTGAGCATTTTTACCAACAGAGCGAGCAACGCCCTGCGAGGTGTTTCCGGTTAGATGATGAAAACTACGCCCTCATCGCCGCCCAGCCAGACTACGATGAGGAATGGTTTGCGGAGCTTGATGCAGAGAAAGCAGCCAGCATTGTAGAGGATGAGCAGACCAAGGTGCTGGAGACGAGGAGATTCAAGTTCGCCTGCGGCTGTAGCGCAGAACGCATCGTGCCAACCCTCGCTTCATGGAAAGATAAGTTAGGCGAGCTATTCCAAGGCGATGATCAAATCAAAATCAACTGCCCCCGCTGTGGCGCCAGCTACGCGATCACGCGGGATATGTTAGGTTAGAGGGCGAGCGTTATAAAGCACCCGCTATCGCAGGGTGGCGTCAGCTGCGTTAGGGTTATGGAGCCCGTTCTGCGATAATAATCGTCACTTGTTTTCCTTTCTCTAACAAGGGGTGTTTTTTTGTGGTTAGTTTGATTTCTCCTGAGGCGATTTTTTCGTGGCGGATTCTTAGGACGGAATCGTGGGCGTGCCAGCAGATGAGGAAATCGCCTGTTTGGTCTGGCGGGTAGAGATCATTGAAATCGCCACCGCTGAACTCCCAGATCATTTTGTTTGGCAGGGTGTCTCCCTCTGTGGAGCGGATAAGAGTTTCGATAGGGATGGGATCGTGATTGGGGATGGAAACGTGCACTCCGAAGGTGCTCATGGGCGTTGATTTTTTGAAGCCTGCGAGGTGGAGGATGACTTCCAAGTGGAGGGGGCGGGCCTTTGTGATAAAAAGCGTTTCGTGGGCTCGCCCCGTGGTGGAGCAGAGGATGAGCTCAAGCTCTCCGGGGTGCCGTTTGTCCCCTTGCGTTGGGTAGATGACTTCGGCTGGAAGCGTAATTTGCCGGGATGTGCGGTCAAAGCGAATGCCTCCAAGCTCGATGCTGGATGGATCGGCGTGGAAGGGGTGGGCGGCTCTGAGGAGCTGGGTGATTTTTGTGATTTGATCCTGTGCTTCAGACTGCTGTTGATCGCTCTGCGTGCCATCTTCCAGCACGGCTTCGGCGGCGAGCAGCTGTTGCCATTGGTGTGGCTCTATTAGCGGGAGTAGAGGGAAGTGTTTTGCCAATTCCTCGCTGCTTGCTTTTCTAACCGTTTCAGTAGTTTCACTGGGAGATGACTCTCTGTTTTCCTGAGTTTTGTTAGGTTTGCAGCCGCTGAGCGGAAGGCAGCAGAGCGTGATCAGGGTGAGTGCTCTCATTAGGATCTACTGAGGTTGGATGGGTGGAAGGGTGTTAGGTTTATCCATCTGAGGGAGTCTGCCGTGTTTGAGTATCATGTTTGGATTATGATAGAAGCGCAGGGTGTGGAGACGCATCGTTCTGCTATGATGGATTTCTACTCGCCAGAACCGTGCTTTGGTATCGGGGAAAGTAGGGTGATGGCTGGTGCGCACGGAGTAGTTATCCCAAACTGTGGGAATCCAAGTCTCTCCTTGTTTATACCAGATGCGCATGAAAGTAGCCCTGCTGTAGTTTGCATCCAGGCCGTTGAGGGTGATGCTTTTACCGAAATCAAATTCAAGAATGCTCTTGGAGTTGTTGCTTGTTAGGTCACAGTGGGTGTTTTGTTTGTGATCAAGGAGTGCGCTGCTTTCTCCTTTGATTGTGCCTGTGATGCTCTCAAGCTTTCTAGGTTTTGCGATGTTTACTTGGCTGTTTTTCTCAAACTTGAGAGTGTGAACCCAAGCGCAGATGAGGTTTTCACTGGCGATGTCCACCAGCACTTCATCCCCTTCGTGGATATTGATGCCTTCCTCTGGTGCATCAACTTTGAGCATGCGTTCGGCGGGGTACATGCAGTCGAATGGGATGCCGGCGATGATGAGTGGCTGGCTCTGGTAGTAGGCGCGCGGTGCAACTTTGAGTTTGAGCTGCAAACGTCTCAAATTGTAGTTGTTAGAGTGGCTGAATGTTTCATTGAACTTGAGTGGGCGTTTGTAGCTGACGGTGGTGCGGCCAATTTTGAAGGAGATTTTTGCGATGCCATCAAACTGTTCCTCGGTAGGATTCTTGAGTGGCTTGGTGGAGGTGAACTTCCGGGTGCCTTGATCGAGATTAAACCCCTTGGTGCCATCGGTTTCGAAGACGATGGGGGCGGAGATGTTTTTGGCACTGATCTCTACCTTACTGCGCAGGGTGAAGTTTTGGTTGGTGTATTGTTTTGCCTTATCCTCATCTCTCCAATTGAGCTGGTGCATGGGGTGGTTTACTTCGAGTGTGATTTGTTGTTTTGTACCCTTCTTTTGATCGTGGATTTTGAAATCGAGGCCACTGACGAGCTCGATGGCGTATGCTCGTTGGGTTTCTGTGAGTGAGCGAGTGGAGGCGATTTTTTTGATGATGCTGGTAGCAAAACTCAGGTAGGTGTTTCTGGTGTTGGTGACGAGGTTTTCATCGCGGGGGACCGTCTGCATCATGCGGATTCCTTGCGCGAGCTCTCTGGGTGCTTTGCGCCCTAACAGCTCCTGTGCTAGGCACCAGTTGCGCAGGTAGTAGGAGTGCACTTGGCCTCCCCACTCGCTGACGGCGGTGCGGCCGATGTTTCCTTTTTTCCAGAGTTCCTTTTTACCTGTGATGGCGAGATTGTGCTTGAGGGCATTGAGCACAAGGATGCTGCCTGCGCTGCGGATCCAGTTTGCGGTGACGCCTTCTCCACCTTGAAAATCTAACGGGAATGCAGACTTGAGAAAGCCGCCCTCCCAGTTGTCATCAATGGTCATTTTATACTTAAAGTTCTGCATATGCTTGAGGAAAACCTCCTCGTCTGCTGCGGCGATGGCGAGGGATGAAAAAATAAATGCAAGTGAGCTGGTGGCGTGGGAGTTATCCCCATCGCCAATTGATGCGTCCATGCGCTCGATAAGTTCCTTGATCGAGGATCTGTGACCACCGCCGATTTGCACGCCGAGCATCCCTGGGCCTGACATCGCATTGCCGCCGCCGCGCTTGCGGGTTTCATCGCGTGCCATACGTCTGCCACGTCCGTAAGCGTAGTGGCCATTCACGCAGACCTCTCCGCCGTGACGGATGATGTTTTCTACCAGTGGCTTGTTCACTGTGATGGGGGTGCGGGAGGCGAGCGCCATGGCGAGAATAAGGTGCCCGGTGCCGTAGTGCTGCCCAGCGATGCCGTAGCCAAAGCCGTTCACCTTGTGCCCGGCCATGTAGTCTGTCTTACAACAATCTAACAATTGGTAGTAGGCGGCTTGGATGCCGGCGATGATTTTTTCATCCTTGGTGCGCAGGTAATACTCACTGAGGAAAATGAGCCGCATGGAGCGCTCAGCGGTCCACTCGCTGGGGGCGTCAGCGTAGGCGATCCTATACGCGGCCTTACGGACTTGGGCATCGTATTTGGGATCTCCGCTAGACATTAGAGCTAGCGCGCACCAGGCGGTGTCCCATCCATCGCGGGTGTATCCGCGGAGCCGTGGCCAGCTGCCATCTGTGCGTTGTTGGGCGGCCAACCACTCGGTGTGGCGGCGCACAGTGATGTCAGTTTTAGCACAATTTTTTGGGTAGGATTTGCTGAAGCTGCCAGTTTTACCGATGGGGAAACGAACTTCGACTAGGTTTTGTTTGTGCTCGCCTGTTAGGGGTAGGGCGGCGTTGGTGTAGTGGATTTTTGGCTGCACTTTGCCATAGCTGATGGCGGCGAAGCTTCCCTTGATGCGCTTGGTGCCTTTGGGGATAGCCCACTTGGCGGTGCCGTGGGCGTGGAGGTTTAATGATTGGGCGTAGCTCTTGCCTTGGTGGGTGTAGGGTTTATCGGTGACGAGCTGAGCGCGGCCATAGCCGGCGTTCATGACTTCAGATGGAAGCTCAAAGAGTTTCTTGCTGCCGTAATCGCCTTCCACGGTGACGTCTAACCAAATAGTGCCGTCGCCATGGATCGAGTTGTCAAATGAATGAGACTCCAGAGTGACAAATCCATCGCCTGAGATCGCCACGTCAAAGGGCTGTGCGCCGATGGAGCTATTGCCACCTTTTCCAGCCCAGATTTCTTTGCTTTT
>JBMYYO010000019.1:0-35897 GCA_049609505.1 Akkermansiaceae bacterium | reverse complement strand
GCTTGCAACTGTGTCCTCTTGGTATCCTTGGGTTCTTGTTGTAGCCAAGGACATCAACCGATTTTTGGGGGGGCTTCGGTTGTCAAGAGAGACATCGTCAGCTCGGGTGGTCTTTGTCCGTTGGTGATTTGTGGCAATTGCAACCTTTGGGGGTGTCGCGCTTGCCGGAGCCAACTTATGATGATTTTTCGTAAATGTAAATATCTTTTTAAGTAATAATGTATATTTTTTTGTAATTTGTTGATTTATCAAGGGTTAGAGAGACTAAAAAATTCCACTTTATTGATAAAACGCTTTTAAAATAGCCTTTAATTTACGTTATTTCTCGAAAAAACTGCAATTATTTACATGAAAATACGCTTAAAAACAAGCTTACACCACACGGTATAGACCAAGAATCTAGGCAAAACCTCACAACAAGGAAATGCTGGAATAGCTTTCGCGCAGGATTACGCCCTTCCCTAGCGGAACGTAATCGGCAGAGATTTTGCCAGCGCATCAAGCAGCTTCTGGTGCGCCTGGTCCACTTCCTTCGCCTTCAGCGTGCGCTCAGGAGAGCGGTAATGGAAGGTGTAAGCGATGGATTTCTTATCGGCAGGAAGTTTCTCACCTGTCGGGTCTGTGAAGAGATCAAAACACGATGAGGACACCAGCAGCATCTCGTTGTGCTTTTTGATCAGCTTCTCAATATCCGCATTTGGCATGGAAACAGGTGCCTCCATTGCGGCATCACGGCTTGAGCCAGGGAACTGCGGAAGCTCCTCAATCTGAGCCACACCACCGCTAAGCTGCTGGCACTTTTTCACATCCAGCTCCACTAAGTAGATTGGCGAATCCGCTCCTAGCTCACGGCATTTGGCTGGGCTAAGCTGCGCAAAGGCACCAATTGGCTTCCCCGCGCACTGCACATCTGCTGCAAGAATAAAACCATCACGTTCACGCGGAGTGAACTGCACGGGTTGGTTCGGCAATAATGCCTCAACCACGGCCTTGGCATCAAAGCCATTAACAACAGCTGATTTGTTAGACCAGCCCGCAGGTTTGTCTTCGCCGCCGATGAGAAAGGCCAGCGAGTCTGATTCAATGTCCTTAGCCTTACCTCCTCCCGCATTGCGGAACTGGCGACCTAGCTCAAAGAAACGGAGAGACTTGGCACCTTGGCGAATGTTTCTCGCTGCCACCGCCACCAGACCAGGTGTTAGAGATGGGCGCATGATTGCATGGTCTTCAGAAAGCGGCAGTGCCACACGGATCACATCGCCGTCCTGTAGCGGGCGCAACGGTAGGGCGGTGTCCATCTGAGCGATGGTTGCATCAGGAGCGTTATCAGCAATCAGCTTGATCGTCTGCACTTCGTGGAAACCGATTCCAGCAAGGCGGCGGCGCAGCTCCATCTGGTAATCATAAGCGGCATCCACCTCACTCTCCTGAGCGAAGGTTCCCGTGAAGCGCGACGGCACGTTATCGAGCCCATGCACGCGCGCAATTTCCTCCACCAGATCAATGTGGCGGTGAAGATCCAAGCGGAAACTTGGCACCGCCCATTGGCCATCACCCGTTTTGGTGAGGCCGAGCCTTGTGAGGATTCCTTCGGCGTCTGTTAGGCTGATAGAGCCCCCCATCAGTTGCTCAAGCTTTGCGGCATCCAATGCCACTTCACCGGTAAGAGTGGGTGCTTCTCCGGCAACCGCAGTAGCGCCCTCGATGGCTCCGCCGGCTAGCTCGACAATTAGTTTTGCCGCAAAGGCAGAGGAGGTGGGAACAGCTTGCGGATCACTACCACGCTCAAAACGATAGGAAGAATCAGAGCTGAGGTTAAGACGGCGCGAGCTCCTGCGGATCTTTGATGGCGTGAAGTAAGCGGACTCAAGAATGATGTCCGTAGTTGTATCAGAAACGCCACTGTCTAGGCCGCCCATGATACCTCCCAGTGCAAGGGCCGTTCCTGAAGCATCTGAGATCACCACGTCACCTTCGTTGAGCGTGTAGTCCACTTCATCAAGTGCCTTGAAGATTTCTCCATCGGCCGCCATGCGGATATCGAGCGCGCCGTCCACCTTAGCGGCATCAAAAGCATGCAGCGGGTGGCCCAGCTCATGCAGGACGTAGTTCGTGATATCGACGATGTTATTAATGGGGCGTAAACCGATAGCTTCCAGCTTTGTTTTTAACCACGCTGGGGAGTCACTTACTTTTACGCCATTGATTTTAACCGCAGTGTAGTACGGGCAGGAATCCGTGGCAGAAAGTTTTATACTGCCTTCAGCGGATGAGGTTTCCGCCGTAGTGAGATCGAGCGATTTCCGCTCCATGCCAGCAAGTGCTCCCAGCTCACGCGCCATGCCGGTGTGGGATAGAAGGTCTGGGCGGTTGGGTGTAACTTCCACCTCGATGATGGTGTCGGTATCGAAAATTTGTTGTAGCGGTTTTCCAATCTCAAGGTCTTGGGACAAAATCATCAAGCCGTCTTCCTCGTCGATCATGCCGATCTCATCAGCACCACAGAGCATTCCCTTGGAGTCAACACCACGGAGTTTCCCCTCCTTGATGACAAAGCCTCCCCCGAGATCCGCGCCAGGGAGGGCGCAGGGCACCTTATCTCCTACTGAGTAATTCTGCGCGCCGCAAACAATCTGGCGAAGCTCCCCTTCTCCAGCATCCACCATACAAACTTTGAGCCTATCCGCATCCGGATGTTGCTCAGCTGATTTCACCTGAGCTACGACCACGAGTTCCGATGGCACACCCTTCTGAGAAATCCCCTCCACCTCCACACCCGCAAAGGTAAGCAGATCATCCATCTGTTGAAGGGACATGTCTGAGAGATCAAGGTGGTCGTTTAGCCAGTTAAGTGAGACGTTCATAATAAAGTGATCGGTGAGAAGTGAGCCGTGATCAGTGGATTCTGCGGCGCGGGGGGTTTGATCATAGAATGGTGGTTTTTTACAGACCTTTTTGGGGTTTTTGCCCTTGCTGTCAACTCTCTGGCTAGGCTACCATTACGTGTTATGAAAAAATACTACTCATTATTACTTTTAGCCCTCTCTTTTGCACCATGCTATGGTGCTGCACAGCAAGTGAATATCTATTTGGGACAGTCTGGCAATACCGCTTATGCTGTCCCTGCGGGGAAAACCTTAATCATTCATCGCGCCGCACTCAGTGGAACTTCCTCAACCGGAACCACAGAGATAAGATACACTGTCCTACCAGACAATTTAGCAGGATCCCTGACGTTAAGCCAACAAATTAGTAGCTCCTATACGAGTGGCAAATATGTTTCTATCGCTGAGAAAATTACATTAGGTGCAGGAGCAACACTCAGAATCCCTAATAATGGAAGTTACAACTACATCCTCTACGCTGGCGTTCTCATCGACACCACCGATCTCTATGCCGCCAACCTTCCCGTGGAGCTCGAAAACACCCGCATTACTGGTAATAAACTTATGGCAGATGCTAAGGTGAAGTCACCGCGCCCTCATCGGCTCATCGTAGAATCCTCACCAGATCTGACAGGCTTTGCTGCTGACGTGTCCGCCGCTGTGGCAGCCACCGGAACCACTGGCACCAGTGTCGTTTCTGTCGATAAAGGAGCAACGGGTAAAAAATTCATCCGAGTAGCCGCAAAGACTCGCCCGCGAAAATGAGGTAGTGTATTCATTCAAGCCATTCAAGCATGACCTATCCCAGATCTCCCTTTGACCGTTCTGTAGCAGACACCCTTCACTGGGCACGTTTTATTGACAAAGCACGGCAGCAGCTTGCTGGCGACTTACCCGATGACTACGCATTAGCCTTCGGCCACCCTCACGGCTTGGACGGTCAGTTCCTCTCGCACTTTGATCTAACCATTGAGCAAGTCAGCCATGCAGTCGCCGAGAAAACCGACTCCGATCTCGCACTATGGCTGGAACAGACTGTGGAAAGTTTTCCGAGCAAACGTGATAGTTGGAACAAACTAGCCCCCGATCTCGGCAGGCAAGGGCACCCGATGGATCGCTCCCTCAAAATCGCCATAAAACGCATCTACACAGAATACGAGTGGTCACCTGAGACGAGCGTATTTGAACTTATCGACCTAGATGAAGGCCGCTTGTAATACCAATGTTGAGTTGGTATAGCACCCATCAACAAAAAACCCTCAGCATCACAAGGACACTGAGGGTTTGAAAATTGCTATGGAAGCTGCCGCTAAATCTGGCGGCGCTTGCGCTTGAGGTTCAGCTTCGCTAGTGAACCAGCGATGGTTGCTTGCAGGTGGGCGATTTCCTCTAGGTCATCGCTGTGCTCGATGTTAGCGAGCGCTTCCTCGGCACGCTGCATGGCGGCTTCTACTTTTTCTTCATCAATGTCAGACTCACCAGCGGCCATGTCTGTGAGGACGCTGACTTTTTCTGTGGTGACTTCAGCGAATCCTGAGCCGATGGCGAGTTCTTCAACTTTGCCGTCTTTCTTGTAGCGGAGTTCACCAGGTTTCAAGGCGGATACCAGAGCTGCGTGAAGCTCTAACACACCCATCTCGCCATCTTCTCCAGGGAGATAGACGTCCTCGACGGTGTCAGAGAAGATTTTCTTCTCAGGGGTAACGATTTCTAAGTGAAGCATGGTAATTTAGTGTTGTGCTCTGAGGAGGCAGTAAGCAGCGGCGGCAGTTTCGCCATCGTCTCTTGCCTTCTTTGCCATTTCTTTGAAAAGCTCGGTCTTGTAGGCTCTGTCATCGAAGTCAGCTCCCTTGCGGCGTCCACCCATGTTGTAGGCTTTGTCGAGCGCGATTGGGTGTGCGTGATCGAGTAGTTCTTGGGTGTATTCCTCATCGACACCAGGCACGGAAGTGAGAAATCCTGACTTCTCAATACCTTCTTTGAGCTCAGATGAGAACTTGTGCTTGTTGTAGGCTTTCCAGCCAATAACAGCGCCAATGATCAGAACAAAGGGAAGGATTTTAACGAGGATTTTCATCGTGCTTTGTGCTTTAAGGATACGATTAAGGATTATCCAAGATCAACGGTGTCGAGGCCGCCCTTCATGTAGAAGTTTGACTCAGGGACATCGTCGTGTTTGCCGTCGAGAATTTCCTCGAAGCCGCTTACAGTGTCATCGATGGAAACATACTGGCCTGGTGTGCCGGTGAAGATTTCCGCCACGTGGAACGGCTGGGAGAGGAAACGTTGAATCTTACGAGCGCGGAATACAATGAGCTTGTCCTCATCAGAGAGCTCGTCCATTCCGAGAATGGCGATGATGTCCTGAAGGTCTTTGTAACGCTGGAGCACGTTCTGCACACCACGGGCAACCTTGTAGTGCTTCTCACCAACAACCTCAGGTGCGAGGGCGTTCGATACAGATGAAAGTGGATCAACCGCAGGGTAGATACCAAGCTCAGCGAGGGAACGCTCAAGAACGACGGTGGAGTCGAGGTGGGCGAAGGTGTTCGCAGGAGCGGGGTCAGTCAAGTCATCCGCAGGAACGTAAACGGCCTGGAAGGAGGTGATGGAGCCTTTTTTGGTGGAGGTGATACGCTCCTGAAGGTTTGCCATTTCCTCGGAGAGGGTTGGCTGGTAACCCACGGCGGAAGGAGTCCGGCCAAGGAGGGCGGATACCTCAGCACCAGCTTGGGAGAAACGGAATACGTTATCCACGAAGAGAAGAACGTCTTGGTTTTCCTCATCACGGAAGTATTCTGCCATGGCGAGGGCGGAGAGAGCTACACGGAGACGCGCACCTGGAGGCTCGTTCATCTGACCGTAAACCAGCGCCACTTTGGAGTTGGCGAGGTTTGCTTGATCGATAACGCCAGCTTCTGACATTTCCTCGTAAAGGTCATTACCCTCACGAGTCCGCTCACCCACACCGGCGAAGACGGAGTAACCACCGTGTCCTTTAGCGATGTTGTTAATGAGCTCCATGATAACCACGGTCTTTCCAACACCAGCACCACCGAAGGCGCCAACTTTACCACCTTTGGTGAAGGGGCAAATGAGGTCGATCACTTTAATACCGGTCTCAAGGATCTCGGCAGATGTTGCCTGATCAACAAGAGCGGGTGCTGGGCGGTGAATTGGGTATTTCTTTTCGTGTGGAACTTCACCACGCTCGTCAACGGCATCACCAGTAACATTGAAGATGCGGCCAAGAATGCCAGCACCAACAGGAACGGAGATAGGTGCTCCGGTGTCTGTGATTTCTACTCCACGCTTGAGACCATCAGAGGTGCTCATAGCCACGGCGCGAACCCAGCCGTCACCGAGGTGCTGCTGAACTTCGAGAACGAGAGTAGTGTCTTCTCCGTAGAGATTGTAGCTAACCTCGAGGGCGTTGTAGATGGCGGGCAGTTTGTCTGCTTTGGAGAAATCGGCGTCGATAACGGCGCCAATGACTTGGACGATGGTTCCTTTGTTAGACATGGTTTTTTAAGTTGGAAGTGATCAGTTAGAAGTTTGAAAATGGGCTTGGTCAGATGGCTCTTGGCTAGTAGGGGGTCAGTGACCTTACTCCATTGCTTTTTGGGCGGTGGTGATTTCGAGCAGCTCGGAGGTAATCGCGGCCTGACGGGCTTTGTTGTATTCGAGAGTGAGGTCCTTGATCATTTGCTCGGCGTTGTCAGTAGCGGACTTCATGGCAACCATCCGTGAGGAGTGCTCGGAGGCGCGGGACTCGACCAGCATTTGATAGACTTGGAAGTTTACGTAGAGCGGAAGTAGGGTGTTGAGAACGCCTTTGGCAGATGGCTCAAAGATGTAATCGCTACCGAGTGCTTCTTCTTTGTCAGTTTCCTTCACGGCATCCTTGCCAACGCCCTCGTAAGCACGTTTCTCGGCGAGGGTGTCTGACTCGATCGGCAAGAGCTGGGAAACCCATGGGTCTTGCTTAAGTGTGGTGACAAAGTTGGTGAACGCAACAGTGACCTTGGAGTATTCGCCAGAGAGAAACTTATCTGTGACTAGCTTGGCAATCGGGCGGGCATCGGCAAACGGAATGGGGTCCTCCACTTGCCAATCGGCAATGAGTTTCTCTCCAGTCTTGGCGAGTGAGCCACGGAGTTTGCGTCCGACGGTGACAAACTCAGTGTCCTTGGATGCCTCAGCACGCACCTTTTTGAGAAGGTTGGTATTGAGACCACCGCAGAGACCTTTGTCTGTGCTGATGACGAGCATGAGCTCTTTGCCCCCCTCACGCTGCTCAAGCAGTGGGTGAGAGCCCTCATCAACGTTGTCCTTGAGGTTAGCGAGGACTTTGTTTAGCTCGTCCGCGTAATCGCGCCCGGCTACGGCCTGGTCCTGTGCTTTTTTCATCTTGGCGGCAGCTACAAGCTGCATCGCCTTGGTGATTTGAGCGGTGCTTTTTACCGACTTAATGCGCCGGCGGATGTCGCGAAGGTTGGCCACTGTTTAGTTATCAGTTATTGGTTAGTAGGAATCAGAGATTACTTCCAAGAGGCTTTGAAGTCAGCGAGGGCTTGATTGAGGCCTTCTGTGACGCCGTCTGTGAGAGCTTTCTCATCAGCAATGAGCTGGAGGAGGTCTGACTTGCGGTTGGTGAGGAATTCTTCCAGAGCGTCTTGGCACTCTTTGATACGATCCACAGCAACGTCATCGAAGTGACCATTCTGCATGGACCAGAGAACAGCTACCTCGATCTCAAGAGACTTGGGGCTGTATTGGTTTTGCTTGAAGAGCTCAACAATGCGCTGACCACGGTCGATTTTTGCCTGTGTGGCATCATCGAGGTCAGAACCGAAGGCTGCGAATGCTTGAAGCTCGCGGAACTGGGCGAGGTCCAGCTTGGTTGTGCCGGATACTTTTTTGATCGCCTTGGTCTGCGCAGCGGAACCCACACGGGAAACGGAGAGACCCACGGAAATCGCTGGGCGGATACCTTGGTAGAAAAGGTCTGTCTCAAGGAAAATCTGACCATCGGTGATGGAAATCACGTTGGTAGGAATGTATGCGGAAACGTCACCAGCTTGAGTCTCAATGATCGGCAGAGCGGTCATGGAGCCGCCACCTGCGTCATCGGAGAGGCGAGCGGAGCGCTCAAGAAGTCTTGAGTGCAGGTAGAAAACGTCACCAGGGAATGCCTCACGACCTGATGGGCGGCCAAGAATGAGGGAAACCTGACGGTAAGCAACCGCGTGCTTAGAGAGATCATCAAATACAATCAGCACGTCCTTACCTTGATCCATCAGATACTCACCAATGGCGCAGCCTGTGTAGGGGGCGAGGTATTGGTTAGCAGCGGAGTCAGAGGCGGAGGCAGCAACGATGCAGGTGTTCTCCATCGCGCCAGCTTCTTCAAGTGTCTGCACGGTCCGTGCGATGTTAGAACGCTTCTGACCAACGGCAACGTAGATGCAGTAGAGAGGTTTGTGATCAGCAAGGCGGCCTTCAGCGGCTGCTTTGTTCTGCTGTGCCTGCGCGATGATGGTATCAACGGCGATGGTGGTCTTACCTGTGGAGCGGTCACCAATGATAAGCTCACGTTGTCCACGGCCGATTGGAATCATCGCATCAACGGACATAATACCTGTCTGCACAGGAACGGAAACGGACTTCCGCTTAATGATGCCGGGAGCGATTTTCTCAACTGGGTACTGATCAGCTGCGTCAATCTCACCTTTGCCATCGAGAGGGCGGCCAAGGTTATCGACAACACGACCAAGCATGTTTTCACCGACGGGGACGGATAGAAGTTTACCAGTGGTCTTGCACTCGTCGCCTTCTTTTACGTGGAGGGAGTCACCGAGGAGAACCACACCTACTTCGCTTTCCTCAAGGTTGAGGGCGAGGCCGACGAGGCCGCCTGGGAATTCGATCATCTCGTTGAGTTGAACGTCGCTAAGGCCTTCTACTTTGGCAACACCGTCACCAATTGTGCGGACGGTGCCGACGTTGCTTTTTTCTACCGACGATGAAACGTTGGCGATCTGTTGTTCAAGTTCCTGGAGGATGCTGCTCATGGCTGAGTGTAGTTATTAGTTAATGGGAAATGGTTATTAGTGCGAGTGCGCCGCTGGGGCGGCGGGAAAATTAAAATGCGTTGGCGAGGCGATCGAGGCGGGATTTTACGGAGCCGTCCCAGACATCGTTGCCGACGCGGATGCGGGTGCCGCCGAGGAGATCGGCATTGATTTTGTAGGTGAACTCAAGTCCTCCGCCGTATTGTTCATTGAGGCTGGACTCGATGCGGGATTTGTTTGCGGCGTCAAGCTCGGTGGCTGACTCGACAAGTGCCTGACGGCTCTCGGCATCAATGCGGGCAAGACGGTGAAGTGCGTGAAGGATGGCGCGGTAGTCGCGTGGCTTTGCTTCCACAATCTTAGCAACGGCATCACGGAGCTTGCCTTCATCCAAGCGACCTTCTGGTGCGCAGAGGCGGTAGATCCGGCTGGCGGTGCGGGCGGCGTCCTTGGATACTTTCACGTTGTCTGTTGTCGGTTAAAAGTTATCAGTCACCAGAATTAGGCTTCTACGCTGGCGAGTGCTTCCTCGTTGATGCGCTTCTGGTCGTCTTCATTGAGCACCTTACCAGTAACACCAGCGGTGGTGGCGGTGACAAGTCTGCCGAATTCCTTTTTAAGCTCAGCCTCCATGGACTTGCGCTCGGCGGCGGCAGCCTCTTCGGCTTTGGCGAGGATTTGCTGGGCAGAAGCAACGGCTTCTTGGGCTTTTTTCTCGGAAAGAGCAGTGGCGCTGTCCTTGGCCTCAGTGATCAGGCGCTGAGCTTCGCTATTGGCTTTATCGATAGCTTCCTGAGTGCTCTTCTCAGAATCAGCAAGCTGCTGCTCGATACGCTTGAGCTTATCTTCACCCTCAGCAATACGCTGACGGCGCTGCTCGAGCATGGCTTGGATAGGGCCGAAGGCAAACTTCTTCAGCACAATAATCACGATAATAAAGTTGACGAATTGGGCCGCAAAATAGGGCCAATCAACACGGAAAGTTTCGAACAGACTAGCACTGGCAGCATCAGTACCAGCTCCAGTAGCGGCGAGGAGAACAGAAAACATGAAATTGTGATGAGGCTAAGGTTGAAAATCTATGACTGTGAGGTCAGAAAGGTAACGTCAGAGAGGAAAAAACGGATGCCGCCGGAGCTTTGCCGCCAGACGGCATCCTGTGAATCGCTTCGACTATTAAAGTCCAGCAGCGAATACGGTGATAATGAAAAGACCCTCGATAAGAGCTGCAAGAATAATTGCGATGGTAAGGACCTGAGTAGAAGCACCTGGGTTACGGCCAGTTGCCTCAGCAGCTTTTGAGCCGAGGATGCCGATTCCGAGTCCACAACCAAGGGCTGCGAGTGCTACTGCGAATGCTTTAGTAAATGTCATAATGTTAGTTAGTTGTTTTGGTTTTTGTTGTTTCCGAGTGCCTCCACGGTTTGCCTATGGTCCGACACTCAAAAGATTGTAAATTGTTTTAGTGGGCGTGCTCTTCATCATCATGATCGCCGTGGTCACAGATCAGCTTAAGGAAAACGGCGGAAAGGAGCGTAAAGACAAGTGCTTGCACAAGTCCCACAAGTAACTCCATGAAGTAGAATGGGAGCGCAGGTAAAAATGCTGCATATTTGGGAACAAGTGCCATTAGCCCTCCAATGGTTTGCTCTCCGCCAAATACGTTTCCGAATAGGCGAAAACTCAGGGCAACGGGGCGAATAGCAATAGAAATAACCTCCAAGATTCCAACAAGGAAGAAGATGATCGCCATACCTACCAACATCCCTCCTTTAAACTCACCTTTAGGGGCAAAAATATGAGCAAGAAAATTTTTAGTTCCATTTTCGGTAAGAGCCCAATAGAACCAGAGAACAGCAAAGGTGAGGGACATAGCAGCGGTCATATTCAGATCCGCATTCCCTCCCCGCAGAAGCCCTTGGACATGCCCCTCACTATCATCGTATAAAATCGTTCCGACCCCTGGAATAAGCGCCAAATAGTTTACGATCAAGATAAGGAGAAACGTGGATCCAAAGAACCAGAATGTCCGCTTCACAAGGTGCTCACCTAGGATATTGCCGAAGAAATTGTATAGGCTTTCGATAAGCCACTCTGCAAAATTTTGAAACCCAGTAGGAACTATCGTCATTTTTCTCGTGGCTGCGCGACAGAAGAAGAAAATAATCGCAGCACCCATCCATACCATAATCATGGAGTTCGTAACCCAGAAAAACGGTGTCCCCTCAAAAGGAGAGTGTGAATACAGCGGCAACTGATGCCCCGCCCCCGCAGAAGCACTTCCCGCACTGAGAAGAAGAACAAACAGGGAAATTAGTGTGCGCAATGAAAGTAACTTTGCCATGGAATCGGGACTGGTTCGTTGACCAGACGGCGGGGGGAATATCTCACCTCGCAATCTGGCGCAAGTCTATTTGTGAATTTTTTCACAAGGAGGCACATCCACCACCTAACTCATTGGAGAAAAATCACATAGCCACGTCAATATTGGCGCAGCTCATCTACCTCCACGCCGTAATCAATCACCTTGCTGAAGTTTCCAGACGCAAGTGCCTGCTCAATGAGGTCTTCCGCTGAAATACATGGGCGACCTGTGTGTTTCCTAAGCTCAAACTGCATTGATCCGATGCCATGGAAGCTCCGGTAAACCACCTCCGTGCATGCCAGCCGATCCGCCTTTCTGAAATCAAACAAGAAATCATAGAGTTTCCCCTCATGAGTAAGTGCCCGCGATAGCACCTCGCCGATGTGTGGCAGCTCAAGCGTTGGCCTCAGCACCATAAAGGCGTCCACTTGTAGGGTTTCATGGATTGAGCGGAATAGGACGCCGTCTTTTTTAGCCTCCAGAAAATGAAATGGCTTCAGGCAGCGGCCATCTGATTTACTCCAAACCACACCCGCCCCCTTCCTTTCCTCATCTGTCCCTATATACAAAGCAGCGTGCGGCCAGAATCCAGGGAGAAACAAATTACTCAGCGCATCATCATGGCGTGTAATAAAGACATCCCCCGCCCTGAGCATAGGCAACAAGGCATTGATCACCTCCGCTGTCACTCGCTTCCCCGCACCCATTGGTTTCACAAATGGCTGCCGCATCTCCGCCACAGCACTGCCGCTCATCTTCAACAGATGAAACATCACCTTTTTATATCCTGAAACATGACGCCGCTTGAATGAGTGCAGCCGATAGCCCCACTTACGTTTTAAGTAATCGCGCTTTCTATATTGCAGGAATCCTTCCTCCTCCTGCAGCACCCGCACCAAGTCTCCCACCACCGGATCATCACCGAGCGCCAACACATCATCCCGGTGCACCTCGTAAAACATCATGGCCTCATGGAAACGCCACATCGTACGTGCCGATCCGATCCGCTTGTAAAGCAGGGTGAAACACTTCGCCGGAATACCATAGCGGGGCTCCGCCTCATCAAGCTTCTTCCACACCACAGGTCTCGCCGCAGCCAGATCCACAATAAACGTCGCTGAACGCACCAACATCGCCGCCGCCGCAAAACCCGCCACAAACGCCCTGATCCGAAGTTGCCAGACAACATCATCCTCCAACCCCGCCGTTTGATCTAAGTTATCCAAATCCGCCAGCACAGGCTGCACCGCATCCACCGCACCTAACAATACAGCACGCGCAGATAAATATCTAACAAACACACCACACAGCCGCTCATCCTCATCGGGAGAGAAGTAACCCCGCTGCTGCGCCGCCTCTGCATCAGCCAGCTCCTGATCCATTTCCTCACGCGCAGGGAGAGCGGGCGCAGCCGACCTAACAGAACGAGCAGCACGGGCAATCAACTGAGAAACTTCATCCGTCATAACTGAATTCATACCTGACACCACACCCCCTCGTCAACACTCCAACCACTAGACAAACCCACAATCTAACAATATCTAACAACACAACTTCTTCGGTTTCATAGGCATTCCAAGCAATGTCAGATTTTGCCGATCAATCATTTTTTGGCCACAAGTCAAGTATCCATGGGGAAAAATTAGCAATTATTTAACTTTACAGAAACACCGAAGAAGGGCATAAATCTCCTCGTTATGAATAAATCCGAACTCGTCGAAGCTATCCAAAAGACCCTTGGTAAAGATGCAACTAAGCGTTGCGCAGAAGAATCCCTTGCAGCTGTGCTCACAAGCATTGCTAAAGGAGTGAAGAAAGACGGCAAAGTCCAACTCATTGGCTTTGGCACTTTCGAAGTCAAGAAGCGTGCAGCTCGTATGGGCCGCAACCCTAAGACTGGCGAAGCAATGAAGATCAAAGCGTCCAAGACCGTTGGCTTCAAAGCATCCTCCACTCTCAAAGGTTCCCTCTAATTACCGAGGCTCTTTTTTGAGCGAATAATCAAACAAAACCCCGTGTCACTCGCTGGCACGGGGTTTTTTGTGCGCTTCCTCGTTTTTTGTGCGCTTCCTCATCTGAATTTTTTGATAGAGTGGGAAACCCTTAGCCTTCTCAGTCTCTCACTAGAAGAGATTAGGATACCGCTGCAGAACTTCGGGGTGGTTTGTTCTGATTTTCTTTTCTGATAGCGTGGATACAGAGCCATCGAAATATAGCCCGATCCATCTGCCCTTGATGGGAGACGGGGAAAGCAGCAGCAGTTCACGCACTTCATCACCAGCTATATCATTGTAACTTTTACCCGCGCCGAGGTAAATCCATGGCTCCCTTGGTGCCCCGCCACCTGGACGGAACTGTAAAATATCGTAGCCGCCTTCACTGATAAGCTCCGATGACATTAACTGCCTCATAGAGTCTGGCAGCTTCCCCTCCTCTTGATCGTAATCAATCATCACGTAGAACATCTGCTTCGCGTTGCTGACGTTGGTGGTTAATATCGCCCGCCCTCGATCATGGGTTAACGGCTCGCGCGCCATCCAGCCGACTTGATGAATGATCCCCGTCATGGCGATGGAAGCTGCAAAAAGCATTAACATCAGAGCAGTGATGCTCCACGTCCACGCCCATGACCACCGCTGACTTTTACGTAGCCACAGGATGAGCCGGTGCAGGCCGAACACCGCGATCAATAACGCCCCCACCCCGCAGAGGATCATCTCCACGTTCCAAGATATAGACACGGCGTTAGCGATCAGAAAAAAGAACCAACCCGATACCAAACGAACAAGCACTTCTCCAAAAAACGGGAAGCCTATCATGGCCAGAAACAACAAACCAACGATCAACATCGCCGCCATGCAGCCGATGCTCTTGGGCGTCACCGCCATCGGGTGCTTTTCCTCCTCTTCACTCATCGTTCTCCAGCTCCTCTCTGAGTTTTCCTGCGCGCCATGCCTCGATACTCCCGTCCGTCAGTAGCACATAGCGCATTTCACCCATGATGGATGGCTCATAGACTAGCACATCATTTCCACCACCGATCTCCTGCCCTGCCAAATAGGCGTAGTAGCCTGGCTCATCAGGAAGTTCCCAGTGATGCAGCCCGAAAGATTTATCAAAAATCCCGTGTGGCAGCTTCCCGTCATGGCTCTGCGCATACCTCCAGAGAGAGGCTTTTAGGTTTTCCATGGCACGTTTCCGGCCCTCTTTATCTGAGCCCTTACCGCGCGTTCTTGAGCTGGATGATAGCTCATAGCCAACTCCTTTTTTACTCCACGCCCCTGGTGTCAGTAATTCCCGTGCGCCCGAGATCATCGTGAGGATGACGTAGAGAAACAACCCACTGACCAGCATCAGGGCGAGTGCTCGCCTGTAATTGATCCGTGGCATCCAGCTAAAAGACTTCGCCAGCAAGTTCCACAAACCTTTTACACCCCACGCGAGCAGGAAGTAGATTGCGATGAAAAACGATAAACTCTCCAACCTTGCTTTGGCTATGTCTGTTAGAACTATCGAGGACATCCCCGCTTGCGCCGATGCGGTGGATACCACCATGAGCGCAGCCAGTAGAATGTTCAGCTTTAAACGGTTTCCCCTCACCACAATGACAGAGTAAAAGAAATGTTGCGTAGCGGCAAGGTCTAGATTCCCCACTCTTTTTTTATTTCCATCAGATAGAATCAAGATCAACTTCTATCGCGATGAACGGACAGGATACCATCGATGAGATAATGTTGATTTTTCGCAACAACGGGCAAGAGAGCTATGGAGAAGATATTACTCAGCTTGAACACGCAGTGCAGGTTGGGCTGTTAGCTATAAATGCTGGCTGCGATGATGAAACGGTGGTTGCTGCATTCTTGCATGACATCGGCCATCTCTGCGCAGAGGATGATATGAACGGCTACGGCGCCCGTGCCCACCATGAAAGCGGCGCTTTATGGCTGCGCGAGCGCGGTTTCTCTGAGCGTGTGTGCCGATTGATCGAAGGTCACGTTCTGGCGAAACGTTACCTCACTGCTGTCGATGAAGAATACCACCAGCAGCTTTCAGAAGCCAGCAAGGCGTCACTTGGCTTCCAAGGCGGACCGATGAATGAGGAAGAAGTAAAAGCCTTCGCCAACGACTCACTGCTAGAAGAGCACTTACAATTGCGCCGATGGGATGAGGAGGGTAAAGACAACTCACTTGACCTCACCAATCTCGAGCAGTTTAGGCCCTTTCTCGAGAGGCATCTTTCTGCTTAGAGGCTCGTGCTAAACCCCAAAAAAACCCCAGCCTGATTACTCAAGCTGGGGCGGATAGAATTAAATTGTTAGACCCACCTACTTGGCTAGCTCAGCTTGTTTCACTTTTGCCTGCTCTAGCACTTTACGGATGTATTTGGCAGGCATGACGACGGGCATTTGGCCGGATGATTTAAGGGCGACGGTCAGGCCTACAAACTCACCAGCTTGGGTGAAGATAGGGTTGCTCATGGCAACACCTTGCACGAGATAGAGAGTGCGGGGGCGCTTGACGATGGCGGAGACAGAGCCGAGGCTGACACGACCTTCTGAGCGGAGTTTCTCTGAGAGACGTCCAATACCAACAAGCTCATCAAGGTGTTTCACCTCGATATCTTTGGCAATATCTACGGCTTTAACTTTGAAGTCTTTGGCTTTGTCACCTTTAGGATCAATGGCAACAAACGCGAGGCCTAGATCTTCATCGTGGAGTACGAGCTTGGCATCATATTCCTCTCCGCTGGTGTCGAGAATTTTGAGCTCTGCAAGGCTGCTTTCGATTTTGAGTCCGGGGCGGTTTCCTGTGGCGGCGGCCACGTCTGGCTTGATGGTGCGGTAGGCGACGGCAACCAAGCCATCAGCCACTACAACGCCATTGGAGCGCAGTTCCTTCTCTTGGCTTCCACCGGGTTGACCGTTCATACTGATGTCCATTTTCAGCAAACCGCGCACAGCAAGCACGGACGGTGCGTTATCAGTGTAAACCTTCCGGGCGGCTTCTTTAGAATCGGCTTGGGCGATGAGTGCACCGCAGAGGCTAAGTCCGGCGATGGCGAGTGTTTTTATGGTGTTCATTGGTATAATTAGTTAGATGTTAGATTGATTGGGTAGGGTGGGTAAAACGCGATTACTTAGAGTTCCAAATTGGGTGGATTTCCACGAAGCGCGTTAGGTTTCCACGCTTGGTGAGGAGCACGATGTAGTCGCTTTTCTTTTTCTCAATATCGGCAAGTTCCTTCTCAAGCATTTCGAGTGAAGTGACTTTTTTGCCATCGATGGTGAGGATGACATCACCGCCAGCGAGGCCTGCGAGGGATGCCCAGCCAGCGCGCTCCACGCTATCGACGTAGATGCCTTGCTTGATCTCAGCCTCCTTGGCGTCTGCTTTGGATGGGGCGCGCAGGGTGCACTCGAGGGTTTTGTTAATCAGCTTACGGTATTCGCGGGCGGACTTAGGAGCTGGCTCGAGTGGGCATTTAATTTTCTTTGCCTTACCGGCGCGGATGACATCGAAGACAATGGTTTCGTCACTTGGGTATTCACGGATCATGCTATCGAAGACGGCGGTATCGCGCTCGCGCTCGGCACGGATTACTTGGCCGTCCAATTTGAGAAGAAGGTCTCCCTTTTTCAATCCAGCCTCGGCGGCTTTGGAGCCGGGGATGACTTGGGTGACGCGGACGCCTTTTTTCCCAGAGATACCAAGAAGCTCAGCAAGCTGGCGGGTAATGACTTGGGTCTGGATGCCTACCCAGGCACGCTCGGCGGCGGCGGATTGGGAATCGTTTGGCTCCTTACCAAGCTCGACGACGGCGGCGAGGAGCTGCCCTTTGCGCTCGAACTCCACAAGGGTATCCACACCGCCAGACTTACCATCGAGGCGAGCGGCGGTGAGTTTCTTCAGATCGGCAAGGGTGAGGACTTTTTGTTGGTTTACGCTGATGATGATATCGCCTGGTGCCAGTGCGGGCTTGGCGGCGGCGGCAGCTCCGGCTTTGTTGATGCTGGAAATGCGCACGCCGTCTGTGCTTTCACGCTTGAGGTTAATGGCACTTCTGCGGGTGAGATCACGGGCTGTGATTCCCCATGAAGCTAGCGCGGTGTCCTTGCCCTTGGCTTTAGAACGCTCCACGGTTTTGAGGCTGGTTTTCATCTCCTTACCGTTGCGGGTGTAGCGGATTTCCACGGATTTACCAACGGGAGTGCCGAGGACCACGCGGTTGAAGAGAGGTAAGTGCTCAGGGGCTGTGGCATCAACTTCTACCCCATCGAAGTGGGTGATGATGTCACCGGCTTGAAGTTTCGCCAGATCGGCGGGAGAGTTTGCTACCACTGAGCCAGTGAGAACGCCCTTCCCTGTCTTGCGGGACTCAAGCCTTGGCTGAGTGATGAGGCCGGTCCAGGAGCGGCGCACTCTGCCGTGATTGATGAGCTCATCGGCTACATATTTGGCGATGTCTGCGGGGATGGCACCGCCGAGGGAGCCGAGGCCGATCTCGTTTACGCCGATGATTTCTCCACGGAGGTTCACGAGCGGGCCGCCGCTGTTACCGAAGTAGATCACGGCATCGTGGCCGATCCAGCGGACGAGGTCCCCTACGGCTTCACCGTCTTGCTTGAGGCCGCTGGAGTTCCCTGGTGCGATCATTTCGAGATTCGCCACCACGCCAAGGGTTACGGACTGAGAAACGCCCGCAGGAGAGCCCATGGACATGACGGTATCGCCGACGGAGAGGGTTTTGAAATCGCCAAACTTTGCCACGGGGAGCGGCTTCATGTTTGCTGGAACTTGGTCCATGTTCAGCTTGATCACGCAGAGGTCTGTCTGGGGATCTGTGCCGATGACTTTGGCGTCAACCTTTGTTTTGTTAGAGAGACGAACCCACACGCGGGTGCCATTGCCAGCGACGTGATGGTTGGTAAGAATGTAGCCGTCCTTGTGGATGATGGTGCCGGAGCCAGTGCCGCCACGCTTCTGCATGCGCCCATCTTTGGGGGTTTCCATGATGACGTGAATGCGCGCGAGGGAGGGGTAAACTTTAGCGATAGCGGCATCGATGACGGCTTGATCCACGCGATCAGCCTTCTGGGTTTGCTGCGCTTTTGCGGGCTCTTTTGCGGCTGCGGCTGGCTCAGCCATGGTGGGTGCGGTGAGGCAGAGCATTGCCACGGCGGGCGTCACGGCGGATACAATAGATTTTGTGTTCATGGTTTAGTGAGGAAGTATGGAGGATGGACTGTTGATAAATAAAATCACTCCAGTGTCGTTGCCACTGATAACGTCAATGGCTTTGCTCTTTGTTTAGGGTTTTTCCCGAGTCAGGGCACGCCTCGCTCAGAAAAATTGAGCTTAGACGTTTAGCGGAACTCGCGGGACTCGATGTAGGCCTTGAACGCATTGTTAAATGCAGCCTCATCAGCATAGCCATAGCACTCAAGGATGAGCTTCACAGAGGGACTGGAGCCAGAACGGAGCTTGGTGAGGTAGGCGTGGTGTTTTTTCACGTTTTCATCTGTATGGCACATGAAGTGAGAGAGGGCGAAGAGTAGGCCTGAGCGCTCGGGGTTCAGGGTGGCAACTTCGAGGCCAAAGAGCTCGCTAAGACGCGGGGTGGCTTTACCTTTTTTGACCAACTTCTGGACTGGGCGGGTCCATGGGGACTTGCCATCGAGCACGGCGCCGCGCACGACTTCTACGTTCTGATAGTATTGGGAGAAATCAAGGTAGTGCACACGGCATTTCTTAAAGATGAGGTGCTCTACGTAGTAGCCAAATCCTGCGGTGTGGAAAAAATCATTCTTACTATTCATGCGGCCGTGCCCTGCGAGAATGGCAGAGGCGGTGGAGTGCACGAGGAGGGAATCAATATCGCCTTGCCTGCCATCTAGACAAAACACGACGTAGCGGTGTTTGGCGTCTGAGATCATTTTGGTTTGCTCGCAGAGCTGCTTGTAGCCGGCTGCGCGGTCGCCCATGGTTTTGGAGACGGTTTCCACCATTTCTTTGAATGGGTATTCGCGGCCAACGAGATAGATGGTGAACCGATAAGGCTTATCATCAGAGGCGGCGCTTCCGTTGGGAGTCTTGAAGGTGTTGTTCTCGTATTCCTCCTTGAGTCCAGGTAGGCAACGATTACAGATGTCCCATACTTTTTCGGCGTATTTTTTAGCGATGCTAGAGCTGGCTCCTTGAGTGCGGATGGTGATGTGATCAGTCTTCACCTCTTTCCAGCGTTGGTTTGGGAAGTGATCATGCTGCGCCTGAGCGAAACAGGTGGCGAGGCCAGATAGGGCGATGACGGCTAGGAGTGAGCGAGTGGAGTTCATGGGATTACGGGAGGATTTTTGGTTGGGGGGAGTAGTGGTTGGGGGTTAGGTTTTTGTTAGAGTGATGATTGGCGTGCACGGCACCACTGAAGTCCTTCTGTGTATTCGGCTTGTTTGCCATTTTTTTCGATTAGGCTTTGCCAGATGGCAGCGGCATTTTTGTAATACTCGCTGGCATCTTTTCGCTTACCACGGGTGGCTGCTGTGTGGGCAAGGTCACCGTAAAGATAGGCGAGTGAGCGGCGGAGTTCGGTGTCACGTTTCCCGGCACCGAGCTTGAGCAAACTCTGCATGAGGTCAGCGGATCGAGCGCCGAGAGAGAGTTCGTTTTCCACATCCCCAGCATCCCCAGCAAGGCCTGCGCGTTGCCAATGAAAGGCAGCAAGGCGATAGAGCGGCTCAGAGGCGGAGGGATTAGCGGTGACTATCTTATCGGTGATACGGATCGCTTCATCTAACTGTTTGGCAGCTTCGGTGAGCCTGCCGCGGTCCCGGTGGATGACGGCGCGCAGACCTTTGGCGATGGCAAACTGCATGGCAGCACCATCTGGCGTGGTGTCTGTGGGAGAAAGGCCAGATAGGAGTTTCTCTGCGGCAGCTAGCTTCTTGGCACCTGCGGAATCTTGCCCAGCGCGCAACTCTCCTTCCGCCGCGAGGAGCTGATAGGAGGCGAGTTTTGTTTTTGCGAGTTTGTTGTTAGGGTCTTTTTCTAACAACCAATGAAGGTGGCTTGCAGCCTCACCACGGAGACGGGCGGCATCGTCAACACGGTCCAACGTTTCCGCGAGGGAGGTAGAGAGCAGGGTGTATTGGGCAAGCTCTGAACGGATGGATACATTGGTGGGCAGGGCATCCCGAATGCCCTCAAGGTCCTTGATGGCGAGCTGGAAATGCTCTAGGGCTTTGGCTGGATTGCTTTCTTTGATAAGCTGACCGTCGATGATTTGCATCACAGCATTGATGCGGCGTTGCTCGGTGGGGTCAGCTTTGGTGATGGAGGCGATGGCGCGGCGAGCTTTAGGGAGGAGCTTTTGCGTCATGACGGCATCCCCTTTATCGAGAGATTGCAGGAGAGCTATGAGGCGAGCTCGAGCTACGCGATAATTATGGGTGTAGCGAGTGCTCGCAGCGGGAGAGGAGAGATTAGCTGCTTGGCCGTCAGGCTTCCATCCGGCCACAGCTTGATCTAACAATTTATCTGCAGCGGCGGTATTTTTGCCATGCAGCTCAAGCTCGGCAAGCTGCGTTTGGATACGGGTGCGGATCGGCTGAAATTGAGCCTCACCATCGGTTAGCTTGAGAAAATGACGAAGATCGTTGAGGAGAATTTCGTGAGAGGAGAAGGATTTTCCAAGCTCTGGGAAGTCACCACTTTTGTCTTTAAGCGCCCAGGCGAGGATATGGTCGTTGGCAACGCCAAGGGCAAGTAGCTGATCCCTAATTTTGGCTTCTCTGCCTTCTGCTGTTTCCTTTTTCTTGAGTGCTGCGTTTTGGGTAGCGATGGCACGATTCCGCCGCTCAGTAAGAGTGATTATTTCCTTATTGAGAACTGCCACATCTGACCGACGGCTTGCCTTTTCCATGGTCAGTAATCCAGAGAGGACGATGCAGCCGATAGCGCCCGCAATTGCTAACCCAAGGGCTGCAAACATACCTAGCTTGGTGAGTGATAACCGCTTAGTAAGGCTGGCTTTTTCATCAGCCACCTTGGCATTATCATCGATATCATCCCATGCTTTTAGCACCTCTGTGAGGTCAGCGCAGCGGTCTTCTGGATTGAGCGATAGGCAGCGTTGTATGACCTCACGGCGTTTGCGCTCACGCGGGTCAGAAGTTTCCTCTGGCCAGTTCTCCAGCTCGCGGTGCTCAAGCCTCTCGGCAAGCTTGATAACATCGGTCTGAATGCCAGTGACATGGCTCTCGCCTGGACCAGGAGCTACCTTTGAAAAAGTAGCTTCGCAGCGCGGAAACTTACCTGTTAGGAGACGGAACGCCATCACGGCAAAGGCGTAGGTATCCCATACGTATCCCTTACCTGAAGTGTAGCCATCCGGCTCACGGAGTTGCTCGGGCGGCGCATAGAGAAGCGCATCTGTGTAGGGAAGCATACCAACGCCGGGCATGTGCCCCATGGCGAAGTCAGCCAGCTTTACATCACCACTATCATCGAAAAAAACATTTCCCGGTTTCAGGTTTCCGTGAGGAATGCGGCGCTGATGCATGGAAGCCAGAGCACGGGCAATCTTCTCGATCAACTCCCACGGATCTTTCTCTGGGAACTCTCCCATGGTTTCCTGAAGGGTGCGGGGTTCTATCGTACCATTCGCCTCATCCACCTTCGCGAGCATTGGCATGATGAGGCATTTGCTACCCTGCTGAGACTCACGCCAGACAACGGGTATGGCACCATCTGGAAACGTGCCAGCGTTCAGGCGCTTGACGATAGCCTCGATGAGTGAGCGGTTCACCGCCAGAGCATTAAAAACACGCACCGCACACCACTCGCCCGCTTGATCACGAGCAATGAAGACGGAGCCGCACGACCCTTCACCTACTAGGCCAAGGATTTCCAGTCCGTCGATTTGTGGCTGAACCATGTATTTGTTTTACTCCAGACGGGGCGAATGACCAGCGAAAGTTTTCCGTCTGCACGGTGGATTTTTGTGGATTTTTGTGATAAATTGCACGCCGCACTGGACGTATGTCTGGGTTAAGAACGGCTCATTTTTGCTTCCCATGAAAAAAAACACATCACATTGCTCAGGCAACCCGCTGGCATCATACAATAGTCGGCGTGAATTCCTCCACGTAGGAGTGCTCGCTGGAATGGGCCTGACCCTCCCCAAGTTCCTAGAAATGCAGGCTCAAGGAGCGCAAAAGCATTACGAATCAAAGGAGGGAAAAGCGAAGTCTGTGATCCAAATTTTCCTCCCTGGAGGTATGGCACAACAGGAATCTTTTGATCCCAAACCTTATGCACCCAGCGAATACCGCGGCCCATTCGGATCTATCCCAACAAAGTTAAAAGGCGAAAGGTTTAGCCAACACATGAAGGAACTGGCGAAGCTTGCAGACAAAATGACCGTCATCCGCTCAATGTCACACGGCGAGGCTGCTCACGAACGTGGCACACATAACATGTTCACCGGATATCGCCCCAGCCCAGCGATCCAGTTCCCCTCAATGGGATCGGTAGTTTCCCATGAGTTTGGCCCAAAAAACAACCTCCCACCTTATGTGTGCGTACCCAACGTGCCTAACATCTTTGCGAACTCAGGCTACCTTAGCTCAGCTTATGGCCCCTTCGGGCTTGGTGCTGACCCTGCCCGTGGAAACTTTAAGGTGCGAGATCTGAACACCCCCAAGGACGTCAGCGAGGAGCGCTTCAACCGCAGAAAAAGCATGCTGGAAACAGTGGATTATCATTTTAAAAACATGGAAAAATCAGACGCGCTCGATTCCATGGATGCATTCTATCAGCACGCCTACAAGCTCATTTCATCCCGGAAAGCCCGAGAGGCATTTGACCTCTCCAAGGAGCCAGAGAAACTCAAGGAAATGTATGGTAAGACTCAAGCTGGACAACGCATGCTCCTAGCACGCCGCCTAGCCGAGGCTGGAGTGCGCTTCATCTCACTCACTGCTGGAGGCTGGGACCACCATGATAACATTAGAACTGGCATTCAGAGCCAACTCCCACCAGTGGACAAGGCAGTAGCTGCTCTCTTAAAGGATCTCGAACAACGTGGCATGTTAGATGATACTCTGGTGCTGCTGACCTCAGAGTTTGGCCGCACCCCAAAAATCAACAAAACCAACGGCCGCGACCACTGGCCGCGCGTCTTCTCCATCATGATGGCTGGAGGCGGTGTCAAGAAGGGCATGATCTACGGAAAGTCCAATGCTCTCGCAGCCGAGCCTGAGGAGGACGCCGTGAGCGTGCAAGATTTTGCCAAGACGGTTTATAATCAGCTTGGTATCGTTGGCGATAAAGAACTCATGGCTCCTGGCGGCAGGCCCATGGAAATCGTCGATGGTGGTGAAGTGCTCAAGGACATCCTGATCTAACTATCTCCTACCAGCCGATGTTCACTCGCCTAACTACTCTGTGTTTCCTAGCCGCAGTGGCTCTTCTAGCCCTGCCAACTACTGCGTTAGGATTCTCTCCAGAACTAAACCTCATCATGCCCCGTGGTGGACAGCGCGGGACAGAAACAACCCTCAACCTCTACGGCAAACGCCTAGCCAACCCACAAGAATTGATCTTCCTCAAGCCCGGCATCAGCGTCAAGAAACTGGAGTTTATCAAAGACACACACGTCAAAGCCACCATCATCATCGCACCCAATACCGAACTCGGTGAGCACCCCATCCGCCTCCGCTGCCAAGGAGGAGTGAGCTACATGCGCACCTACTGGGTGGGCCAGTTCCCTAGTGGGCAAGAAGCAGAACCTAACAATGATTTTGACAAACCTCAAACCGTTGGCATGAATTCCACCATCCACGGCGTGGCCGGTCTTGAGGACGCGGATTACTACCGCGTTAGCGCCAAAAAAGGGCAACGTATCTCAGCCGAAATCGAAGGCATGAGACTCGGCACTATCTTCTTCGACCCCTACTTAGCGATCCTGGACTCACGCCGTTTCGAGCTAGCAACATCAGACGATGCCCCACTTTTAAAACAAGATGCCTTTGTCTCCGTCATCGCCCCCAGTGATGGGGAATACACAATTCTTGTTAGAGAATCCGCATACGAGGGAAACAACAACTGCCGATACCGACTACACATCGGCCACTTCCCGCGGCCTGCTGCCATTTACCCTCCCGCCGCCAACCCAGGGAAAGAAACCACATTCAACATCATCGGTGACCCAGCAGGTGACTACCAAATCACCGCTACCCCCTCAGGCAAGGAAGGCACCAACTTTTCTTTGTTTGTAAACCGTGACGGCCTATCGTCGCCATCGCCTAATCCTGTGTTATTGAGTAACCTCCCCTACTCAAACGAAAAAGAACCTAACAACTACTCCAAGGAGGCTCTCCCTCCACTCGCCGCACCCTGTGCATTCCACGGCATCATTAGCAAAAAAAATGACGTTGATTGGTTTAAGTTCACCGCAAAAAAAGGCCAGAATCTCAGCATCCGCGTGCTTGCCAGATCCCTGCGCTCCCCCCTCGATAGCGTCCTAATTTTGCGCGATGCCAAAGGCAAACAGCTCGCCCGTAACGACGACCAAGGCGCACTAGATAGCGTGATTAATTTCCGTCCACCTGCTGATGGAGACTACTTCATCAACGTCCGTGATCACCTTCGCAAAGGTGGTCCATCATACACCTACCGCATAGAAATTGATGTCAGGAAACCAGCTCTATCCATCACCTTACCCGAAGCACGCCGCAATGATAGCCAGCTCCGCAAACCCATCTGCATCCCCCAGGGAAACCGCTATGCCGCCGTGGTAAACATCACTCGCAGCAACACTGGCTGCGACTGCACACTGAGCGCAGACTCCTTGCCACAAGGAGTCACCATGCGCCACTCCCCCGCACCCAGAGGAGCCAATAACATGATCGTTTTCTTCGAGGCTCAACCAGAGGCTCCCATTGCTGGCGGGCTGCACCACTTCAGAGTGCGCGATGCCAAACCCGGCAGCACCGTGCAAGGAGATTGGTTAGAAATCATACACCACATTGTTATCAACAACACTGGAAACTTCCACAGCACCCGTGACGATCGCATCACCGTTGCCGTCACCGAGGAAGCGCCCTTCCACGTAGATCTACACACGCCCCCCGTCCCCATTGTTAGAAACGGAACCACCAAGCTTCGAGTCACAATCCGCCGCAAACCTGGCTTCGATGCCCCCGTCACAGTCACCTTACCATGGAAACCAAACGGCATAGGTTCGCCCACTCAGATAGTTATCCCAAAAGGAAAATCAGAAACCTTCTACGATATCAACGCCAACAACGAGGCAGCCATCGGCACGCATCAAATTGTTGTCTGCGCTGAGTCTAACACCCCCGCTGGCCCCGTGATGGTTTCTTCAGCCCTTGTTCCACTCACAATTTCTGAGCCATTCGTTTCAGCCTCCATGGCCATCTCCTCAACCATTCCCGGGGAAAATACAGCGATGGTTTGCAAGCTCGAACACCACAAGCCCATTCAAGGGTCTGCACGAATTATCCTACACGGCTTGCCTCATGGAGTTAAAACAAAAGAACAAACAATCAATGCCAGCACAAAGGAAATCATCTTCCCATTAGAAGTCTCCAAAGATGCTCCCAAGGGGAACCACAATACTATTTTTTGCCAAATCATCCCGATGCAAAACGGCCACCCCATCCCCCACAGCACCGGGCAAGGTGGCACACTCAAAATCAACCCGCCCCCACCTAAACCCAAAGCACTATCGAAAGCAAAGAGCAATAAACCTGCACCCAAACCTGCCGATAAGACAGCAGAAAAAAAAGCCCCCAAACCCAAAAAACCCCTCTCCCGCCTCGAGCAGCTCCGCCAGCAGAAGAAGTAATTCCCTCACCGCATTATGCGACTCTCATCATCCACCACAACCATCGCCACCATCACCTGCGGCCTCTCCCTCAGCAGCTCATTGCTAGCTGCTCCAGACTTCGTGAAACACATCCAGCCAATTCTTGCGCAGAATTGTGTACGCTGTCACGGTGCCGATAAACAAAAAGGTGAACTCAGACTCGACACCCGTGCTGGTCTGTTAGACGGCGGCGAGACCGATGATGCTGTCAACTTTGACAAACCAGAGGAAAGCCTCATGCTAACCCTCGTTAGGCACGCTGCCGATCACGATGATATCATGCCCCCACAGGGGAAAAAAGGAGGCCCTCCGCTCAGCAGCGATGAGATCGATTTGTTAGATCAATGGATCAGAGCCAAGGCACCCTGGCCAAAAGGAATCACTCTCAAACACAAAGAAAAATCACGCCGTGAAAACAACCTAAACCAACCCGATCCAAATCTGGCTAACATTGAGGTGTTTCCTAAAAAAATCACTCTGGAAACGCAAGCGGACTTCCACCGCATCATCGCTATCGGCCACTATAAAGATGCCACCACACGGGACATCACACCATCACTCACCATCAAGGTTGATAACCCGAAGTTGGCTCGCATCAATGGCACCACCCTGCGCCCACTAGCCGATGGCGAAACCAAAATCCACATCAGCTATCGAGGAAAAACCCAAACCATCCCCCTCCTCGTAAAACAAGCCACCACCAAACGCCCCATCAGTTTCCAACGCGATGTCATGCCCGTGCTCACATCCGCAGGCTGCAATACAGGCTCATGCCACGGCTCAGCCCGCGGACAGGACGGCTTTAACCTCTCACTCTTTGGATACGATCCGAAAGGCGACCACCACCGCATCACCCGCGAGATGCCAGGCCGCAGGGTAAACCTCGCCATCCCAGAGGATAGCTTAATGCTCACCAAAGCCATCGAGTCAGTGCCGCACACTGGAGGAAAACGCTTTGAGAAAGACTCTTCCGCATACCGTGTTTTGTTAGAATGGATTCAAGCTGGCGCACACTTTGATAAAGAAGACCCCACCTCCCTCGTGCGCGCCACCGGCATCACCGTCAGCCCACCCCAAGCAGTCCTCAAAGGCAGCAACCAACTCCTCCCACTCAGCGTGCGCGCCACCTACTCGGATGGCAGCGATCGTGATGTCACCACCCTAACAACATTCTCAACCAGCAATGATAACTCAGTAAACATTGACGCAAACACCGGACTCATCACTTCCGCAAAGCGCGGCGAGGCATTCCTCATGGGCCGCTTCCAAATCTTTACCGAAGGGATGCAAACCATCGTCATCCCCGCCAAGCAAGATTACACCCGCCCAAAGCTCCCCCAGGTGAATTACATTGATACCCACGTGCAGGAGAAACTTCACAAACTGCGCGTCATACCATCGGATCTCTGTGATGACGCCACCTACCTACGCCGCACTCATCTAGATCTAATAGGAAGGCTACCAACTGCTGCCGAGCGGGACGCCTTCGTGGAGGACAAGAACCCTAACAAACGCGCCGCGCTCGTTGACAGACTCATCAACACCAAAGACTTCAACGAAATCTGGGTAATGAAATGGGCAGAGCTTTTACAGATCCGCACATTCCAGAATCAAGTCAGCTACAAGGCCGCGCTTCTCTATCATAACTGGTTGCGCGATCGCATCTCAAGCAACACACCCTTCAATGAGATCGTTAACGAGCTCCTCATGTCCAAGGGCGGCACCTTCTCCACTCCTGCTACAAACTTTTTCCAGGTAGAGCTAGAAACAAAAAAACTCACCGAGAATGTGGCGCAGGTCTTTATGGGAACGCGCATTCAGTGCGCCCAGTGCCACAATCACCCGTTCGATCGCTGGACGATGAACGATTACTACAGCTTCGCCTCATTCTTCTCACAGGTGCGCCGCAAACGAGCCGAGGACCCACGCGAGCAAATCATCTTCGATGGTGGCGGCGACATCAAACACCCCGTGACCAACCAAAATGCCACACCAAAATACCTCGGGGGTGCCATACCTGATACGTCCAAAAAAACACGCCGCGAGCTCGTTGCTGGATGGCTCACTTCACCAGACAACCCATGGTTCGCGCGCAATGTTGCCAACATCATCTGGGCGCACTTCTACGGCGTTGGCATCGTCGAGCCCGTGGACGATGTTCGCATTTCCAACCCACCGTCAAACCCAGAACTGTTAGATGATCTCGCCAAGAAACTCATCTCCTACAACTTTGATTTCAAGCGCTTAGTCAAGGACATCTGTAACTCCCGCACTTACCAACTCTCCAGCCAGACAAACACCAGCAACGAGAGCGACTCTAGGAACTTCTCCCACGCCGGCATCCGCCGCATCCGTGCTGAGATCTTGCTCGATGTCATTTCCCAAGTCACTAACACACCTAACAAATTCAAAGGACTACCAAAAGGTGCCCGTGCCGTGCAGATCGCAGATGGAAACACCTCCACTTACTTTCTAAACACCTTCGGCCGCGCAACGAGAGAAACGGTGTGCTCCTGCGAGGTCAAAATGGACCCAAGCCTCTCTCAGGCACTCCACTTACTCAATGGTGACACTACCCATAACCGCATCCGTAGCGGTAACGTGGTGCTCAACATGCTCAAAGAGAAGAAACCCCCAAAAGAGATCATCAGGCACCTCTACCTCCGCTGCCTGACCCGCCCGCCTACCGACACCGAGATGAAAAACCTCATGCCCCACGTCGAGAAAGCGAAGGATTTCAAAGCCAAAAACGAAGTCCTCCAAGACATCTTTTGGGCACTGCTTAACTCCAAGGAATTTATCTTTAACCACTAAACCGTGCGCTCGTCACTCACTCATCGCTCCCCCTCCATCATCGCCGCGCTGATCACTACCAGCACGGCGCTTGCACATGCTGCGCCGAACTACGATGATCACATCCTGCCCATCTTTGAGCAGTCATGTAATAATTGTCACAACCCAGACAAACAAAAAGGCGACCTAGATCTCACCACCTACACAGCACTCATGCGCGGTGGCTCAGGTGGAAAAATTGCCGAGCCCGGCGAAGGCGCTGACTCCAAACTCTACGGAGTCATCACCCACACCCTCAAACCAAAGATGCCACCCAAGGGGGAAAAACTCAGCAAAAAAGATGCTGATACAATCCGCGCATGGATCGATGGCGGGTTGTTAGAAAACAAATCAGGCAAGCCTAAGAAAAAGAAAAAAGCCGCCTTTTCTCTCCCCTCAGGCACTGGCTCAGCCAAGCCAGACGGCCCACCTCCGCTCCCTCGGCACGCCTTGTTAGAGCCCGTGGTGCACACCCCCCGCGCATCCGCCGTGGCAGACATGGCAGCGAGCCCGTGGGCACCACTTCTCGCCGTCACAGGCCAACGCCAAGTGCTACTCTACCACACAGACACCCTCCAGCTCATCGGCATTTTCCCCTTCCCTGCTGGTCAGCCAGAAACACTCTCGTTTCATCCATCAGGAAAATACCTCCTCGCCGGCGGAGGTATCGGCGGCAAATCAGGCACCACTATCACATGGGAAGTGGAAACGGGGAAAATCATCCTAACAGCCGGCAAGGACTTTGATTCATGCATCGCCGCATCCCTCCGCAGTGACCTTGGAGGTGTCAGCTTCGGAGGCCCCGGCAAACGCGTCAAACTCTGGGACACCAGCTCTGATGAACAGCTCCTTTCTATCAAAAAACACACTGACTGGGTGACCCAGCTGAAATACTCACCCGATGGCGTTCTGTTAGCCTCTGGCGGGCGCGGCAGTGGCGTCTATATCTGGGAAGCAGAAACAGGGAATCCATTCCACACACTACGAGCTCACCAAGGTAGCATCACTGAGATGGCGTGGCGCTCAGACTCCAATCTACTAGCCACCGCCTCAGAGGATGGCAGCGTGCTTGTTTGGGAAATGAATAACGGCAAGCAAGTCAAAAAAATCACCGCACATGGAGGCGGCGTGCTTTCTCTAGACTGGAACAAAAACGGCAAGGGCCCCGGCGGCGGGCACCTCGTCACGAGCGGTCGCGATGGTAGGGTGAAGCTCTGGAAGCCAAACTTCTCCCTCCTCAAGGAGCTACCCAAATTCCCCGCCATGATCACCGAGGTGGCTCTCAGCCAGGACGGCAAGCGCGTCTTTGCCGCAGACTGGTCTGGTGCCATCACCGTGTGGGACGTTGCCACAGCCAAACAGATCGGCACCCTCGCAGCGAACCCACCAACCATCGCCCAACGCATCGAGTGGACGCGCAAAGAAATCGCCACAGCACCCGCTAAGCTCAACAAAGCCCAAGCCACCGCCAAAGCCGCTGCCGCCCAAATGACCGCAGCCAAAACCGCCAAGGAAACCACCGAAAAGGAATATCATAAATGCAAATCATCCTCCGCAAAGCTGCTGGCGGACCGCACACGTCTCGATGCACAACTCAAAACACTCAACGCCCAAGGGCAGGAGTTACAAAAGAGGCGTATCCCCATTCAGGCAGCACTCACACAAGCGCGTGAGGCACTCAAGAAACACACCGCCGCCATCCGCAGCACCGAACAACAAAAACGCCAAACAGAAAACGAAATCAAACAACTCACGGCTAAAGAAAAACAACTCGCCGAGCGCGTCAAAAAAACCAGCGAGGAGGCCGCAAAAAAACCCGAAGACCCAGCACTACAACAGGCCGCCACCCAAGCCAAGCAAGCCCACACCAACCACCTCGGAAATCTAAACAACAAAAAGAAGCTGTTAGATACATCCATCGCCGCACTCGCCAAGCTCACTAACGAACAACAAACCCCTGGCAACAAACTCGCCGCCGCTGATAAGGCGATGAAAGATTGGGTTACGCAATCACAAGCTCTCCAAGCAAAACGGAAGCCGCTGCAAGAACAACGCAACGGTATTATTAAATCCATAGCAGATACCAACCAGCAACTGCAAATCCACACCAAAAACCTCAAGCCACATCGCGAAGCATTTGCCAAAGCCGATGCCCATTTCAAAACCACGCAAGCGGCGCTTGATCACGCAAAATCACACGAAGCCAATCTAAAAAAATCCCTCATCCATTGGCAGGCCGCTGCAATCAATACTGATGCCATCCGGTTAGAAAAAGAAGCCAGCGCACTCAATAGCAAACAATCCAACGCCATGGATACCTTCACCGAGCTGTCTCGCCAAATTCAACAACTCAAAGATCCGTCAAAACTCAAAGAGCTCTCGCGCGAGCTAGCAGCTATCCGAAAACAAATCGACCAAGCAGCACCCAACGTCTTAGAAAAATCTAACCACGCCGCAAGCCGCAAAGCCGCCTACCACAAGGCCCTAGCCCAGTAGTTTTAGAAAGAATCAACACGGTTTTGACCGATGTGATGGATAACCCTTTTAGGGAAGATATTCAAACCACCACCTCGAAACGACCTCTGTGTGAGCTCATTTTTATAAAATCCTGTTAATCGTGTTAATCCTGTCCCCCAAAAAACCCTAATTTGAGCGCCCTGCTAAATGCCGCAAAAAACAAAATAAAAATGGCACAAGAACTGCTAAATAATGCGTGAATTCTGGAAGAATCTGATCTAGCTTCCCTTACCTGCCCGATGCGGCAGAGCAATTCACCTCATGCCACCGCCAGGAGCACAAACGGGGCTTCACCAGAGCCTCGGTCAGCAGCAGACACTCTCACCTCAGATGCGGAGAAGTCTGGAGGTTTTGCAGGCAAATAGCCTTGAGCTATCACAGCTCATCAGCCAAGCAATGGAGGCAAACCCCGTGCTGGAAATCGAGCGCGATGAAGCACCTCTCGAGGACATCGAGACACCAGACGCCGAGCACGACCTTGAAAACCTCTCTGAATTCGATGACACATGGCGGGATGATCAGATCACCCAACACGGCTCCATCAGCCAAGATGACGCCGAGCGAAGGGAGTTCCTCTACAACTCCATCGTCGCCCCCCTCACCCTGCAGCAGCACTTGATGGATCAGCTTGAGCACTCCGCAGTGGACCACAAAAAACACGCCGCCGCCGAGTACCTGATCGGCTGCCTAGACGCACGTGGGTTTCTGGAAGCACCGCTTGAGCAACTTGTAATCAGCGCCCCCTACACATTACGCGAGTTGACCGCAGCACAAAACTTAGTGCAGGGGTTCGAGCCATCGGGCGTGGCGGTGGAGGATCTCCCGGAGTCCCTCCTGCTCCAGCTCCAGCACGCTGGACGTGGAAGCTCGCTTGAGAGCCGGATCGTAGATCAGCATTTAGAGGATCTCGCACGCCGCAAGATCACTCACATCACACGGTCGTTAGGAGTTTCTCAAGACGCGGTGTTAGAAGCCGCCGAACACATCGCAGAGCTCAACCCAGACCCCGGCAGTGCCTTTGACGCTAGCTCCAATCCTCACATTTTACCCGATCTTGAAATCATCACCGATGAGGACGGAGAATACTTCGCCCAGCTCACCCAGGAGCACATTCCTCAGCTAAAAATAAGCAACCATTACAAGGATCTCCTCAGCAGACTCAACAGCAACCCCAAGGCGCGGAAGTTCCTACGAGAAAACATCCATGAAGCACGGCAGATCATGCAAGCTGTCACACAGAGGCAAGAAACTCTGCTGAAAATCGGCCGAGAAATCATCAACCGCCAAGGTGAATTCCTCCGCCAAGGGAAACAAAAACTGCGCCCGATGATGATGCAGGACATCGCAGAAAACGTAGGCGTTCACCCCGCCACAATTTCCCGAGCAGTAGCGGGTAAATTCATCCGCACCCCCCAAGGAGTGATGGAGCTACGATCATTTTTCTCATCAGGATACACCACCCAAGGAGGCACTGAGATATCCAACGCCAGCGTGCGCGATGCCATCCAACAACTCGTCAACAACGAACCGCCTAACAAACCACTCTCAGATTCAGCATTAGAGAAATCACTCAAAGCAAAGGGCATCAAAGTAGCACGCCGCACCATCGCCAAGTACCGCGATCAACTAGGCATCCTACCATCCCACTTGCGCAAAAAACATCGCTAACGAAAGCTTTGTGTAGTTGCAAACATCCGCACCATTAGTAGAGTGATCGGCATGGATGATTACAATCGCCGCCACTTCATCAAGACCTCCCTGCCCGGTTTTCTGGGATTGAGTATGGCTCTGCCTGCCATCACTGCGTTTGCCACACGGGCGAATGCTTGTAATGGACGCGTGCCGGAGAATGGTGTGATCAATTGGGATGCTTTTCTCACCGCCATCGAAAAAGAAGCCGCCAAACAACATCTCGATAACTGGGATCAAGACACTTACGTCAAAAAAGCCGCCGCGCTCGCACTCCGCCTTAACCTCAAGGACCCCGATCTGGCGGAGGCATTTCTGAAAACCAAAAAAGGCATCGGCAACAAACGCATTGATTTCTACAAGCTCGATAAACAGCGCAACTTCGAGGTCAGCCTCGTGCAGTTTGAAAAAGGAGAACAAATCGCCCACCACGATCACCCCGGCATGACTGGTGTGTTACTCTGCGCAACGGGCAAGGTGGATGTTTGGAATTACGATTTGTTAGGCAAACGGAAAAACAGCAAAAGCGTGCTACTCGCCGAGACCGCTCATAACGTTCTCGACAAAGGAAAAGTTTCCACCCTGACCGCCAAGGCCAGAAACATTCACAAACTCAAAGCCCACGCGCTGACACAGCTGGTGGATGTTTTCGCCCCACCGTATAACAAAGAACGCTCTCACAACAGCAAGTGGTTCAAGGTAGATGACGAGCCATTTCAGGGGAAACAAAAAATCTACGAGGCAGTGATGCGGTAGCCGCCTGGCTTCGCTGAAAGCGAAATTCATACCAGCATGGGGAAAGGAGCCTTGCGACGCATCCCCATGTCCCGAGGTCTTAGATTCGTTCGCTGACGGCGAACCTCATGCAGATTTGATCTCTCACTGGTTCCTAACGCCTCCTCGGCACACTTGCCATGATCCTTGCGTGAACGATATGCCATAAATCATCATTGCCCGTTACAACGCCTCCGCCTAGCATGTGGTTGTGAAAGAATTGGCACTTATTAAAGAAGATCCGTGGTTGGCTCCGTATGGAGACGAGATTCAAAAACGGACATCTAACAGCGCGGAGTTCATTGCGCGGCATGGGGGAAGTTTACTTCCTCTTGCGCAGTTACATAGACGCCGTGGGCTGCATCGCGCCGATGACGGTGGTTGGGTGTTTCGCGATTGGTTGCCACGGGCTGAGGCGGTTTCTTTGGTGGGCGATTTTAATGGCTGGGATTCTTCCAAACACCCTGCCACACGGAGTGAAGATGGCGAGTGGGAGGTGACACTTCCCGCCGACTGTGGACTGGCGCACGGTGCTGAGTTTAAGGTGCATGTCGTGGGGGCGAATGGTAGCCATGATCGACTCTCTCCCTACACTCGCTATGCCGTTCAAGATGAAAAAACGTATGCCTTCTCCTCCTGCGTTTGGGAACCTGAAACTCCTTACGCTTGGAAAAACAAACAACCTAACAAACCCGCCGCGCCGCGCATTTATGAATGCCACATTGGCATGGGCACAGAGCGGCAGGGCGTGGGCACTTATGAGGAATTCCGCACAATACTGCTGCCGAGGATTGCCAAGCTCGGCTACAATACGGTGCAGATGATGGCAATAGCTGAGCACCCGTATTACGGGTCCTTTGGTTATCATGTGGCGAACTTTTTTGCCCCATCGTCACGCTTCGGCACCCCGGATGAGCTCAAGGCACTCATCGATGAGGCGCATGGATTGGGGGTCACTGTGTTGATGGATCTCGTGCACTCACACACGGTAAAAAACTTCGCCGAAGGGCTGCGTGAGTATGATGGGCAGGATCGTTTTTTACTGCATCAGCACGATCACCCACAGTGGGACTCGCTGCTATTTGACTATGGGCGCGAGGAAACGCGTGGGTTTTTGCTATCGAATCTTGCCTATTGGTTAGAGGAATTTCAGTTTGATGGATTCCGATTTGATGGTGTGACCTCCATGCTCTACGACGACCACGGCGACCGTGCGTTTGACCACTACAATCTTTACTTCAAAGACGGCGTGGCGGAGGACGCAGTGCTTTATCTCCAACTTGCAAATCACCTCATTCGTGAGATCAATCCTGAGGCGTTAACCATTGCCGAGGACTTCTCCGGGATGCCAGGATTGTGCAGGGCGCTTGAAGACGGCGGCATCGGTTTTGATTATCGCTTGGGCATGGGCGTGCCGGATTTCTGGATTAAACTGCTCAAACACAAACGCGATGAGGAATGGAACATGAGCGAAATCTGGAGCGAGCTCTCTAACCGACGCGCTGGCGAAAAAACGGTCGCCTACGCGGAGTCGCACGATCAAGCATTGGTCGGCGATAAAACTCTCGCGTTCTGGCTGATGGATAAAGAGATGTATTGGCACATGAAAGCGGACGATCCCCACCCAGTAATCGATCGCGGCATGGCACTGCATAAGATGATTCGGCTGCTAACGATGGTCTCCGGCGGCGAGGCTTGGCTGAACTTCATGGGCAATGAGTTTGGCCATCCGGAGTGGGTGGACTTCCCGCGCGAAGGCAATGATTGGTCCTACCAGTATGCGCGCCGTCAGTGGTCGCTTGCTGACAATCCAGACCTTAAATACGCTGGGCTACAAGAGTTTGAAAAAGCCATTCTCTCACTCGCGGGAGATT
>JBMYYO010000018.1:0-36281 GCA_049609505.1 Akkermansiaceae bacterium | reverse complement strand
AAAAAGGCAAAGCAAAAGCGACCATGAAGCATTATGGAGTAGATGGGAAAGTTTACCACACGGACGTAATTCAGCAGGAAGATGCGGAGCTACCCAAACCTTCCAAGGCTATCAATCATACCATTAAAAAACCTAACATACTCTTCATCATGGTGGATGATTTGGGCAAGGAGTGGATCAGCTCTTACGGCGCATCGGACATCAAGACACCGCACATCGATGCCCTCGCTGCGAGCGGTATGAAGTTTAACAACGCCTACTCGATGCCACAGTGCACTCCATCGCGCACCACGCTGCTCACTGGCAAATACCCGTGGAGAAATGGTTACGTGAACCACTGGGATGTGCCTCGCTGGGGCGTGGGATATTTCGATTGGAAACACAAAGAGAACACAACCTTTGCACGCCTGATGAAGGGGCTTGGTTACAAAACCTGCGCTGCGGGTAAGTGGCAGATCAACGACTTCAGGCTCGAACCTCAGGCGATGAAAAAACATGGCTTCGATGATTGGGCAATGTGGACCGGGTATGAAACTGGCGTGGCTGCCAGCGCGAAGCGTTACCAAAACCCTTACATCAACACACCGGAGGGAAGTAAAACTTACGCCGGAAAATTCGGCCCGGACGTTTACACGGACAAGCTGATCGAGTTCATGACGGCCAACAAAGACGAGCCGATGTGCCTCTACTTTCCGATGGCTCTGACCCACGGCCCGCTGGTCCCGACGCCGGATGCGCCCGATGCCAGTAGCAACCTGCAACGCCACAAGGCCATGGTTCGCTACACTGACAAACTGGTAGGGCGACTGGTCAAGGCCATCGACGACCTCGGTATCCGCAAACGCACCATCATTATCTTCACCACCGACAACGGCACAACGGGAAGAATCAAGGGCACGCGCAATGGAGATCAAATCCGGGGAGCAAAAGGAAAGGAATCCGAGGCCGGTGTCTGCCAACCATTTATCGTGAGCTGCCCTGGAATCGTCCCATTCGGAACCGAAACTGATGCTCTAACCGATTTCTCAGACCTGCTGCCCACCTTTGTTGACCTCGGCGGCGGCAAGGTGCCGGATGATCTTGTGATCGATGGCGTTTCGATTGCCCCCGTTCTACTTGGGGAGGAAAAAGACAGCCCACGGAAATGGATCATGGCATTAGGTCACGGTGCCGCTAAGCTCGACAAAAAAGGAGTTCGTGGTCAAAAAGATTTTGCGACCCGAGTGATCCGCGACAAACAATTCAAAGTTTGGGTTTCTAACAAAAAACAAATCATCCGTCTGCATGACTTAACCGCAGACCCGATGGAAAAAACCAATTTAATCACCAGTGAAAAACCTCAGCATCTAGCTGCTCTAAAAAAATTCCAAGCCGTGCTGGACTCGCTACCAGACAAAGATGCCCGTCCCGTTTACACACCAAGAAAAACTAACGCGTGGGATAAAAAACACCCTAACAAATAACACCCCATGAACCAATCCATAGAGATCAAACCTATCAGACCACACCTCTACATCATCACGGGGGCGGGTATGGTTTTAGCAGTATGGCTGTGGTGGTTGATCGAGCACTTTACGGGTTTTCGGATCGGGAGATTCGGCGCTTCACCACGGGAGGAAGCCATTTCCCATTGGTATCCTCTGATTGCTACGCCACTTATTTTTATTGGCACTGTGCTCTGGTGGAAACGATCTGCCGACATCGTGAAGCATGGCGTGCTAGTGGATGCCACCGTCTTACACCTTGGAATAACGAGCAGCAGCATGCAAGATGCCACTGTTTCATATCAGGTGAATGGGCAGGCGTATCAGGTAAAAAAAAGCTTTGATGCTTCTGATCTGGAGAAGTGCCAAGTAGGCAGCAACATCACCATCGTAGCAGACAAGCGTAATCCAAAGCGTATCTTGATCCAACAATAGATAAGATCAAACCGCTTTACCTTGCGTGTTGCTCAGTAGTTTTGCCTCGTAGTTTTGCCTTCCATGGCGATGATGCCGCCGTGCAAGATTCCACAAAGGGAACACTCGCGGCAGTGGCTGCATTTTCACTCTGGGCGGTGCTTCCTGTTTTTTGGAAGTCGCTAACAGGCGTACCTATCCTTGAAGTCACCTCTCACCGGGTGGTGTGGACATTGCTGATTCTCATTGGGTTTCTGCTGCTGAAGGGGCGGCTAGCTAACACAGCACGCGCGTTTTGTTCTGGAAAAACAGTGCTAGTCCACCTGCTCGCGGCGGGTTGTTTATCGGCAAACTGGCTGATCTATGTGTGGGCAACGCTAAATGATCGCATCCTTGAGGGTGCTCTGGGCTACTACATCAATCCTTTTCTCTACATTCTGTTAGGAAGTTTGTTTCTTGGAGAAAAACACAACCGACTGCAAATGATCGCTATCATGGTGGCGGCGGGCGGCGTGGCGTTGCAGTTCCCTGCGGTGAGAGGAGTGCCGTGGGCAGCGCTCGGTCTAGCATTCTCATTTGCGGGCTACGGAATGATTCGGAAAAAATCCCCTCTCGGCTCCTTCGATGGTCTAACGATGGAAGCGGTGATTATGCTGCCAGTGGCGGTGGGTTTCCTACTAATGGCCCATAGCGATGGAGGTGGGGTGTTTGGCAGCGAGGTCTCGGCGACGTGGCTTCTGGTGGCTACAGGGGCGGCTACGGCTGCGCCGTTGTTGTTTTTCGCCCGCGGTGCGAGGTCTATCAGTCTATCCTTGTTAGGCATCCTTCAGTTTATCGGACCAACGGGGCAACTAGCCATCGGCTGGCTAGTCTATGGCGAGCCAATGCCTCCACTGAGGCTGGCATCCTTCGCGGCAATCTGGCTGGCAGTGGCGATTTACGTTGTAAGCCTGCGCAGGCAAAAGTCACCCTGAAGATCCAGACCACTGCACTTGTTTGACAATCTAAAGCGATTCCCTTATGGTGTTGCTGCTATGTTAATTCGAGTTTTCACACTATTTACCCTCCTCATCGGGCTTTGCTCAGGGGAAGTGCGCCGCTTTCAGAATGCGGACGAAACCAAGAGCTTCTTTGGTGAGCTGGTTGATTATGATGCCAAGAAGAAACTCGTCACCGTCAAGCTCCAGAAGGGAAACAAAAAAATCAAATTCGCGCTAAACATCCTCAGTGAGGACGATCAAAAATATGTGCTCAATAATGCCGACCGCGTAGCAGTGGCTAACAACATAGAGATCACTCTAAAGAAGTTCTCTGACAAATCAAAAAAGGAACTCAAGCCGCGCATCGTCAACCGTGTGCACCCGAGTGGATACACCATTCAGGTCAACAACCGCTCTAAAAAAGTCATCTCTAATATCACCCTTAATTACACGCTCTATTACGCCGTGCAGGACTACCTCAAGCCAGAGCGAAAGGACGAAACAAAGGAGGGAAGTTTAACCATTGAGAAAATCGTGGCGCAGCGCAAGCAGACGCACAAAACAGAAACTATCGACATCGTCTCCGGCAAACTTGATCCCGTCATTAAAAACGTACGTAGAAAAGGTGCAGATGGGCAGGATTACATTGAACCCGTAGTAGAGAAACCCGGCGGCAAACGCAAAGACCTCCTGCAGGGCTGCAAGGTGGATGTTCTGGTTGATGGCAAGGTGGTCAAAACCATCACCGAGGGCACACTCAAGGTGACTGCGGACGAGGAGTAATTTTTCTTTTAGAATTACCCTTAACCACCCAGCACTTGTCCTTCGCACAAGGGGCTACTTAGCAGGAAGTCAGCCACACTCATACGGCGTGATCCGTCAGGTTGTAGGGACTCAATTTCCAGCGCACCCTCGCCGCAATAAATGGTAAGTTTCCCATCCTTGATCGATACCGAGCCTGCTGCTCCCTCAGCGGCAGTGACGGTGACTTGAGGGAAGATTTTCAACCTACGGGTGCGTCCTTTTTTATCTGTGTAGCTGGTGGATGTGCCCGGCCATGGATCATAGGCACGGATGCGGCGCTCAAGGGCTACGGCGGGCTGCGCCCAATCTAACTCGCCGTCATTGCGCATGAGTTTGGAGATATAGCTCACTTGGTCGGGATCCTGCGGAGTGCGCGTGGCAGTGCCATTGGCGAGCTGTGTGAGAGCTTCTTTCAATGCCTCTGGGGCGATGTCTGCTAGACGGTCATGGAGCTCTCCGCCGGTTTCTTGATCGCCGATGCGGGTTTGTTTTTTAAGGATAATATCGCCGGCATCAAGTTTCTTCACCACGTGCATCGCGGTGATACCTGTGTGCGAATCACCAGCGTCAATTGCGGCTTGAATACACGCTGCCCCACGGAACCGAGGAAGCAAAGAGGCGTGTAAATTAATACAAGCAATACGCGGAATATCTAACAACTTTTGATTAAGGATCTGCCCGTATGCCATCACGACGATGATATCCGGCTCAAGCGCGGCGAGATCGGTTAGAAACATTTTATCGCGCGCATTCTCAGGCTGCATTACGGTAATACCACGCTCTTCGGCCAGAGTTTTAACCCTCGGAGAGGTGAGTATTTGCTTCCGCCCCACTGGCTTATCCGGCTGAGTGACGAGGGCAATGAGCTGATCAGCTGGCACGGAGAGAAATGCAGGTAGAGCAATATCTCCAGTGGCCATAAAAACAATACGCGGTGCGGACATGAGACGGATATTCACTGGATGCGTGCAGAGAGCAAGAGACAAAAAAACGGATCGCACAAACACTGCACGATCCGTTAGATGAAGTTAGCTAAGAATAGCGGTGATTAGTTTACACCGAAGTTCCAAGTGTATGTGCGGTTTCCGCTAAATGCCTTGTAGCCAGAGATGGTTTTTACTCCCCGGGCTGCGGCAGCGTATTTATACACACCAGATTTGAGATAGAATGTCCGGCTTGTCCGTGCGGGCACACTCAGGACGCGTGTCTCAGGGCCTCGCACACCTACAGCGATGCTGCGGTGAGAGTTATTGCGAATAGTAACTCGTGGCTTTACCTGGTAGGATGTGTAGCTGCTGCTGCGGCGCGGCGGTGGGTTGTCAGCACAAGAACTGATCAAAAGAGGGGCGATGGCAATAGCGAGCAGGGCGGCGATTTTGGTTATTACTTTCATTTGTCGTTGTTGGTCTTAATATTAAAGAGAAGCATCAAGTTTTATACTTCGTTTAAAACACTGAGAGATACTTATCAAATAAAACGTTTGTTGGCTATCGGTTTTTACAGAAAAAACCAATTCACAACCTCATAAAGCCGTTAGACTAAACGTTACCCACCTCTTGGCGGACTAGGCCTCGCAGACATATCGCCCTTGGAAACAGTCCGCCGTCAGGCAAGAGTGCACGGGCAATATGTGGAGAACGTCACCTACATTTAGGTCATTCATCCACTCCCCTGCTCCATCAATGGTTCCGTGCTCTTGGCTCAGTGACTTCAAGCCTATGTTTGCAGCGCTCGAGCGCATGGATCGATCAATCAAGACTCTGCCATAGCTTCCATCCTCAAGGACATCTTTAGAAAAATGCACCGCCCCACCGTGCACGACCACTTGGTTTCTCTCTGGGTAAATACCCACCACTGGGCACGCCACCGACACCGCAATCTCATCGAGCGAGCAGCTGCCAATATCATACTGAGTGAGGTCAAAAAACACAAAGTTCCCTGGGCGGAGCTCATCGATATTTGGGAATTCATCCAGCACTACACAGGTAGGAGTATCACCGTAGGAGGTGAGAAGTTTCCTCCCTACAGCATCAGACACCACCTCACAAGCAGACGCCAATGCCCCCATGGATCGTTCTCCGCAGGCAGAAATCTCATCCACCCCTCGGCATGAATAGCTATCTCCAGCGTGGGTCAGCACGCCTTTAAGAATAAGGTTCGGGCTGCTTTCCACGCAGTGCGCCAACGCAGTGAGAGCATCCACATCATCCCACGCCACCCCCGTCCTTCCATACCCTGCATCAATTTCTATCCAGAAAGAAACCTCATGCGTTAAGCCATCAGAAAGTTTTCTAACAACACACTCATTATCCGTGATCAATGCTAAGTGAACCTCGCTCGCCAGCTCATTGTAAACCTCCAAGGCACCCGGCTGTGCAGGAAACGCAATGGTGATATCACCCCAGCCGCCAGCCGCGAATTGGCGCGCCATCGCAGGGGATGACACCGTGCAGCGAGTCACCCCTTGCTCACGAAACCAGCCAGCTACCTCTAGCGACTGGTGGGTTTTGAAGTGTGGCCTCAGCGTGATACCTGCGCGCTGACACTTGGCCACCATACGCTCAATGTTTCGCTCCGCACGGCTCTTTGAAACACAAAGCACTGGACCGGGAATATTTTCTGCATGACTCATCTCTGAAAGAGAGTAAGCTTCCACTAGTAAATACCACCAGAAGTAAAACGCGCAACCTTTCACACAAAGTAAGGTTTACACAGCGTTATCATAGAGCAGCAGCAGCCGCCCCCCTCTAGCCCATATCTAGCCCCACATTTAGCCCCACTACCATGTCCAGTAAGGCCAAACCCGTTTTCATCGCCATCGCCGTCATCGCTCTGGCCGTGATCATGGGCTTTCTCACTCGGGATAAACAACGGCAGCCCTCACACACAGCGAGTTCATCTTCTTCAACGGATACAGCACGCCCATCCCACTCAGCTCCTGCTAACAAATCCACCCGGAGAAACACCGATCACATCAAGCAGCAATACGATCTCGGTGAAGAGCCCGCTGGCACACGCAAGAACGAGCGACTAGTCAGCTTTGAAAACGAGGAAGACTACCGGAATTTTCTCGCCTCACTTGCGGATCGCGGCCTCAAGCTTCTCGGAAAATCAGATCGCCTCCGCACCGCCAGAATTGGTTTCGGCAGCAACAGCAATCTATCAGACATCGATGGCGCTGAGCTCGGCTATAACTACATTGTTTCCATCCCAGCCCCACCACAGCAAGGCTCCGCGCAGGCAGATGCCGTGGGCTTTGGCAATGATGCTCTCTCATGGCTCGGCATCACAAGCGATAACTCACAGTGGGGAAAGGGCATCACCGTGGCCGTCCTTGATTCCGGAGTGAATAACCACATCGCCTTTGCCGAGGGTAAAGGAAACCTCACCCAGCTCGCCCTAACAGAACTGCCCGCAGATACCGCACAGCTAGGGCACGGCACAGCAGTGGCATCCATCATCTCTGGCGATCACTCACAGACGCCCGGTGTAGCACCCGCATCAGACATCCTCTCCATCCGCATCTCAGATGAGACTGGCTACTCAGACTCCCTCACCCTCGCCGAGGGCATCATCCAAGCCGTGGACGGTGGCGCACAAGTGATCAATATATCAATGGGCTCACAGGGTAACAGCAACGTTGTCGCTAATGCTGTGAAGTATGCGCAGGAAAACGGAGCCGTCATCGTGGCGTCTTCCGGAAACGAGGGAATCAACTCCGTTTCCTACCCCGCCGCCTACGATGGCGTGATTGCCGTTGGTGCCGTGGAAGGCAATGGCGACCACCTTGACTTCTCTAACAGCGGTGACCAAATCGGCATCACCGCACCCGGCTACCAAGTCAACGCAGCATGGGGCGATGATCTCCTCACGCAGTTCACAGGAACTTCTGCGAGTGCTCCCTTTGTGAGTGGCGCAATAGCCGCTACCATGTCTGAAAACCCAAACCTCACCGCACAGCAAGCGGCTGACCTCGTGATCAACACCACCAATGAAGCTGGCCTCCCAGGCACGGACCCCGACTACGGGCAAGGCGTCCTGGACATAGGACGCGTCATGGAGAGTGGCACGCCCGGTGTTTACGATGTTGCCATCGCCAGCCAAGTCCTAGTGCCTCCCACAGAGCCATCCTCACTCCCATACGTCTGGGTCACCGTGCAGAACCAAGGCACCGAGCCACTCATCAATAGCCCGCTGACGATTAACAGCCCCACTGGCACAGAATCCATCAACATCAGCAGCCTCGCCCCCGGTGCCATCGCCACCTACAAAGTGCCCGTTGCCCTCCCATACGATGGCAGTGCCATCCACGTGAACTCATCCGTGCAAAACCCCGCCGGAGACCAGGACCCAAGAAACAACACCCGCACAGACTCCTTTCTACGCGTCACAGAGGAGCCGTAGCCAACGCAGCCAGTGTCCATGTTGCCCCAATGCAACCAACGTCACACTTGCATCTTTTGAAATTTGCTAACATAATCTCACCAGATGGCGGCAGAGATTAAGCACATTACAGATTTCCCTGATAAGGTGAACCCGATGGTGGTGAAGGAGCTGCGCCAAGGGCTGCGCGGTGTTAGCTTTGTTATTCTTTTTATCGCCATCCAGGCAGCTCTCGCACTGATTCTGCTCACCACAGCGGCTGCGGCTTCTTATGAAAATGCAGGAAACCTCATCTCGCGCATCATTTTCTTTTTCTTCTCGGTAGCCGTGCTGGTGATCCAGCCACTACGCGGCATCCCCGCTCTATCATCTGAAATCAAAGGGAACACCATCGATCTGCTCTGCCTAACAAGGCTCAGCGCCTGGCGTATCGCCTTCGGGAAATGGGTCAGCATCATCAGCCAATCCGCGCTCATCCTCACGGCCATCATCCCCTACCTGATCTTGAGGTATTTCTTTGGTGACATGCAGTTGTTTGCCGAGATTCTGATGATGTTTACCGTCTTTCTTATTTCCTGTGCCTTCACCGCCTTCACCGTGGGCATGAGCGGCACAAACTCTATCGTCCTCCGCGTGCTCGTGCCGTTAGCTGGCGCGGTGCTTGTCTTCGGCATGATCTGGGGCGGGCTGGTTGAGGAAGGACGCCATATCTATCCAGAATTCGTGCAGATGTTTGGCCTCTATGAGACATCAGATAAGCTCGTCTATCTCGGGTTTGCCGTTGGCTGCATCTACACCACCTGGATGTTGTTAGACCTCGGCACATCAATGATTGCACCGATCGCTGAGAACCGCGCCACGATGCGCCGCGCGGTTAGCCTTGCCCTCATTGTAATCACCCTCCTTGCCTTCTACTTCGGAGAGGTGCCGCACGAGGGAGCCATCATCATTGGCATCATGCTCTGCCTCCCCGTCAGTATTATTTCACTCACTGAGAACCCCCAGCTTGTGCCTCCAGTGGTCGCCCCCTTTGTTAGAAAAGGCATTCTTGGTAAAATAGCAGGCCGCTTCCTCTACCCCGGATGGGCATCTGGGCTTATCTTTACCCTGATGCTTTACGGCTTACTCCACGGTATTATTTTTCTCTATGAGTTAAACGGAGCGCACGTTGACCATGAATTTATCGTGACGCTCAATAGCATTTTTGCCACCTGTTTTATGTCGCTAGCCCTCACCCGATTCCTCGCTGGAAAACGTGAGTATCGCTTTGCACTTTTCCTGCTCTTTGGCATCGCGCAGTTTCTCATTGTCATCATTATTTTTGCCGTGGAAGAGTTCACCCATGGGCTCCATATTATCCACTACTTCTGTTGGATACCTACGAGCTTCATCCAGCTACTCGATAACAATCACTTCTCTGAAGACGCCATCACCAACCTCTCCTATGGTCTGTTAGGTTTTTACGCCCTACTCGCAGCCACCACCACAGGCTCCTCATGGAAACACATGGCAAGCACCGAGAAATCACTCACCGAACCTGATGCTGCACCTGACCCCGCACCACCTGTAATCTAAAAACCTGCAATGACCCACGATGAGCTCAATAAGCTCTACACGCAGGCCAGCGTCTGCGCAGAGAGACTCACCCTACCGCTACGCACTCAAGTATGGCGCGGCATGGCAGGGGAGTTTCAAGGTGCTGGTACTGGCTCATCTATTGATTTCCAAGACCACCGCGCCTACATGCCAGGAGACGACCCACGCCACATCAACTGGCAGGCCTACGCCCGCACCGGCAACTACTCCATGAAGCTCTACCGCGAGGAAGTGCGCCCTGTCATCGATATCATCCTTGATGCCTCAGAGTCCATGTTCTTTGATCCCATCAAAGCCGCCCGCACGGCGGAAACCTTCTACTTTGCCGCAATCTCCGCCATCCAGGCTGGTGCCGCCTGCTCCGTGCATCTGCTACGCGGGGATGCCCATCAAGTGTTACCGCTCGATGCCATCACCAGCCACCGATGGTTAGAGACCATTCAAAACATGAAACCCACTGAGCCATCTGCCGCCCCCCGGCTTGATCTCATCCAAATGAGGGGCAATGCCATCCGGGTAATGATTTCAGACCTCCTCTACGAGGGAGACCCCACTCACGCACTGCGCCTACTCACCCAGCAGCAGGGAAAGCCGATCTTACTTTGCCCGTTTCTAAAATCTGAAGCCAATCCAGCATGGCAGGGCAACTACGAGTTCATCGATGCTGAAGCGGAGGACAACCACCCGCACCGGATAGAAAAATCCACCCTCAAGCTCTACAAAAAAGCCTACGCAGAGCACTTCACCCGCTGGCACTCCAGTGCCAAACGCTTCGCCGCCCCCCTCGCCCGCGTCTGCGCAGATGATGATCTCCTCACCGCACTGAACGAGGAAGCGTTACAAGCTGGCGCACTTGTCATCACCTAACCACTCACTCCGTAATCCATTAACTTCATCCTAACAAACCCGTATGGCTTCTGGGCGCTCGCTGGCGTTCCGGTCATTGTGCTGATCCACTTCCTGCAACGGCGCGCGAAGGTGGAAACCATCAGCACCCTTTTTCTACTGCGCCAGACACAACGGGAATCCACCAGCGGCAGAAGGTTTGATCGCTTGGTGAACTCCGTACCACTGTGGCTCCAGATCATCGCCGTATTACTCGCCACATGGCTTCTGGTGCAGCCACGCTACGTGAAAGCCCGCTCCACCCAGCGCATAGCCATCGTGCTAGACAGCTCCGCATCCATGCAGGTAGCCAAGGAGAAACTCCCCGCCGCACTCAAGTTAGAAATCCCGCGCCTTCAAGGGAACGCCGCCAACGTGGAACTCTGGCTAATGGAATCAGACCCTAACAAACCAAAAATTTTCCAAGGCACATCCATCGACGATATGCTCAAGTCTCTGGAAAAATGGCAACCCACCTCTGGCTCCACCGATCCATCACACACCCTACGTGTAGCGCGCAGCCTAGTAGGCGGCGAGGGCGCTATCTCCTACATCACCGATATCCCTACGGAATCCCACCTCCCCTTCAACGCCTCACACATCGCCATCGGCGAAACCACAGACAACTGCGGCTTCACCGGAGTAAGCTTCACCCGTGATGGAGAGAACCTCATCTGGCGCGCCATGGTGAGGAACTACTCAGATAGCGCTCAAACGCGCACCTGGCACCTCGTCACAGAAAAAGCAAAAAGCAGCCCACAGAGCATCACCATCCAAGCCGGAAGACTTACCACCCTACAAGGAGTTTTCCCCGCTGACTCACCGCGCTGCCAGATTGAATTAGCCAAAGACAGCTTCACCTTGGACGATACCTTACCGCTAGTCCGCCCCGCCCCCAAGCCACTCATCGTTCACTCAACCCTCCCCAAGGAAACTTCGAGTATCAGCGAGAAAATGATCTCCAGCTTCCCTAACCTGAAGCCATCTAACAAAAACATAGATCTCCTCATCACCCATAGCGAAACCACACCCGTGAACAACCACCTGCTGGTATTCTCTCGCGATATGGCAAAAACCCGACCTTATCTAACCGGCGGCATCGTCGTCACCAAGCACCCGCTAATGGACGGGCTGAATTGGCAAACCCTCCTCGTCCGTGCTAATCCATCCATCCCGCACGATCAATCAGACCAAGTGCTTCTCTGGCAAGGCAACCGCGCCCTCATCTACCTCCGCCAGCACCCCGCAAGCGGAAACAAGGCGCTTATTTTCAACTTTGATGTGCTCCAATCAAATGCCCTTAAACAACCCGCCACCGCCGTGCTTCTGCTTAGGTTCTGCGAGCAGCTGAGAAAAGAAAAAGTAGCACCTGAATCCCGCATCACAGAAACCTCAGAACCACTAGAAATCACCCGCCGCACTGGTCAGGAAGCCAAGCCTCTGGAGTTCACCTCCCTCGCCATCAACGGGGATGTGTTAGAAAAATCAGAGCCTAACCCACGCGCGCTAATTGCGCCTGAGACGCCCGGTTTCTTCACTATCAAACAAGGAGAAACAGCACTCCTAACAGCCGCCAACTACTTTGCAGACACCCGCGAGGCTGACTTCTCAGAATGCGGCACCAGCGAAATGCCAGCGGGAACTCTCGCCACCGCAGTCAACCGCCACACCAGAGAAGACCACCTCTGGCGCATCTGGGTGTGCCTGATCCTCGCCGCACTATTAGGGGCTTGGTATTTCACCAAAGGCAGAGCTACCAGCAAGCAGTAGATCACACAGGGGGACCAAGCTAGGGGTGGAAGTTGAATGAATAGCTGTAGCCGTCATGGAATCAGCCATCTGTAGCAGATAGCGTGTAGCTGCAAGCACGTGGTCAAGCTTCTTGTTTTGATACTGCTGTCTCGCTTACGGCTACCTGCTACTCGCTACCAGCTACTAAGTATCTCCCTTTATATTCCCATGCCTGCGCGGACCGCGCCCTAGCTTGGTCGCCCTGGTAGATCACACCAAAAATCCAGCTGGATTTTCCTGAAAGATCGGGCAGTGTGCCAGAATGAATTCTCTTTCAGCTCCTCTCAAAGTAGCGATTTGCCTTACAGGCCTAACAATTGCTTTTTGGTCTGGACGGGTCAGCTCACCCGATAGTGCCAGTGCTAATGCCAGCGCAGAACCAGCTAAGCGATCCAAAACACCTCGCCCTTCACGCTCTCAAAGTGGCACTGGACACGGCAAATCTGCTCCCACTGGAGTTTCCACACCTGGGGCTGGCCAGGAAGCGGTTCGATCCATCTCCCATCTCACTGATATAATGAAGGACGGCGGCAGTATGGGAGTTGGCTCCATACAAATTGCCCTATCGCGCATGAGCAGTAAAGAACTAGAGAACCTCGCTGTTGATTTAGACAACATAAAATCTGCCGATCCTAACAGAAACTTCCATCATGAGACTATGCAGATTTTTGCCCGATGGGCAGAGGTTAACCCCCGCGCCTCCTTGAGTTTTGCCAAATCTTGTAGCCAAGCTCTAAAATTCAGTGCTCTAATCACTGTACTCAACACCATTGCACGCAACGACCCCTCCTATGCTCTCAACGAGGCTAAAAAACTTCGTGAGCATAGCATCGCACAGAGCGCTCAAGTTACAATTCTTCGCTTTGTTGCAAAAACAGATCCAGATTTATGGATCAATACAGTGTTATCAAACCCAAGTCTTGTGAGGTCAATGAACATATATGACGTTGCCGCGCAATGGGCAGAAGAAGACCCAGCTGCTGCAATTGCGCGGATTAGCAAGCTTGCACCTCCACTACAAAAGCAGGCTTTTCCACAAATAGCGTTCACCTGGGCAAGCAAGGACCCAGCCGCGGCCATGGAGTGGGCTCAGAGCCTCGATAATACCACGGACAGAAACTCCGCGATGTCATCAATCATCGTCGCGAGTTCCAACAAAAACCCACAAGAAGCCATGAGCATGCTCGATTCTCTACCGGCCAACCTCCGCCAACAAAGTCTCGCACAAATTTATAAAATCATGGCAAAAAACGATTTTAACACAACGATCGATACAATCATGGCTCTGCCTAACAAAGGAGACCAGTATGCCGCCTTACGTGCAATTCTTGGGAAAGCCACCGGGTATTCTACTGGGAGAAGAAATAGGCATTACGACCATCTACCCGTAAGCTATGATATTAAACAACTACAGAGTTTATCCGCCAAATTACCCCATGGGGAATTGCGCGATATTGCACTACACCAAATAGCCACGCAGCTCGACAATCAGTCAGAAACCGAAACAAATCAAACCCTCAGTAATTTTTCTGAGAAAGATCGTAACACCATTCTCTCCAATCTCATGCAGAGTCTTTCATACAAAAATCCCAACCGAGCATTAGAAATTTATGAGCAACTACCCTACAGCCCAGTTAATGCACACTATTACAGCTCGATACTTTCTAACATTGCAAAAAATGAACCCGAAAAGGCAATGCAGTTAGCCTTGCAGAAAACCACCACCGGCAGTAGCTCCGATCACCTAAGGAGTGTTATATCTACCATTAGTTCGCAGGATCCAGAGCTTGCAGCTAGCTACCTCGATTCCATAAAAAATGAAAAACATCGGAATCACATCATTTCTTATACCGCAAAAAATTGGGGTCAAAGAGACCCAGACGCGGCTCTAGCATGGGCAAACAAACTTCCAGCGGAGGATCAAAAACGCGCACTGCAAACAATAGTCCCATCAATAGCTTCTCAAAACCCAGAGCGAGCAGGCCAATTACTCAACGATCTCATGAATAATGGAGATGCAGGTCTTAGCAACTATACCTCTACAGCCAGCAGTGTGGCCAGCACATGGGGAAATATTGACCCCGCCGCAGCCTCAGTATGGGTCAACAATTTACCAGATGGTGAAGTACAATCCGCTGCTGTAAAATCTCTGATATCCAACTGGGTGAAACGAGATTCTGACCAAGCTGGCAAATGGCTTGATACGTTTCCTGATGGAGATACGCGCGACAGCGGTGTGGCGTCCTTAGTCAGCGTCCTCGACGATAGAGATCCTGAAACTGCATTTAGCTGGGCAAACACCATCAGCAAAGATCAATCTAGAATAGACAGGCTGCGGCAAGTCATCAGCCAATGGAAACACAGAGAGCCAGAAAAGGCTCGCTCCGCCATAGACAACGCTAATCTAACAGATACCGAGCGTGCGAGATTACTAAAATACTTCAAGTAACCTCGCGGAACAAAGCGACCCTACCTCCTTACCGAGGGATGCGATATATGAAAGCCGTGGTTTCGTTTGCAAAATGATTTTGAATCACATTGGACAGTGAGCGGTTGCTCAATTAGCGTGCGCTCATGCCTGACACGCTTACCATTTCCCCCGGACAACGCTGGATTAGTGAAACCGAACCTGAGCTCGGCCTCGGCATCATGCTCAAGGTGGAATTTAAGCGGGTGGAGATTATGTTTCCAGCCGCAAACGAACAACGGCAATATGCCCTAGGCAGCGCCCCATTGCGCCGTGTGGCAATGAAAGCTGGCGAAATGTTAGAAACCCACGACGGCGAGGAGCTGGAGGTGGACGAGGTGATCGAAAACGATGGCCTGCTGGTTTACCGCTGCGGTGAACGCAAAATCGATGAAGCAAGACTGTCAGACACGATGAGCTTCAGCCGCCCCGAGGACCGCCTACTAGGTGGCCGCGTAGATGATCTGAGGACGTATGATTTACGCGTGGATGCCCTAGCAAGGCAGTGCGAGGTAATGAAATCGCCAGTCCGTGGATTTGTCGGAGCGCGGGTGGACCTCATTCCACATCAAATTTACATCGCGGGGGAAGTTTCCTCCCGGTTAACTCCAAGAGTCCTACTAGCCGATGAGGTGGGCTTGGGCAAAACCATTGAGGCGTGTTTGATCATGCACAGGCTGCACCTGACGGGCAGGGCTGATCGGGTGCTGATCCTTGTGCCAGAGCCGCTGCTTCATCAATGGTTTGTTGAGCTACTTCGCCGTTTTAATTTGCTTTTCAGTCTGTTTGACGAGGAGCGTTGCCAGTCCATTGAGCATGGCGACGAGGGCGGCAATCCGTTTCTCGATAGCCAACTGGTGCTCACCTCGGTGGATTTTTTGGCGGACAACCATGAGCGCGCCGAGCAGGCTCTCGCTGCTGGTTGGGATATGCTGATCGTGGATGAGGCACACCACCTTGAGTGGTCCGCGCAGGAGGCTGGCGCGGCCTATCAGATGGTGGAGAAGCTCGCGCGTAAAACGGAAGGTCTATTGCTTCTAACAGCCACACCAAGGCAGCTTGGTGCGGAGGGGCACTTTGCTCGCTTAAGGTTGTTAGATCCTGATCGCTACGTTGATTTACAAGAGTTCCAACAGGAGGCTGAGCAGTATGAATCTGTGGCTAACGCTGTGGGGAGGCTCCTCAGCGGGAAAGCATTAAGCGCGGAGGACCGCGCCTTATTTACAGCGCAATCCGAGCGGGTGCATAATCACTGCCTAGCGCTTGATGCGGGTGATGAATCTGCCCGTGAGCCGCTGGTGCGTGAGCTATTGGATGCCTTTGGAACGGGCCGGGTAATGTTCCGCAATACGCGTGCCGCCTTGAGTGGATTCCCCACACGCAAGGCACACATCACAGCACTCGCTGAGGATAAAATGACTTGGCTGGTAAAACTTCTCAAGGATCTTGGTGAGGCCAAGGTGCTCTTGATTTGCCGCACCCGTGAGCTGGCTGAAGAAATCTCAGAGAAGCTCCAGCAGCTCATCAATGTGAACTGTGGCCACTTCCATGAAGGGATGACATTGCTCCAGCGTGATCGCTCTGCGGCTTATTTCTCAGAGGACGATGGCGCGCGGATTCTGATCTGCTCCGAGATAGGGAGTGAGGGGCGGAACTTCCAGTTTGCCCATCACTTGGTGTTGTTTGATTTACCCGATGACCCAGAATTGTTAGAGCAACGGATTGGCAGGCTGGACCGGATTGGCCAGACGGAAACCATCAACATCCACGTGCCATACGAGCCAGGAACTCGTGGTGAGTTCCTCGCCCGCTGGTATCATGAGGGGCTTGATGCCTTTGAGCATAGCTTACACGGTGCTACAGAAATCATCCGTGATCTTGGTGGGGTTCCGGAATCGTGCGATGATCTTGCTGCCTTCATAACGCGCTCGCAAGAGAGCCGGCAGAAGGTTTCCAAGCAGCTAGAACGTGGCTATGATAGATTGTTAGAATTAAATTCATCGCGCCCAGAGAAAGCAAAAGAAACCATCTCAGCGATGGCAGAGCTGGATCATTGCAAGACGTCAGAAGAGTTTCTACTGAGGCTGTGGGATCACTTTGGGCTGCATGTGGAGGAGCTGGTGGATAGGTCCTACTTACTCCTGCCGGGGCACTTGATCACGGACGCCTTTCCTGCGCTGCCTGACGATGGCTTGAACTGCACCTTTGATCGCACCCGTGCGCTTTCGCGGGAAGATTGTTCATTTATGAGCTGGGATCATCCGGTGGCGCGTGCGGCACTTGAGCTACTGCTTACCTCTGAGGCCGGCAACGCAGCGTTTGGCGTGTGGGAAGGGGCACCGAGCAAAGGTATTCTGTTAGAAACTTTTGCGGTGTTAGAGTGTGTGGCACCTCCGCATCTTCATAGTGATCGATTTCTACCTACCACGCCTATCCGAGTGCAAGTGGACCACACGGGAGAGGATCAATCACAGCAACGCCGCATCACTGCGGATGTTCTGCGTGCGGGGAGTATTCACAAGCTGCTAGATCAAGACGCCTTCCGCCGAAACATCCTGCCGATGATGGTGGAGAAATGCCGAGCATTGGCAAACCAGCAAGTGCAGAGCGTCATCGATGCTGCGGTGCAAGAATCTGATGCCAAGCTTGGCGCGGAGATTGATCGTTTGGTCGCCCTCGGGGAGATTAATGATCACATCAGCGAGCAGGAAATCGCTGACCTGAGAAACCAACGAGACGCCCTGCATCAGGCTATTTCCAAGGCTAGGCTTCGGCTTGATTCTGTTAGGCTAGTGTGGTGCCAGCCGTGAGTTGGTATTACTTCACGATCATGGTGCCGCGCATGATCTGGGCGTGGCCTGGGAAGGTGCAGATAAACTGATAGGTGCCCGCCTTGGTGGGCGCGGTGAACTCCATGATCTCTGTCTGGCGGCGCTCTAACATCTTGGAGTGATGCAGGATGTCATCTGTCTTGGGGATGAATTCCTTTTTGAATCCATCAGCTCCCATGGCGATGGCTGCGGCAGCTACCTTATCGGCCGTACCGGGCTTAACGATCACAATGTTGTGTGGTAGTGCATCTGGGTTAACAAATGTGAGTTTTACTTTTTTACCCGCTTTGACGCTGAAGGTTTTCACATCGAATTTGAGCTTCTCCACCACGGTATTAATGCGCACCTCTGTGAGGTTCGGCCCGTCTTTTTTGACACCACCCGGAGTGACGGCGAACTCTTCTTCCTTCTCAATCTCAATCGCGCCCTTAGCGGGATCTGCTACTTCCCAGTGATGTTTCACAGTGGCTGCGGCAATGCGCGCGTGCTGTGACGGAGAGCTCAGCACAACCTCTAACAATTTCTTGTTACGCACATTGTGCTGCTGGTGTAGCCAGAGGGCTTCGAGCAGGTGGTGGGCGTCTTTTTCTGATTTACCATCAAAGTTTGCCATCCATTTTTCACAGGCGGCGATGACTTCTGCGGTGGGGCGTGATGAGAGCTCCACGCGGGTGCGGTGGCGGATGCCGTTGATCGGGTGCTCAAGGTTTTTGAGTAATTCACCGATGCTGGCGCTGGCGATTTTCACTGGTTTCTGCAGTGGCTTTTTGGTGTAAACCATGCGGTAAATGCGGCCGTGTTTGTGATCGCGATGAGGGTCACGAATGTTATGCTGCATGTGGCCAATGATAACGTTGTGCCAATCGGAAACATAAAGCGCACCGTCTTGACCGAATACGGCATCGGTAGGGCGGAAGTTTTTGTCATCACTGCGGAGGAAGTCTTCTGTGGGGGTTCCCCAGAGCTCACCGAACTTGTATTTTTTCTCGGGGAAACCTTCGCGGTGGATTTTGTAACGCTTGAGGCCGAGGTAGCCGATGGTGTTACAGACAAAGAAGTCTTGCTGCATTTCATCGGGGAAGTTGGCACTGGATATCACCGCATCTGCGGCGACGGGGCGGACCTCTTTTTTCACCAGTGGGAACATTCTGAAGCCTTTACCATGCGGGCGCACTTGGTAGGAGCGGCCACCTGTGCCATCGTTGGCGAGATGGTATCCCCAATAATCAAACGAGATGCCGTGCGGGTTGGGAGAGTTTCCTGCGTGGAATGCTACGGTGTGGCGGCGGGGGTCAAAGCGATACATCGCGGATGCGCCAGCCTGTAGGGAAGTGCCCCATGGGTGCTCGTGGTTATGCACGAGGAAAACACCACTCTGCCAGTAAAGGCCGCCTCCTGGGCCAAGGATCAGGTTGTTTGCCGCGTGGTGGGTGTCTGATGAGCCAAAGCCTTGTAGCATGACTATTCTAACATCCGCCACATCATCTCCATCGGTATCCTTGAGGAAGATGAGGTCTGGCTGGGTGGTGACGAGCACGCCCCCATTCCAGAATTCAAAACCTAACGGGCAGTGCACTTTGGCGAACTCCTTGGCTTTGTCTGCTTTGCCATCGCCATTGGTATCTTCAAAAATCATGAGTGCATCGCCCATTTCTTTTTTCGGCTCCCACTTGGGATAGGTTGGCCAGACGGCGGCCCATACGCGGCCTTTAGCATCCACCTGCATTTGCACGGGATTGACGAGCTGTGGGAATTCTTTTTCAGAGGCAAAGAGGTTTACTTTGAAGTCCTTAGGGTGGTGTAGTTTCTTGAGACCTTCCTCGCCTGAGAGGTAGTTGAGGTTTCCTTCCTTCATCTTGTTAGATGAGCGGGAGCCTCCACCTACGTTAGAGATGACGGGCACGGGCTTGGGCACGTTTGCGTCATTGACGGTGTAGGTTTTCCCGTTAGAAGTTGCCCATACTTTTTGATCACGGTTAGCGGTCATTACATCGAGCATGAGGAGCTCTTTCTGGAGAACGGTGGCATTGGTCTGACCATTGACGAAGCTGAGTGTTGAGCGGCCACCCCAGATGTCATTGCCATCAACGGCGCGGTAGCGGTGGTGCCAGTGGAGGTTTTTATCTTTTACATCTGTGCGGAGCTTCGCGTGCGATGGGCTGGCGGTGATTTTGTCTTTGGCGATGGCACTGGCAATGACTTCGCCGAGGTGTTTGTTACCCTCTTCATTCAGGTGAATACCATTGATCGTGAGTGGTGCTTTGCTGGCAGAATAACGCTCTAACATCGGATGGAAGAGATCGATAAATGTCACGCCGGCTTGCTCCGCGGCGAGGCGTGTGGCCTCAGTGATCGCGGCAAGGCGTTTGTTGTGTGCTGCGCCTTTGGGGAGATTGGGGTCATTGAGGTTTTCAAAAGCGATTGGGCTGAAGAGCACGATACGGGGGAAGGTTTTCCCGTTAGGCTGCATGGCGCGATACTTGGCTACCATCGCGACGAGCTGCGCTTGGTAGTCGCTCGGCTTGACATCGAAGGATTCATTCCAACCGAACATGGCGAAGATGACATCGGGCTTGATGTGGCGGAGGTATTGGGCCTCTGGCATGAAACCTTTCGAGCGTGGGCGCTTGGTGATGCGGTCTCCACTGACGCCCATGTTGCGGAAGCTAAGGCTGAGCGACTTCGCTTGGGATTGGATGAGAGTTTCCGTCCAGCCGTGGTGCTGCATGCGATCAGCGAGGCCGTTTCCGACGATGACAACGGTGTCGTTTTTCTTAAAGGTGAAAGTTTTAGGATCGCGGTAGCCGTCTGGGACTTCTACGTCCTGAGCTACCTCTACTTTCTTGCCGTTTTCACCGACGAAGGCGAGCTTACCTTTTTTCCCTTTGAGAGTGACGTGGATTGAGCCTGCGGGGGCGGCTATTTTTTTGCGAGTGAAGACAGGTTTTTTATCGGAGTCTAACAATGTGAGCGTAAAACCATCGAGTCGCTTAGAGAACCCCTCGCCGCGATTCCAGATACTGACTTTATCAATAGAGACTTCCTTGCCGAGATCAAGCTGCCACCACGGGTTGCGTTTTGCCTTCTTGGATTCTGACGTGTGCGTCTGGCCACCATTGGTGTATTTAGGTGATTTATTTCCATCGATTGCTTTTGCTGAGTTATCACCGCTATTGCTGCTGGACTGGGATGTTTTCCCCGAGCGGGCGACGTTCTTACCACCGCTTATCACCTCTACTTCCGCAAGCGTGAGGATGCGGTTATTGCCTGGCAGCTCGATGCGGATGTAACGGGCTGTTTCCGCAGCTATGACAGAGGAGGGAAGTATAGCGGCAGGGAGAAGTGCTGTTAGCAGCAGATGTTTATAGTTCATAAGTGAAATGGTTTATACGCAAACGACTGCTTGTTATTTCGTATTCTGATAATTTTACAATATCAAAACATGACACCCTGTAGTCATGCTGGACAGATCGGATGATTTCTCTAAACTTACGCACCTATGACGCAGGAGATGCAGAGCGACTTTCTAGTGATCGGTTGTGGTGTGGCGGGGTTATCGTTCGCCATCCGGGCTGCCGAACATGGCACGGTCACCGTGCTTACCAAAGGAAAGGCGATGGAGTCTAATACGGCTTGGGCGCAGGGGGGTATCTCCAGTGTTTTACCCAAGGAACTGCGAGAGAAAGGAGACAGCGTAGAGAGCCATGTGGAAGATACATTGGATGCTGGGGCAGGACTCTGCAATGAGCAAGCCGTGCGCCAAATCCTCGCTGAAGGGGCCGAGACCATCGAGGAGCTCGTCTCATGCGGTGTCGAGTTTGACAAAGAATCAGAAGGTTACTCGCTAGGGAAGGAGGGCGGCCATAGTCACCGCAGAATTCTGCATGCAAAAGATACCACGGGGCGGGAAATCGCGGAGTCTCTGTTAGAAACTGCACGCCAGAATAGCAATATCAGATTGTTAGAAGAGCACTTCGCCATTGATCTCATTACGAGCGGGAAACTTGGCATGGTCTCAGAGGATCGCGTCCTCGGTGCTTATGCACTGGTGGAGAAGACAGGCAAAGTGGAGATTTTCCGCTCAGATCGAGTGGTGCTTGCCACTGGCGGCTGCGGAAAAGTTTATCTCTACACCACGAACCCGGATAGCTCTACGGGAGACGGCGTGGCGATGGCTTGGCGTGCCGGAGCTAGGGTTGCCAACATGGAGTTTGTGCAGTTTCACCCAACGTGTTTCTACAACCCATCCGCGACGGGTGCCAAGGCGCGGTCGTTTCTCGTTTCCGAAGCCGTGCGTGGTGAAGGTGGCATTCTCCGTGATCACGAAGGCACTGAATTCATGGAAAAATATGACAAACGCAAGTCGCTCGCGCCGCGTGATATCGTTGCGCGCGCTATTGACCATGAGATCAAAAAAACTGGAGCGCAGTGCGTTTACCTCGATGTCACCCACAAGCCTAAAGGGTTCATGCAAGAGAGGTTCCCACACATCTACAACACCTTGTTAGAGTTCGGCCACGATTGCGAACAAGAGCCCATCCCCGTCGTTCCCGCTGCCCACTATCAATGCGGGGGCGCGGTTACGGACATCAACGGCAGGACGGATATACGCGGGCTGTTTGCCATCGGCGAAGTCGCCTGCACTGGCCTCCATGGTGCAAACCGCCTAGCATCTAACTCCTTGTTAGAAGGCAACGTCATGGCACGCCGATCAATCAAAGAAATCCTCCGCCTTTTCCCTCTGGATAAACCTTCACCCGAAGCACCAGCAATCCCCGCTTGGGAACACGGAGACACCGCTCCTCCCGATGAACAGGTGGTCATCTACCATAATTGGGATGAAATCCGCCGCCTGATGTGGGACTACGTATCCATTGTTAGAACCACTAATCGGTTAGAACGCGCCGGACACCGCCTCAGTAACCTCCGCCGTGAAGTGCGGGATTTCTACTGGGGGCACCGCGTCACCTCTGACCTGCTTGAACTCAGAAACCTGGTTGCAACCGCCTCGCTCGTAGTGGATTGTGCGCTGCGCCGCAAGGAGTCCCGTGGTATTCACTACACCCTGGATCACCCAGATAAAGATGATGCTTTTCTTGCTGACACAACATTGCGCAGATTCTAAAACCAGCCCACACACATCGCACCCCTCCCCTCTCCCATGCTCCGTTTGATTCTATTGCTGCTCGTAGTTTGCCAAGTCCCCTCGGCCGCGCAGTCAGCGCCTAGGGTAAAAACGCCCACTGCCCCACCCAATGCCTTTCAGCCGATCAGATATCCGTGGAAAAAGCACATTCAAGCAACTGTGTTCTGGGTGGGCGAAGAGCCAACCGCTAAAAACCCCACGCCTAACCACGCAAGCTCATGGGACACGCAGTGGCAGAAAAACTTTGGAGGATTTGACGATCCCAACCCCGCAAACCGCATCAACTACCGGCCCAAGGCGTTTGTCCCCCAGCTCAATCCATTCTACATCGCGCTCCCTTACAACGATTGCATCAACCACGCCACTTACAAACCAGAAGCGCATCGCGTGATACCGTGGTGGAAGAGACGAGGAGATAAACGACCCGGCAAAACCTCTTGCAAAGGGCGCTGGGTGCAGATCGTGTACGGACGCCGCGTTTGCTACGCACAATGGGAAGATTGCGGTCCGTTCACCACAAACGATTGGCAATATGTCTTTGGGAACCAACGCCCAAAGAATACCAAGAACAACGGTGCCGGCATCGATATCTCACCTTCAGTGCGTGATTTTTTAGGGATGAAATCTAACGGGAAGGTGCATTGGCGATTTATTGACTTTGCGCGTGTGCCACGTGGTCCGTGGTCTGTTTACGGGAAAAACAACCCGTTTATCCACCGCCATCTCGATCCTGATCATAAGGCCCGGATGGAGTACATGGATTACCTGAAAAAGCTCCGCGATGAGGCATACCGCAAGCGTATGATGCGAAAATGAGCCTAAATTTGCACTAAAATCCAGCAGCGCTGGAGGCGATAGTGATTTTTTTTCAAAACTTATCTTGCCTTTTACGCGAGGTGGCACTACTTCCTCCCCGCACCACGTTTCTACGTTTGGCACCTGTGCGCGGGTGGCGGAATTGGTAGACGCGCTAGACTAAGGATCTAGTCCGAGTTAATCGGGTGCGGGTTCGATTCCCGCCTCGCGCACCATTTATAATCAAAGGGTTACAGAGAGATCTGTAACCCTTTGCTGGTTCTTAGAACTGCTAGAAATACGCGGCTGGTCACTGGCTGACCATCGGGAAAGGTAGTCAAAAGGCGTGAATGACCTGCCCGCAAGGGCTTTTTTCCATTCCATCCGGTAGAGGAGCTGGGTGCAGACCTCATGGCATGAGGGGAACGAGGGTAAAGGCGTTACATCAAAAGATACGTGTTGATGACGAAGCAATGGCAAAAACGGGGCGGGCTGATTTGGCGTGAGTTTTGTTTATCTTTGTCGGCACTCTGTATTGGTAAGCAGACCGAGTAACAAGAATACCCGTTAGGGGATAGACAGGAGCGAAGCGACGTGCCCGCAGGGAGCCAAAGGCATCAACCCCATTCATTCGTTTTTTACTCATTGTTGGCACGCTGGTTATGATGATGCTTTGGTTGAGTTATTCATTTTTAGGTATTGGAGCCAGTGCCCCGTCTATCAAGACATCGTTAGGTTTTTCCGTCTCCATTTCCAGCAATTTTTTTTGCTGTTTCTCAGTATATCCCATAGAAGGATCTATATAGTCCCTCGCCACACCTGTTGAGGTACAGATTGAGGAACAAGCAGATGAAAGGACAAACATTAAACCTATAGTGGACATTTTGTATATACTCGACATTTTAGTTCATTTAGTTTTTTCTTGTGGATTTTGATTTGCCTCAATGATTCGTTCATTGCCCTAACCGCTGCATTATGATCATTCACTAAACTATTGTAGTCATCTCTGCCTAATCGGTTCCCATAAGCGTGGTGATCAAAAAGTTTGTTGCCTCTTTCTGCATTTTGAGAATGCCACGAATATATCCACTGAGCCCAACTTTTTGCAAGGTCTGCACATTCTTTTGAACAATAATATCCCTCTACAGGATCAATGTCCTTTTTAGCATTATTCCAGTTTATTGCGTGTATTTCTTCATGTTGTCTTTCATGTTTTTCAGGTCCATATCCATTGTTATCTATTACTGTAGAATTAGGATCAATAATTATCTCTACATAAAGCTTTCCTGAAACTTTAAGAAGCCAGCAATGGCCACTCTTTCTTGACCCATCAAACTTGAGTGATGTTTCCCAGCTTCCGGTAGTTCGACCGCCTTCAACGCGTCTAAGCCAAGCTCCTGTTCTATCAATTTTGGCACTTCCCGATCTATATCGGGTCATTTGTAGACCTAAATAATCGACCTTACCAATTCCATCATTTCTAACAAAGGCATAAACATTCAGCCCACCTCGTTCGCCGATAGGATCACGGTTAATGAAACGCCCTACAACTGTATCATAGTATCTGTACCCGTAGTTGTAGTATCCCGTCTCATGGTCGCGGGTTTCCCCGTGAAATCTCATCTGCCAGTCATACTGGCTGGATGCTTTTGCAGAATAGTCAGCCGCCATGACGCGGCTCTGGCCGAAGGCGGTGTAGGCGTAGCGCTCTTTTATGGCTCCCGCAGTGTCAGTCACAGCGGTTTTACTGCCCATGGCGTCACACAGGGCATACAGCCTTTCATCCATGGTTCCGTTGCCAGAGGTGTCCCGATCACGCAGGATGAGATCATTGCGGCCTCTAACTCCATAAACAAACTGCTCCGTAGCGCCGCTGGTGCCAGCCTTGCGTTGCTCAATGCATTTCCATGCGCTGTTGTAATAAAATGCCACAGTTCCCTGATGATTGCCCAGCAAGATGCGCTTGAGCGTGCGCCGTGTCAAGCCGTCATACTCATACCAAACATCCAACGAGGCACCGTCAGTGCTTACCACTCGTGACAAAATGTCATCCATTCTGGAAGCCGTCCGATCCCGCTAGGGCGATCAAGTTCGGGATAGAAATCAATTTCTAACCGCTGATTGCTCTGGACTAGCAACGTACACAATGCGTGCTATCGGAAGAACCCCTATCGTGCTATAATCTTTTCCTTGCTCTCGATTAATGCATTTGCCACCTTAGGCGGCGTTATGAATATCCGATTACTACTCCCTTTGTTGGCGGCTGCGGCGGCCTGTTTTAGCCTCAGCTCGTGCTCAAATGTTCCGTCCTCTGGTGGCTCTGGAGCGCAGGCTCGCTATGAGGCATACAACCTCCCTGCCACCCTGCCAACTAACCGCTCGAAGGTTCGGGTAAAAGTTTCTCTCAAAAACCGCATGGCTTACGTCATGGAGGGGTCCAAACCGCTGCTCGTGATGCCGGTCACCGTCGGCACGGCCAAGAACCCTACCCCTCGTGGAAACTTCCGCATTTACAAAAAGGAGCATTATCGCCGCGCAAACACTCACGGTTATGCTATCAAGAATGGTGTAGTGCGCCCATGTTACCTAAAGAGCAAACCCTCTGGCTGGGCATTTAAGGGGACTCCTATGCCTTACTGGTGCGAGTTCAAGAGCGCTTACGGATTCCACACTGGCTGGATGAAGCCGTTCCCAGCATCGCATGGTTGCTTGCGGATGCACAAAAATGTTTCACCCAAATTTTTCCGTCTAGTGAGCACTGGCACACCTGTAAATATCTCATACACACAGCCCGAAGACAGCACCATCGGCAGAAACGTGCCACGCCCTCCAGACTCCACTCCATTCCCTAACAACCCACACTCCATGATGGTGACAAATAAGTTCTTCACCATGCACCAGAAGCCTACTTACCAATAAAGCTTGGTAAACTCCCTCAGTCACCGAGGCAGTATAGGTATCCGTTTTTGGAGCCGGCGTAGATGCGGCGGTTCCAAACAACGGGGGTGGCATCAAACATCGGCCCAGAGAGTCTAGCAAGACGCTTGAGCTTCCCTGCCCGGCTTACTTCGTAAAGGTCCATGCCGTTGTCATAGCCGATCACTATCCGGTTATCCACGAATAGAGGCGTGGAGATTGAACCCTTGGGCAGCTTTACTTGATCAAGCACTAGGGGCATCGGGAAACGCTTTTTCTTTCTCGGCCCAAGTGCGGTTTTGTTAGGATCGGTCATTTTATGATTTACCACCGTAAGCACTCCATCCACCCCTACAAAACAGGCGTAGTCTTTTGGAATGGAGGAAGCGGTGCGGTGATTCACGGCTGCGGAGCCAACCATGCCTCCGGCCCACTCATAGAATCGCTTGTTAGGCATTGGGTAGAACCACTTTACCCCGCCGCCCGGCTTAATTTTCATCACGCCTCCTTGGCCGGATATAAATTGCTTTTCGATTCCTAACAAGAGGTGGCTGTCGTTTGTTAGAGGCATAGTGCTATTGAGATCACCACCGACGTCAAGAGACCATCCAACGCCGCCGAAGCCGCTGGATACTGAATACACCCTACCGCATCCTGCCGCCACGTAAGCGCGGCCACGGTAAAGTGTAGGTGACCCTTCACAGGACAGCTCCTGCCCGTAGAGTGCTCTATCACCCTCGCGGTAGAGGCGCGTTTGGCGGTAGATTTTTGGGCTCATTACGCCGTCCACTTTTCTCGCTTTGGAAGCCGATGGTGACAGGATGGTAAAAAAGCCATTTTCTAACGGAACACATGCCTTACTACCGATCATCAAGGCAGAGGCATCCACATCTCGGCTGTTACTGCTCGTGCGGATAGAGCTGTATTTCCACAGCGCACCACCTGTTTGGTATGATATTCCATGTAGGGAGTAAGCTGGCCCCGTCACGAAGTTACAGTCCTTACCCATCCGGCTACCGGTGATGAGCACGTAGCGGTTCGGTGACTTCGCGCCGGTATCGGCAAAGGTCGGCGTGCCTTTAATGACATCGCCTACATTGGTGCTCCAAATGACACGACCATCACGCGCTCGGATTTTTTTCAACGTATGCCCCAACGTGCCTTGGATGAGATACTCCTGGCCGTTTTCTCGAATGATGAGTGGCTGTCCCGTCCAGCCCGCCCCCTTCCAATAAACGCTCCGCCTACCGATCCGGGTGTTGCCACCACCGAGGTTTAGCTTCCATTTCACCCGGAGGTTTGATGGTGCTGCATTGCCGTAGTAATTCCGCTGACCATCGCCAAGATAAGTGCTGATCAGAGGGGTGACTTGGCAGAAACCAGATAGTGTTAATGCCAGCAGAAGGGTGAGAGGTTTGATCATAGCAAGGGTGCTGTTAGTAGCTGCCTTTCAGAGAGCTGAGGGGGATTGTCTCTGGGTATTTTTTGTAGTTTTTATCGATGTAGTGCCACCACTCCGCGGGCAGTGGATAGAAGCCAGCTTGGCGCATGGCCGTTTGCAGGATAGATAGGTTTTTCTTTACCTCAGAGTCAGTGTGAGGGTAGCGGGATGCTGCCTCTTTAGAAAAGGAATCAAATCCCGTTGGCATCTTTACCCTCTTACCTGATGCCGTCACTAATGTTACGTCCACCGCAGTGCCGCAGGAGTGCTGAGAGGGTGCGTTGTTAGGGTTTGCTACAAAGGTATCGTTATGCCCTGATGCATGCCAGAGCTGGTCTTGGGCGCTAGGCGGGCGATACGCATCCCAGACGAGGATTCTCATGCCGTGCGCTTTCACCAAGTCATTGGCCCTCTTGAGTCTTACAGCGGTTTCAGGTTTCAGCACAGCTGGGAATCTCTGCGGATAGAGCGGTTGCTTAGAAATTGTGGTAGCCCCTTTATACTGAAGATCCGTCACGATGGAGCGATCAACTTCTGAGATGCGGATTAATCCAGCTTTGGCTAAAACAGGATTGCTTGACGTTGGCAAGCGTGCGGGATCAGGTTGACCATTGGAATCAAGCATGGAGGGGGAACATCCTAGAAAAATAAAAGCCAAGAGGCATGTAAAAGTGATACGCAGAACAGCGGGAGCAAGGGCAAACATGGGAGAGGTAATTTATCAACTCTCTCCGGACAGTCCAGCCTCGATCTCTAGCACCATTTCGGCAAGCCGTTGGTAGCGGATTTTCCCCAGCGGGCTTCTTGGTATTTCTAACTCATAGCCACCATCAAGACGATGTAAGGGTGGGCATTCTGCGTTGTGTTTTTTGATATCTATCACCTCGTTGGATTCATAGCAGGCAACTAAGCGGCTCCCCTTGCGAGCATCCGGCAGCGCTATCACTGCTCGCCCCTCCCCGTGACAGACAGCATCCAAGTTCACCAGCTCTCCGAGAATTTTCACACAACGGTCCACCCTCCCTAACACCTCAAGAGTGCCGCCTTCTATTTGCACACGATCATTTGTTAGAAACCATCCATCATCGGTGGCGGTATTCAGCTCCCAGTTATTATGTAAACGTGTGATGTATCCAGAAAAAAGCGGGCTTCCTTGCAGCGCTAGGCGATCGTCGATGAGATCAAGCTCCCAGCACGGCAGTGGCTCTAGCACCCTGCCCCCCACCTGTGCCGTTGCCACCTGTGAACAGGCTTCCGTCATCCCGTAAGTTTCCATAACAGGCCAGCCAAGGCTCACAGCTTCTTCATAGAGAGCATCATCTAACCGCCCACCACCAATCAACACCCCTCGCAGGGATCTAGGTGGTGCTTCACCCACTGCCACTACGTCACTCAGCTGCGTCGGCACCATGGACGTCAGCGAGCAGCCATCCACATTGTGCAAAAACTTCTCCGCGCTCCACGAGCCACTAGCAACTGTGACTTGAGAGCCAGACAAAAATGCCCGCGCCACTATCCCCATCCCCCCCACGTGAAACGTTGGCAAGGTTAGCAACCATCTATCAGATTCCGTAACTGATAAATGCGCATTTACCGCCTCCGCTGAGGCCAACATCGCAGACTTTGAAACCGCCACCCATTTCACCTCACCAGTGCTCCCCGAGGTGGCAAAGCACAAATGCGCAGGCAGGTTTTCCGCCAGCCATTCATCTAGCAATAACGCCGCCTCCACCTGCACCGTATCACGTGGGTTCGCAAAGGCATAACTCTGGGCACCATGCCAGAATTCTTCGCTCGTTAACTGAGAGGTTTCCATGGTAAATTTTCTAACAAATTATCAAACCCAAGACCCGTCCCCGCAGGCGAGTGGAACTCCGGCGAAGGTGAAGCCATAGCCTTGGTGAATTCATCTGGCTCGAACAACCCATGCGTCATCAGCCCGCAGGTGCCCACCGTGCCCGGAAACTCCCGCGCCGCCACACCAGCACGCCATGCCGCAAAGCACTGACCCAACGGATGATCCATGTAGCTAGTGATCACCACCCGCCAGTTTTCAGTGTATGCGCGCTCCAAGAGAGGCTGCACGAAGTTTACCGCTGGCTTAATGACCAGCACAGATGCCTCACCCTGCCCACGCTCTACATTCCTATCCACTGCCGCACTCACACCATATTTTTCTGTTAGAATCCGCCAGCAGGGATCATTATGACCACAGGGGTCTTCAATAAAATCAACCCTCTCTAACACACCTCGCGGAAAACTCCTCACCCACTGCTCTCCACCTTCACCATTGAAATCTAACCTCCAACGCACGGAAGGATAGCGCCCGATCTGCGTGATCAAAAACTCCCGCTCCGCCTCAAGATCTCTCCCCATCTTTAGCTTGATCAAATCAAATCCCGCGGTCACCGCCTCATCCACTGCTGCCTCATCCATCATCACCGTGGCGTGACTCTGCGGCACGGTTAGATCATCAAACAAGCTCACCCCACGGCTGCGCGCCTCTCCGTCCACTTTGGCACAGGCGAGTGCTGCGCGCACCAGCGGACTTGTGCCGCCATCACGTAAAACACCTAACAAATCAACCAACGGAAGATCGCCCAAGTCCACCCACGGGTGGAGGCAGCCGTATCCCACACCATCACCATCGCTCACTCGGATGAGCGCGCCCGAATGCGCAGTCCGGGACGAGCGGGCGTTCAGCGCCGCCTTGCTGCGCAGCGTGTAATCGCAATAATGGATCTCCTTTTTCAAAACAAGTAGGACAGATAAATTGCTCCCGCAAACAAGATAAGCTGCACCGCCGAGAGTGCCAAGTAGCGGTTGTAAACTTCACTCGGCGGCGTGCTGGACACCCTCCCCCAGATCCACACGCCCAGGGCAAGTGGCAGAGCAAAACACACCGCATCCACCGCCCCATCCACTAAGCGCAAGAAGGCTATCCCATACGGCAGCAGCGTCATCATCAGCAGCAATTTCAGCGCATTTCTACGCCCCCATTTTACCGCCAGAGTGTTTTTTTGATTACTCCTATCTTCATCAACATCCCGCAGGTTATTGATCGATATCAACACCGCCGATAAACACCCGACCGCTAGCCCGATTTGGCCCGCATGGCTATCCCACTTGCCCGTTTGCACGAAGTAAGTGCCCACCACCGCCACGATGCCAAAGAACAAAATCACAAACAACTCACCCAGCCCGCGGTATGCCAGCGGCACTGGCCCACCCGTGTACCCATAGCACAAATACAACGATGGAATACCAATCGCTATGATCGACCAACCACGCTCCGCGTAAAGCAGATACCCAAACACAGCAGCCACCAATAAACACAACACCGCCGCGCCATAGACAACGCGGCGCGATAGCTGGCCGGACGCCGTTGCCCTAACAGGACCTAACCGCGCATCCGTATCCGCTCCCTTATCAGCATCAATGGCATCGTTAAAAAAATTCGTCGCAATCTGTATCCACACCGCGCCCATCAATGTCCACACCGCCAGCTTCACATCCCAGCCGCCGCCCTCGAATTCAGCCAGCACGCACCCCACCCAGACCGGCACGATGGCGGCAGGTAAGGTCTTAGGCCTAGCAGCTAGCAAAAAGGATTTCACGCGCCGCAAGAAAACCCATAAACTGCCTTCTCTCCGAGCAAAAAATAAGTAAGAACCTACTTATGGAGTTAATGCTCAGCATCGCAGTCACACTGTTCATCGTACTTGATCCTTTTGGAAACCTTGCGGTTTTCAACTCCGTACTCGCGTCCTGCCCTGAGGATAAACGCCACCGCATACTCATCCGCGAGCTAGCCATCGCCCTTTTTGTGCTGATGTTTTTCCTCTTCTTTGGCAAACCTCTACTAGATTTCCTCAACCTTCAGTCCTCTACATTGCGCATCGCTGGCGGGCTGATTCTCTTTCTTGTTGCCCTCGGTATGGTCTTTCCCTCCAAGTCCGTGCTAGGAGGAGAAGAGGACGAAGAACCTTTTATCGTCCCGCTCGCCATCCCACTCGTCGCTGGTCCCTCTGCACTGATTTACCTTCTGCTTTTAGCGAACCAACACCCGCAAGAAATCACCCAGATTGCTATCGCGGCATTCCTTGCGTGGTTCGCCTCTGCCCTCATTCTACTCTGCTCCCCATTCTTCATGCGCATCCTTGGAAAAAAAGGAACCCGCGCTCTTGAGCGACTCATGGGCATGCTGCTGGTGATGATTTCTGTGCAAATGTTTATGGATGGCATCGCCAGCTATGCAGGAAAATAGCACCGCCCACCCTCTCCGGGAGCCAAATTTCAGTGCGAAGTCGTGACGATTTCCCCGTTGAGCTCAGCACCAGCAGGCACCCGCACGCCTGGCCAAACGATGGTGTTTTCCAGCTTAGCTCCAGCTTCAATCACAGCACCAGGGCCGATAACGCAAGTTTCCTCATCCACCTCCGCCGTGGGCGAAACTTCAGCCAACGGGTGGATCGCATCAGACCTACCAGCACGTAAATGCTCGTGCACCTCGCGGTAAGCCGCAGGGTTTCCAATATCAAACCAATCACCGCCGTCGAGGACACAGGCACCTAGTTTCTGCTGCTGGATGAGCTTGATGAATGCGGGCACAATCGATACCACTTCCTCATCGGGAATGAGCGAGAGAATTTCAGGTTGAATACAATAAACACCCGTAAACTGGTGCGTGCCCCCCTCCCCTGTTAGGATGCCGCGCATATCACTGATGTGATCACCCGCCACGCAGACATTGCAGTTCTCCCCACTGGAACGCAGCGCGAGGGTAGCGGTGTCCCCACTGGCTTTGTGTTGGGTGATTAGCTGCTCGATATTGATGCCTGTTAGAATATCTCCATTGTAAACGAGAAGAGGCTCATCACCTATAAAGCTGGCGATATTGCGAATACCTCCACCCGTTTCTAACAACACACCCTCGTGGAAAAACTCTAACACCGCACCCTCAAACGTGCCGTCTGGGTAGGCACTGTGCCACGCCTGCGGAATGTGGTGCGTGTTGATGGCAAACTGACTGATCCCCGCCTGAATGCAGTGGCGCAGGGCGTGGTTTGCCATCGGCTCATGGAAAACGGGAACCAGCGGCTTGGGCAGCACATCGGTTAGAGGTTTAAGTCTTGTGCCAAGTCCGGCACCGAGAATGAAAGCTTTCATAGGGACACCGCCAAGCTAGGAAGATGACGTAAGGAAGCAAGACAAGTCTTGTAAGATCATGGCCACTCCGCCAGTATCACGACCATGAAATATGGATTCCTTACCGCACTTGCTTGCTCGCTGACTCTTTCTCTCTCCATCACTGGGTCCGCGCTCGCTGATGAAACAGACGCCAAGAAGCCGGACACCAAGCAGTTTTACAAAGGCAAACCCATCAAGGCACTACTCGTCACCGGCGGCTGCTGCCACGATTACAAATTCCAAGCCGAGGCACTCACCATCGCCTCTGAAGCACGGGCACCCATCCAGTGGACCGTCGTTAATAAAGGTGGCCGCGGCACCCACGCAGAGATTGATCTCTACAATGATCCTAACTGGGCGAAACCTTACGATGTGATCGTGCACAACGAGTGCTTTGCCAAGACAAAGAACCCCGAGTATATCAAAAAAATTACCGATGCCCACAAGAAGGGAAAACCCGGCGTAGTCATCCACTGCGCGATGCATACTTACCGCGATGCTAAGATCGATGACTGGCGGAACTTCCTAGGAGTGACCAGCCGCCACCATGAGCACCAGAGCCGCTACCCAGTGAAGGTTGTCAAAAAAGATCACCCCGTGATGAAGGGCTTCCCTGCCAACTGGAAAACCCCCAAGGATGAGCTCTACATCGTCAAGCACACCGCCAAGGGAATGACCCCGCTCGCCACTGCCGCCAGTGAGAAAAACGGCAAAGTACAGCCTGTAATCTGGGTGAATAATTTCCACGGCACCCGCGTCTTTGGCACCACCTTCGGCCACACCAATGCCACCTTTAGCGATCCCGTATTCCTCGATCTCGTGACTCGCGGCCTGCTGTGGTCCGCGGGAAAACTCAAATAGACCCCCACCCCTAACAACCCGATGCGCGGCGCGATCATCTGCCTGTTTCTGCTGGTGATCAATGCGGTGGCTGTGCCACGGGGGGACGTCATAAGCTACCTCAAATCCGAGCGTGCCGCCGGCCGGGTGCCAGACATGGCCAGCCAGTTTGGCGATCGCTTATGGGGCACGGATATGTCCGGCCTAGATCTCAGCAAGGTGGACTTCCGCCACGCTGAGCTTGGAGATTGTAAACTGATCGGCTGTGATCTGCGCGGGGCGTTGCTTGGCAATGCCAACGTCTATCTAGCCGATTTCTCTAAAGCAGACTTCCGGGGAGCAGACCTCACGGATTGCGCCTGGGACCGATGTGTGCTTGATGGTGCTGACTTCAGAAACAGCAAGGGGTTCGGGCATGAAGTTATCATGAACGTGTCCGCCAAGGGTGCTAATTTTTCAGGACTGGATCTCACTGGAAAAGACATCAGCGATATTGATTTCGAACACGCAAACCTAAACGGCTGCAATCTCTCCCGCGCCAATGTGGAGGGCTCATACTTCAAAGACAGTAACCTAACAGGAGTGTCCGCCAAGGAGCTGTTCTTCCTCAATGCACGATTAGGCACCTCCCTAGAAAACATCTCCCTACTCAAGCAATCAGGTGCCATCACAGACCGAGCCGACATGGAGGCTGCGATCAAACATGGAGTTTCCTTTGCCAAGCAAAACCTCCGCTACGCACGCATGGAGAGATTTCACCTCAACGGAGCAGATTTCACTGGTGCGGATCTCGGCTTTGCGAATTTGACCGGATGCCAGATTTCCAACACGAACTTCACTGCGGCTAAAGTTTACTCCACGAACTTTTCATCAGCCACCCTTGATCAGGTAAAGATGACATCAGTAGATGCGGCAGGAGCTAACTTTAGGGATGCCAGCCTAACGGAAGTTAACTTCTTGGGTGCTGTTGTTAGCTACGCTGATTTCTCTAACACCCGATTTATCAAAACCAGCTTCAAGAGCGCCTCTGTGCGCAATGCAAACTTCCAAACCGCACGCGGCAGCACATCACCATCGCTCGATGTGCTGCGCGATGAGTCTGACTATTTATGGAACAAACGCACTGATGCATTGATGGAATTTTTGCTAAGTTTAGCTCCCATAGCAGGCCTATTTGCGCTGTTTCTACTCATCATCACCGCAACCATGCTGCACCAACGCAGCCCACGACCTCGCTGGCTCTGGCCCTGCCTCACCTCATACATTCTGGCTCTCCTCTTCGCACTTCTCTGTTTCACATCTGCGATGGGCAGCTACAGTTTATTAGCCTCCATCCTACCACTGCTAGCATTCCTCGCTGTCGGGCCTGTGATCACTCTTTTTGGATGTTACCTCGGTATCGCCAAGCTCGCCCACGGCAATAAACAACGCGATTGGACTGCCATCTTCTTTTTTGCCTCCGCCTGGCTTCCCCCCATCGCCGCCCTCGCTATCATGCTTCAAATTATAGCAAGCGCAGGCTGACGCCATTGCTAGGGCAAGCTAAGGAAAAAACTGCAAGATACGCAGTAGTTTGGGAGGACAGGATTCATAAGATTTGCCCGATGCAATGAATACCATCTTGATGAGCGTGTTAAAACACATCACCTCGCAACACCCTCAACATAAGCTCATTTCATAAAATCCTGTTAATCCTGTCCCCCAAAAACCCCAAGCCAGATCACCCTGAGTATCCCTCCCGCAATCACCTATTTACTTCACCCCATCTTGGGCTAAACTCCTCCCATGATTGCCAAACGCGTTACATTTGAAGGCCGAGTTCAGGGTGTGGGTTTCCGCTACGCCACCAAACAAATCGCCATGGGCTACGATGTGCTCGGCTCCGTCAAAAACCTCCCCGAAGGCACCGTAGAAATGCAGCTCATGGGAGAACCCGATGAGGTGGATGAGTTCATCCGCGAGATCGTGGAGGAAAGTGCTATGGCGCATCACATCCAGAATGTTTCCACGGAAGAGATCCCGCCGCTAGACGGCATCAAGGGCTTCACCATCGCCTCCTAATCTCCCGAGAAACTTCCATCCTTTTTAGCTCCACCCCTCCGTCCTTGGACTCCCTCTTTCCAGAAGATCTGCCCGCCGCATTTGGCCCCACGAAGGTGCACGATGACGCGCCACTAGCAGCACGCATGAGACCCCAGACACTCGCCGAGGTGGCTGGGCAATCCCACATCCTCGGCGAGGGCACCCTGCTGCGCCGCGCTATCGAGGCGGATCGCTTCTCCTCTCTCATCTTCTACGGCCCGCCCGGCACCGGGAAA
>JBMYYO010000017.1:0-36861 GCA_049609505.1 Akkermansiaceae bacterium | reverse complement strand
AAACTTTCTGGTAGTATCCGCGCCGGATTTTTTCGTGAGGCCAAGGCGGAGATGAATGGTGATACGGGTATCTCCATTGATCGACAACGATGGTATCTCGGAAAAAGACCAGTGAATACTACCAGAAACTTTTTTGAGTTGGTATGTATAATACCAAACTACGGGTCACATCCTGCGTCAGAGGAGGAAACAAAAAGCCGCCGCTAGATGAAACCAGCGACGGCTTTTATAAAATTACTTGAGAACTAGCCTCTCCGACGGCGCAAGCAGCAACCTAAAGCAGCAAGTCCGAGGAGTGATGTAGATGATGGCTCGGGGACAAAAACAAGGGACACGTCATCGTAGTTATCAAAGGCACCGCCAGCCGCATCATCCATGAGAATAGAGGTGATGGTTTGGCCTGATTTATGGAAACCAATCCAGTTGGTTTCGCCGATTACCCCAGTAGCGGTGTCAGTAGTAGCATCACTGTAAGTCACTGTGACACTTAGCTGGTTACTCGCGGCGGTGGCAGTAGTAATAAGGCCAAAGTGCGTCAACCCTGCATCAGGAGTCCAAGTTTCATTACCTGAAACAAAACCCCAGCGACTTCCTGAGGCCTTGGACGCAATACCATCGTTCCTTCCATAACGGGTAGCACCAGTGATCTTATCAGAAAGAGCACCTGTATCATTTGAAAAATCAACTGCCGAAAATGTTCCCTCTGCGTCAAGGATACCTGCCATCGTCAAATCGCCTGTGCCGGTGATGAGTGCTTGCATGGCAGTCGAAGTGAAATTGCCGAGTTCATTTGTGATATCAACGTCCCCGCCAGCATCTAAGGTGCTAACAACGGCCGCCTCAGAGGAGCTTGGGGCAAACGCCGTGCATGTAAAAATGGCAGCAGCTGTAGTGCCATGGAGAATGTTGAGAGGTGTTTTTTTCATAATCGTTGCGCTTTTTTATGTAACGCGAATCAGCTTATCACTGATCACGCGCTAGATAATCTCCATAGAGCTGCAAGACGTCAAGAGTAATTCCAAGGTTATGGGTTACGCATCTAAGTCATTAGAGCTGCCAAGTGTTCACTCGGGCTATCCTTACAGCCTGTTAAAACAAGCCCACCACCTTACCATCATCATCCAAATCAATGCGATCTGCCGACGGCACTTTCGGTAGCCCTGGCATGGTCATGATGTCGCCACAGATCATAATGACAAACTCCGCACCAGCAGCGAGGCGGACTTCTCGGACTTTAACGACGTGACTTTCTGGCGCACCTAATAGTTTAGGGTCGGTGGAAAATGAATACTGTGTCTTGGCCACACAGATCGGGTAGCCGCCAAAGCCATCGTCTTGCAGACGCTTGATCTGAGCGCGGACTTTAGTGTCTGCGACGACTTCGCTGGCGGAGTAGATCTTCTTCGCCACCGCTTCCATCTTCTGCCAAAGCGGCAAATCATCCTCATAGGTGAGCTGGAAATTGGCAGGACATTTATCTAACACATCCACCACTGAACGGGCAAGATCCTCGGCACCCTCACCACCTTTCGCCCAGTGCTCGGCAAGCACAACATCCACTTGGAGGTGGGCGAGTTTCTGACGCAAGAGATCAATCTCGGCTTCCGTGTCAGCCGTAAACCGATTGATGGCAACCACGCATGGTAGCCCCCAATTTTCACGCATGTTGCGGACGTGTCGCTCAAGGTTTTTAATGCCTTTTTCGAGTGCTGCTAGGTTTTCTTCAGCGAGGTTTTTCACATCGGCACCTCCGTGGAATTTCAGTGCTTTGATAGTGGCAACCACCACAGAGGCATCAGGTTTCAGTCCTGACTTCCGGCATTTTATATCAATGAATTTTTCCGCTCCGAGGTCTGCCCCGAACCCTGCCTCGGTCACGACGTAATCAGCAAGCTTGAGCGCGGATTTGGTAGCGATCACGGAGTTGCAGCCGTGGGCGATATTAGCAAAGGGACCACCGTGGATAAATGCCATGTTGCCTTCCAGAGTTTGCACAATGTTCGGCTTAAAGGCATCTTTGAGAAGCACAGTCATCGCGCCATGCGCATTGAGGTCGCGGGCGCGGATGGGCTTACGTTTTCTGGTGTAGCCAACGATGATATTTCCTAACCGATCTTTCAATTCCTGCAACGAGGTCGCAAGGCAGAATATCGCCATCACCTCTGATGCCACCACGATATCAAAGCCGTCCGTGCGAGGGTAGCCATTGCCTAGCCCACCGAGCGCCACCGTGATTTCGCGTAGCGAGCGGTCATTCATATCCACCACCCGGCGCCAGACGACGCGGCGCACATCGATCTCCAATAAATTCCCGTGATGGATATGGTTATCCACCAATGCAGCCAGCAGGTTGTTCGCCAACCCGATGGCATGGAAATCACCCGTGAAGTGCAGGTTTATATCCTCCATCGGCACCACCTGTGCGTAGCCACCTCCTGCGGCGCCCCCCTTCATACCAAAACACGGCCCGAGCGATGGCTCACGCAAACACACCACCGCCTTTTTGCCGATTCTGTTCAATCCGTCTGTCAGCCCCACACTCGTCGTCGTTTTACCCTCACCCGCAGGTGTAGGTGAAATAGCTGTTACGAGGACAAGCTTACCGTTGGGTCGATCTTTCAGAGACTCTAGGTAATCAAGTGAAACCTTCGCCTTGTAGTGTCCGTAGGGTTCCAAATGCTCGTCGGAAATACCGAGCTTCTCCTCCGCAAGCTTCGCAATGCGCTCCATCTCATTTTTCTGGGCAATCTCAATGTCTGACATGCCCACAACCTAGCCATCACCAATCAGGCAGAAAAGGTCTATCTTGCCATAATTTTCTACCACCCGCTGTCAGATCTTGCGCCCGACCAAACGCCCTATCCAGCAGAACTTGTAAAAATAATACGAATCACTGAGCACTCAGCGGCAGCCTTTGGCTATCCGCGCATCTTTCAATAAATTTGACCAATTGCTGGCTTTCCTGATGGTGGCTTAGGGGTTAGGGTTTGGCATGTCTTCTGAGAATGATCATGCCCCCAAGGTGGGGAAACCTAAGACGTCTGCGGCAGGTGCGGCGGCAGTGGCGTCATCGATGAACCATGTGATGCGCACGGCGGGACCGGTGCGGGGGACGAAGGCGTTGTTAGATCTCAACCAGAAGGATGGATTTGATTGCCCGAGCTGTGCGTGGCCAGACCCGGATGACCATCGGGCAGTGACGGAGTTCTGTGAAAACGGAGCGAAGGCGATTGCCTCAGAGGCGACGACGCGGCAGATTGATCGGTCGTTTTTCCGCAAACACAGCGTGGCGGATTTGTTAGAAGAAAGCGATTACTGGCACGACCAGCAGGGTCGCTTGGTGGAGCCGATGGTTTTGCGCGAAGGAGCCAGCCATTATGAACCGATTTCTTGGGACGATGCTTTTGCTTTGTTAGGTGGCACCCTGCGCGGGCTGGAGCATCCGGATGAGGCGGTGTTTTACACCTCGGGCCGGGCCAGTAACGAGGCGGCGTTTCTCTATCAGCTTTTCACCCGCCATTATGGAACCAACAACCTGCCCGACTGCTCGAACATGTGTCACGAGTCCAGCGGCACGGCGATGAAACAATCCGTCGGCGTCGGCAAGGGCACGGTGACACTGGATGATCTGCACGAGGCGGAGACGATTATTTGCATCGGTCAAAACCCCGGCACGAACCACCCGAGGATGTTAGCATCTTTGGAAACATGTGTGGAAAACGGCGGCAAGGTGATCGCGGTGAATCCACTCAAGGAAGCCGGGCTGATGGGCTTTGCGCACCCGCAGAAGGTTTCCGGAATGTTAGGGAAATCCACTTCACTCGCCTCGCAGTATTTGCAGGTGAAGGTGAATGGTGACCTCGCTTTGATGCGTGCGCTGGGGAAAGAAATCTTTGATCGCAGCGCGCTGGATGAGGAGTTTATTGCCGGGCACACCACGGGCGTGGAGGCGTATAGGGAGGTTTGTGATGCGGCTGATTACGATGATCTTTGCCAGCGAGCGGGAGTTTCCCGTGAGGAAATTTCCGAGCTGGCAGATACGGTTTTACGCGGCGAAAGAAAACTCATCACCTGCTGGGCGATGGGACTGACACAGCACAAGAATGCCGTGGCAACCATCCGCGAGGTGGCGAATGTGCATCTTTTGTTAGGTGCGATTGGCCGATCTGGCGCGGGGCTTTGTCCGGTGCGCGGGCACAGCAATGTGCAGGGCGACCGCACGGTGGGGATTTATGAAAAAATGCCGGAGTCGTTTCTCGCGGCACAGGATGAGGTGTTTGAAATGACCTGCCCGCGTAAGCACGGCTACGATACGGTCGAGGCCATTCTCGCGATGCACGAAGGTGCGGCGAAGGTGTTTTTTGCCCTCGGCGGAAACTTCCTGCAGGCCACACCCGACACGGACTTCACTGCCAAGGCATTGGAAAATTGTGATCTAACATGCCACGTCTCCACCAAGCTCAACCGCAGCCATCTGGTGACGGGCAAGACGGCGCTGATTCTTCCCTGCCTGGGGCGCAGCGAGCGCGATGCTCAGAATGAAGGCGAGCAGTTTGTTACTTGTGAGAACTCGATGGGCATTGTGCACATGTCCAAGGGCAAGCTCACGCCATCGTCCGAGGAACTGCTCAGCGAGCCGGACATCGTTGCCCGTTTGGCCGAGGCCACGGTGGGGAATACGCAGAAAATCGACTGGCGCTGGCTGGTCGGAGACTACGATCGTATCCGTGACCTGATCGAAAAAATCGTGCCAGGATTCGCACCCTACAATCAGCAAGTCAAACAACCCGGAGGTTTCTACCTACCGAACGCCACCAAGCAGCGCATCTGGAATACGCCATCTAACAAAGCTGAATTTAGCGCAGCGGAGATGGACCAATTTGAAGTCGCGGACGGCCATCTCGTTTTACAAACCCTACGCAGCCACGATCAGTATAACACAACCATCTACGGCCTCAATGATCGCTACCGTGGCATTGGCATGGGCCGCCGCATCATCTTCCTCAATCCGGACGACATGAAATCGCGTAGCATCTCCCCCGTTTCACTTGTGGACATCACCAGCCATTGGGACGACGGCGAGCGTAAGGTAGAAAACTTCTACGCCATCCCCTACGACATCCCATCCGGTACGGCGGCAGCATATTTTCCCGAAGCCAACCCACTCATCCCCGTGAAATCCACCGCACTGGAAAGCAACACACCCACCAGCAAGTCGGTGGAAATTAGTGTGCAACCATCTACCTAACATGTCCTCGCAAAAATCCTATCACGTTTATATTCTCAAGAACCGGATGAATCGCCGATTTATTGGCATCACTGAAGATTCTGAGAATGAGCTTAGCCTGCACAACAAGGGTCAATTCAAGGGCACCAAGCCGTTTAAGCCGTGGCAAATGGAATGGTGCAGTGGTCCGCTATCGCGTAATGATTCACTTCGGTTAGAGGAAAGTCTTCGCCACCACAAAACCAACACCGCCATGCTCGAATCCATCACGCATAAGCATGAGATGGGAATGTAGCACGCCTCTTCTAGGTCTCTATAATGCGCGCTGCTCCGGCATAAACATTCATCGTTGGTGGACGTAAGAAACCCACTAGTGTCTGACCGCTCTCACGGGCGAACTCCACGGCCAAGCTGGTGGGTGCTGAAATGGCAGACACCATCGGGATACCGACGGCGAGCGACTTCTGCATAACCTCAAAGGACACCCTCCCCGACACCTGCAAAAAGATGTTAGAGAAGTCCACATTCTCGGCCGCCCCCCATCCGATGACTTTATCAATAGCATTATGCCGGCCCACATCCTCATGCAGGCAAAGCACCTCCCCTGCTGTTGTTACAAGGGCAGCGGCGTGAAGACCTCCAGTGGAGGCAAAGACCTTCTGCACATCCCGCATCGCATCCGGGACGCCTAACAAAACATCTTTCTCCACGGCAAAGCCACCCTGCACGGGCGGGTAATGTTGCTTGATGCTATCGATGCTCGCCTTACCACAAATACCGCATGACGATGCGCTGAAGAGATTCCGGCTCAGCTTCCCGTGATCTAACACCACATCATCATTGAGAAAAACAAGCGCGTGGTTTTGCTTAGTCTCCAGATCAATCCTTGCGATCTCCTCCAGTGAGCCAAGCAAGCCCTCGGTAAGTAAAAAACCCCGCACCAAGAGATCATCGGTGGCAGGGGTGCGCATTACCACCGCCACCGGTGTGCCATCGATCGTAATCTGCAAAGGCTCCTCGCGTGCCACCACATCCAGACAGACCTCGCCATGCCGAATTACCTCAAACTCTCTTGATGCATCACTCATAGCCTATCCACTATTTATCAGAAACATCTTCGCGGGCAGGAAGATCACCTAGGACTTCCAGCTGATGCTGGCCGAGGACGAGCTCGCCGTCGGTTAGAATCCTAGCTCTTAGGCCGCCTTGCCCTTTTAGGAACTCATGCGTTCCAGGCCCGCATGCCTCATCCATCCAGTAGCAGGGAGAGCACTCGCTAGAGCCAGTGAACTCCACGCCGCCTAGGCGAAACTTCTTACCGATCAACTCATTCAGATCTATGCCCTCAATGAGGACGTTTCTGCGGAATGCCATCGGGTGCAAGTTTCCCTCCACAATCTCGTCTCTAACTCGCTGATAAACCGCCCAATCAAAAAAGGTGATCTGCCCTTTGTAATCCTCCTTATAATCAAAAAAACGATCGCCTTCGATACCTCTTCCAGCCACGCACTTAATACACTCCGCCTCTTCAATCGCGTGATCCAATGCACCTTTCCCGTGCCTTCCATAGAAGTTATGACCAGAAGAAATAAAGAGATGCTGGAGCGATACAGTCATAGAAGAACCCTGCATCCCTTAAACCAATTATGCACGATCAAAGGTGAGAAAGTTTTGCCGGTTTCCATTGTCCTAAATCCGTTAGAAAAACCACTTTTGGGGACAACCACACTGGCATATTTCGCTAAAAACTAGCAAATCCACCGAAATATCACACTCCGAACAAAAAACATAACCAACTACAATTGAATTGGTTAAGTAAACAACGAAACAAAAATAACAATAAAAATATACGTTTTATTTATTTTTTATAATTAGTTAGACATTGTGAGATTTCCCTGTATAATTTCGTTAACCCTTAGCCCCCATGAATATGTCAACTACGTCATCCATTTACGAACAGATCGTGCCACCCACAGCATCTGATCAGCCTGCACAATCTCGCTACACCCAGCAAAAACGCCTCGGCGAAGGCGGGCTTGGTATTGTGTATATGGGCCACGATACCGTGCTCAATCGCAAAGTAGCTATCAAGCGTCTCAAGCCCTCAGCAGACGAGCCCAATGTTTCTTCAGAGACGCTCAAACAGGAAGCTCTTATGCTCGCATCCGTCAACAATCCAAACATCGTTTCCGTCTATGATGTTTATGAGGAAAACAATGAGATATGCATCGTCATGGAGTACATTGTTGGAAAAACTCTCGACTGCGTTGTGAACCAGCAGAAGCTATCGCTAGAAGAATTCTCCGAGCTCGTTCAGCAAACACAAAACGCGCTCCTGGCAGCTCGCGCCGAGGGCGTCATCCACGGCGATATCAAACCACAGAACATCATGCAGGCAGAGGGAGCCTCTGGCAGCAAACTGTATAAACTTCTCGATTTTGATCAGGCAAAGCTAGCCAGCACGCAAGTCCCACTAGAGATCAGCCACAGCACACAGGGTTCTGTTTTCTACATGGCACCCGAGCTCTTCGAGGGCAAACCTCTGACCCATGCATCGGACGTTTACGCCATGGGCTGTGTTTACTACTTCGCCCTCAGTGGCAAACTTCCCTGTGACGGCAAAACAACCGTTGAGGTCATGGCATCACACATGCGCAATGATCTTACAGCTCTAACCGAGATCCGACCAGATCTCCCCGAATGGCTTTGCCAATGGGTGCACTGGCTCATGGCACGCTCACCAGAAGAAAGGCCTCAGACTCCTGAAGCGGTAATCAAATCATACGCCGATCTCAACAGCCGCTTCTGCAGTGTGCCACAGAAATTTATGGGCGTCACCGAGGCCCTTGCCACCATCAAGAAGCCCACCTCTCAAGCTACTTGGTACACCGCACGCGGGAATCAGATCGGCGGTCCACACACACTAGAAACTATCCAACTCTACATTGAGTCAGGCGCACTTAGAGACACAGATCTGATCAAAACCCACGGTATGGAAAGCTGGCAGCAAATCCGTAATATGTCGATGACTCAAATGCTGAATGCTGGATAGAAAAACCTGGCATCCAAGGTATTTTTCACAGTAGCTATCGGTTTTGATTATTTCTTGGGCGAGAGCTTTTTGAGGGCTTTCTGAAAGTGGTTTTTACCCACCGATGTAGGACATCTCTGGCTTGGGCTGCGGGTCGGTGAGATCCGTCCGGACTTCTGAGTAGCGGTCGTTTCTAACAGACCAAATATTGGCTACAAATTCCGCGAGATCTTTCTCGCTGGTATTGGCTCTGAGCAGGGACTTGATGTCGTGCCCGTGGGAGGCAAAGAGACAGGTGAAGATTTGCCCATCAGCAGAGAGTCTAGCGCGATTACAATCACTGCAGAACGGCTTACTCACGGATGTGATAAAACCGATTTCTTGATCGGGGAGGTCATCATAGCGGAAGCGTTTTGCTGTTTCGCCTAGGTATTTTGGCTCGATGGAATGCAGGGCGAAGCTCTTCTGCAACTCCTCTAACATATCGGCATAAGAAACCACCTGATCCTGCTTCCAGCCGTTGGTGTTTCCCGTGTCCATAAACTCGATAAAACGCAGCGTCACACCACGCGCGCGGGCGAACTCTGCTAGGGGACACATTTGGTTTTCATTGACGCCCTTCTGCACCACCATGTTGATCTTAACTCCTAGTCCGTGATCGAGCGCGGAGTCAATGCCATCAATGACGCGTTCGGGCGTGGCACCTACGCCGTTCATGCGGGCAAAAACTTCAGGGTCCAGCGCATCCATGGAGATGGTGACGCGGTGCAGACCTGCGCTTTTTAGTTTTTTAGCGTTGCGAGCAAGAGCGGTGCCATTGGTGGTCATTGCGATGTCACGCACGCCAGAAATCGCACCTAGCATGGAGATCAAATCAGGCAGTCCGCGGCGCAACAACGGCTCACCGCCAGTGATACGGAGTTTTTCCACGCCTTGGGAAACAAAGGCCCGTGCTACGCGAGCCGTCTCCTCGTGGGTTAAAATGTTAGACTTGGGAAGATACTGGTAATCTGGCCCGAACACCTCCGCCGGCATGCAATAGCGGCAGCGGAAGTTACAGCGATCCGTCACCGAGATACGCAGATCACGGAGAGGCCTATTCAGTTGGTCCAAGGACTCGGGCACAGGCAGACAATCGCACGGATGGACAAAGTTCGCCAAGCGTGATTTTATCCATCTTGTGCAAGCACTGATATCCATCGCTGAGGCGGAAGCTCTCGTTCGGGAAAACCTCACCCCTCTGGGTTGTGAACAGGTGCCTCTGGCAGAGGCGCGGGGCAGATTGCTGCGCACTCCGGTGATTGCGGATCGGCCTTCTCCGCCATTTGATCGAGCTATGATGGATGGGATCGCTCTACACAGCAGTGCCATTGACCGCGGCCAGAGGGAGTTCACCATCGAAGGCATCCAAGCCGCTGGGGAGCCGCAGAAAACGCTTAACAACCCACAACATTGCCTAGAAGTGATGACGGGGGCGGTGCTACCCCAGGGAGCAGACTGCGTTATCAAGATCGAGGATTTAGTGATCGATGGTAACACAGCACGATTAACCTCACCTGGCAACAGCACGGACGATAGCAGCACGGTGAAATCTGGTCAGTTTATACACCCTGCGGGGAGCGATTGCGCAGCGGGTGATGTTTTACTGGATACCGGCGTCTTATTAGAAACCAACGGACTCGCCATTGCTGCGTCCTGCGGCGCCACGATGTTAGAAGTTTCACGAGCTCCAACGATTTTGTTAGTCACCACTGGCGATGAAGTGGTGCCACCAGAAGCCACCCCCTTGGCACATCAAATCCGCCGTAGTCATCCGATCGCAATTACCAGTGCTATTGAGGCTCACCAGCTTGGGTCTGTTAGTCATGTGCATGTATCTGACGACAGAAAGGCTCTGGAGGATTGTCTCAGTAGTCGGATCGATCAATTCGATATCACACTCATCACGGGAGGGATCTCAAAAGGAAAATATGACTACGTAGCACCTGTTCTAAAATCCCTCTGCGGAAAACCCCACTTCCACGGAGTCAGCCAAAAACCCGGTAAACCATTCGCCTTTTGGACCTATCAAGGGGAAGAACGCAAGCGGGCTATCAGAGCGGACGACAGTTCCGACGAAGGAGGGGAGGAGTGCAAGCGGGCCATCAGAGCGGGCGACGGTTCCGACGCAGGAGGGGAGGAGTGCAAGCGGGCTATATTCTGTCTCCCAGGAAACCCAGTCTCCGTCATGGCCTGCCTCGCTCGCTATGTGCTGCCAGCACTCAAGAAAATGCGTGGAGAACCATGGCAACCTCAACACTTTTCCTTAGGCGAAAGTTTCCAATGGAACGCCCCTTTCACAGGCCTTGTTGCCTGCCAGATTCTCAACGGCCAAATCCACCCCTGCCCACCGAAAAACTCAGGCGACTACACTGCGCTTGCAGCCACTCACGGTATTTGCCAAATTGAACTAGGCGGAGAACAATCCACCGCCGCATTTTACCCCTGGTAAGCGCGTTCATTCTCAAGACCACTACTTACCAATTACTATTACCAACCACTATTCAAATGTCTCTCACCCACATCGACCCTCACAACAATCCAGGCATGGTGGATGTTTCTGCCAAGGAAACCACCACCCGCACCGCCGTCGCGCAGAGCATCATTGATGTGGGCTGCGAAGTCATGGCACTACTAACAGATGGCGACATCCAAACAAAAAAAGGCCCCGTGTTCCACACCGCCATCATCGCGGGAACCATGGCGGCTAAAAAAACTTCCGATCTCATCCCCTTCTGCCACCCCCTTCCGTTAGACAGCTGCAAGTTCACTATCGAACCAACGTCTTCCACCGAGATCACCATCACCTGCACCTGTGTGACGACGGGCCGCACTGGAGTAGAAATGGAAGCACTCTGCGGCGTTAACGGTGCTGCGCTTACACTCTACGATATGTGCAAGGCTGTGAATAAGGGAATGGTGATCCGTGAGACAAAACTTCTGGCAAAAACAGGAGGTAAGTCGGGAGATTTTTTGAATGAATAATTGCTTAAAAGGACTACTGCTCGTTGGAGGGAAATCTTCGCGAATGGGATCGGACAAGGCAGAGCTTGTGCTTCGTGATGGAGTTACCCAGCGCGAGCGCGGGATGAAATTGTTAGAATCTATTTGTGATAAGGTTTTTGTTTCTTGTGCTGACGATGAAGGAGAAGGCAGCATTGCAGATGCTTTTGGAAACATTGGCCCGCTTGGTGCTATTGCATCAGCTCAGCAAGAAGACCCTGATTCCGCGTGGTTGGTTTTGGCGTGCGATCTCCCTCTGTTAGAAACAAAACACCTTACGGCACTAATCAAGGGGCGTGATACAGGCAAAGCCGCTACCTGTTTCACCAGTGCTACTGATGGGTTACCTGAACCCTTGTGCTCTATTTGGGAGCCATCATCGGTGCAGGATGTTTCTGCCGCCGTCCAAAGTGGAAAGCGTTGCCCGCGCTCGGTGTTGAAGCAGCTCCCCATCCGCTCGCTCCCCTCCCCTGGCTTGTGGCCGTTGGCAAACAGCAACTCCGAGTCGGATTTGTTAGAAGTTAGAAATCGGATCAATGGCGAACTCACTCAAAAAACCATTGTGCTCAGCTACTATGCACAACTGCGTGAGATCACGGGAAAAAGCGATGAGCCGTGGAGCACGGATTGTGTTTCCCCAGCGGGCGTTTTTGAAGAAATACGCGCCAAGTACCAGCTCCCCATAAAACGCAAAGGCATGATGGTGGCCGTGGATGGTGACTTCACGGATTGGAGCCACCCGATCTCTGACGGCGAAGAAATCGTATTCATCCCTCCTGTCGCTGGCGGCTGAAGAATGTTAAGTTTTGAGTTATGAATTTTGAGTTAACAGAATCAGCCATCGATCCTCGCCTACTGTGTGATGAGGTGCGTGACCCTTCCGCTGGCGGCTTTGCCTCCTTTGAGGGCTGGGTGAGAAACCATCATCAGGGGCGCGATGTTGCCTCGTTAGAATATGAAGCGTTTCCTGCGTTGGCGGAGAAAGAAGGAAACCGGATTCTTGCACAAATCATTACCGAACATGACATCTATGCCGCCCGCTGCGTGCACCGCACTGGGCACCTAGCGATAGGAGAAATCGCCATCGCCATCGCCGTTTCTGCTGCGCACCGGGATGAGGCATTTACCGCCTGCCGCGCCATTATTGATTCCATCAAATCAACCGTTCCTATCTGGAAAAAGGAACACTACACTGACGGCACCAGCATCTGGGTGAAGTGCCATTCCTGTGCCGAACATGCTGACAAACATTAAGCCACTTTATTTACCATGACCCTTCAGTTTCCAACTTCACTAGAAAGCACCACCGAGCTGCATATGCGGAATTTCTGCCAGCTTGTTAGCCCGACCAAGTTTATCTACTTCCCCCACAGTGCGTGAGAGCTAAAATCTTTACCGATTGACTCTCACTAAGTTACCTGATAATTGAACAGATACTACCAACGTATTCTTCTCATGAAAAAAACAACGCTAAAAACCACCACATCCATCGCCAGTGCTGCTGCGATCACAGCTTCACTTATCGCACCCTCATCAATCACCCATGCTGGGGAAGGTCAAATTGAAGGGATTCAAATTTCCCCAGGAAACCTCTCACCATCGGCACAGGGCACCAATGAGTATCTCGCCATGCAGAGCATTTTGATGCTATCGACCTATCCCTTCTTCTTTAACAACTGGGAGCAAACCCCTGAAGCTCTTCAAAGCTACCACCTAGGTGTTTTATTAGGATCGAGTGGTAATATTAACTATGAGCCATTCAGTCCAGAGTCCGCGAATTTTTATCAAGCCAGCCTTGGTGCTCAGGGAGGAGCACAAAGCGCCTCTACAACGTTTGCCTATGAAGTAGGACTTACTGGCACAGATTACAGTGGCGGGATTCAGCGCGATAGCAATGAAAGCTTCATGTATGACTTAGCTGCACAAGCTAGACTACAACACACCATCAGCAACTCCGCCACCCTCTACAGTCACCTCTACATCCATGACGGCGCACACGCCTCACTCAAGGAAAGCTTTATTTTCCCTGGCGTCCGTCCGAGTGACTTCACCAACTGGAGGTTCAATACCCAACTTGCTTTCCGGACTGATGGTCAGAGTGAACATAGCGAAGGCATCCAGCACCGTACAAATTTTGCGTGGCACGGCTACAACCCATCCGGCAGTGATGGCTGGGCGTCCTACCGTCTGAATCTGGACCATGAAGTGGATGTAATCACCTCCCCTGGTGAAGGCTGGTTCGGTGTCGTGGGTCTAGGGATGAGGGACTTTGACGATGCGGGTGATTATAGCTCAGACTCTTTAAAGATCGGTGTGGGCCGATTTGGCCGATTCCCATGTGGAATGCACTACCGTGTGGAAGCAGGAGTGCAGCAGTTCAACTATGACGGCTCAATGATTGGCGATCGTGAAGAAATGTATATTAATGGTCTAATTTATGGTCGATTAGCAGAATCCGATGTCCGCCTCTACGTGAACCACGGAGTGCAGCAGGATTTTGTTAACTTTGGTAGCAGCTCCTTTGTAGATCCCATTGGAACCAAGGCAGGCTTAAGCATCGGATTCAATGTCACTGACAACATCAAAATGAAAACCGAATTCAGTGCGCAGCGCCTCAGAGCGGATGTAACAAGCATGTCCATGGGCAGCTTAGGTTTCTACAGTGCGGGAGCGGGTGTGATTTATCAACATGATGAAAACACTCAAATCACCCTCGATGCTGGAGTCCATCGTGTAACTTATAACACTGGCGGAAGCTCTAGCACGGATGTCTTTGGCTCCATAACAGCAGGAATCAGATTGCGCTATTAAGCTTCTTTAATTTCTAAACAACAATCCCGCAAAACACAGAAGGGCTACGCTAAAATACCTGAGATGGTTCTTGCCAGTTGTTGGAAAAGCAACTAAGGGTCAATCAGATCAAGCCTAGCCAATACAGGTTGCAGCGTGATTATTTATCGCCTTGAGTGATGGAGAGCCTAAGGTTGGTATGTGCATACGGCTAACTTCTTGGTTTTTAAAAACGTAGCACACCACTAGCACTAGAATTAGAATACCAATGAATATATATGTAGGAAACCTGTCTTATGACTTGAATGATAACGACCTCCAGCAGGTTTTCGCCGAATACGGCACTGTAGCAAGCGCACGCATCATCCAGGACAGAGATTCCGGACGCTCCAAGGGCTTCGGTTTTGTAGAAATGCCTGATGACGGAGATGCACAGAAAGCCATTGAAGCTCTCAACGGCCAAGAAATTTCTGGAAGAAGCCTCACCGTGAACGAGGCCCGTCCTCGCGAAGAGCGCCCACGCCGCAACTACTAAAGTCCTGGCCTAAATTCTGGCCAAGCTCACCAATTTTTCAAGAAGCCGCGCCCGCACCGGGTTGCGGCTTCTTTTTGTACATTTATCCATCATCCACGATTGGAGGATTACACAGTGAAAGAACACCATGGCTTGACGGGTAAGCTTTGCACACTCATTCTCTGCCCTAGACCAAATCATCACTCACACTCATGAATTTACGCTCCGTTACCCGATCCATCCTTGTAGGTGCCCTCACACTCGGCTCTGCCCAAGCACTTCCATCCGAGCTGCAGTCATCCCGCTTTTCAGAAAGCGACACCACACCGTCTCCCGCATGTCTATGTGCACATCCGAATGGTGATGTTTTTGTAGGAGTTGATCTCCTTGGCTCGCTAGGGAAAGGACCAGGAAAAGGACGAGTTGTTAGACTCAGGGACACTAATAACGATGGCAAAGCGGACGAGCATACGGTTTTTGCAGAAATCGATAACCCACGCGGGCTCATTGCTGTTGGGGATAAGGTTTACGTCCTTCACACCGTCATTCCTAAGTCATCAGGCAAGATGACCGGAATGCACCTTAGCGTACTGACAGATGCCGATGGCGATGGCAAAGCAGACAGCGAACCAAAGCGGTTGATCAAAAACATCTCCACTCTGAAATCTAACCAAGAGCGCGGCGCGGATCACACCACCAACGGTATCCGCATGGGAATCGACGGATGGATCTACATCGCAGTTGGCGACTTCGGCTTCGTGAATGCAGAAGGAACAGATGGCAAAAAAATCACCATGCTTGGCGGCGGCATCCTGCGTGTGCGCCCAGACGGCAAGGAAATGGAAGTTTACACCCACGGACTGCGCAACATTTACGATATCGCTATCGATCCGTTTATGAACATCTTCACCCGAGGAAACACCAACGACGGTGGCGGCTGGAACGTCCGCTTCATTCATCAGATCCAATCTGGTGAGTATGGCTATCCAGTTCTCTTCAAACACTTCACAGATGAGATCATCCCCGCGCTCATCGACTTAGGCGGTGGCTCTGGAACAGGCTCACTGTTTTTCCAAGAGCCCGGCTGGCCTGAGAAATACAATAACGTGCCCATGATGGGTGACTGGGGGCGCAGCCACCTCTACATCCACCGTATTACACCCGATGGACCATCTTTCACTCAGAAAGAAGAGAAGTTTATCCAGTGCTCGCAGATTGCAGACGTTGATGTGGATGGCTCTGGCCGTATGTATCTCGCTGCTTGGAATGGCGCTGGATATAAGGGAAACCCTAACAAAGGCTACGTTGAGCGCATCGTGCCAAAAGGATGGAAATACAAAGCATTCCCCAATCTCACAAAACTTAGCAGTGCCAACCTGGTAAAAGGTTTACGCTCAGCGAGTGCTACTACCCGTCTGCATGTTTCACAGGAATTACTACGCCGAGGAACGCTGGAAAACGTGCCCGGCGTTATGGCTGTTGCCAAGGATGCCTCCGCCACGGCTGAGTCCCGTGTGGCAGCCATCTTCACCTATGCCCAACTGATGGGACCCAAATGCCCCGAAGGACTACTGCCACTAGCAAACGATCCCGTTGTTGCCGAGTGGGCCATCCGCGCCATGGCGGACCGCTTGTCCGCTGCCAAAAACCTCAAAACAGCCGCGTTCACAACGGCACTCAAATCACCTAACAAACGCCTCCAAGTTGCTGCTGCCGTTGCCTTGGGGCGTATCGGAAAAGTCGAAGCCGCCCCTGCGCTACTCGCAGTTGCCAAACCTCCAGTCCAAGAAAAAGCCAGCTCTGATGCCGTTTCCTCCCCTATCTTCACAAGCAAGCTCATCAAGGACAGCGAAACCGTAGAGATCGATGCTGACATCACCCGCATCAAGAAGCTCTACCTCATCATCGATGACGGCGGCAACGGTAACGGCAACGACCACGGCGCATGGTGCGATCCCGCATTGATTGATGCCAATGGAAAGAAAACACCTCTCACAAAACTAAAATGGAAATCCGCCAAACAAGGATGGGGCAAAACCCTCAAAAACAAATCCTGCACCGGGAAACCTCTCAAGCGCAAGGACGGCAAGCGTGTTTCCCATGGCATCGGCAGCCACTCGCTCTCGGTTATCGAATACAACATCCCATTGAAGTATGTGCGCTTCCAAGCTACGGGTGCCATTGCCGACACTGCCGGAGCAGGCAGCAGCGTGAAGTTTATCCTCTCTGCCAGCCCACCAGCAGGAGCAAACAAAAGCGAAGGCCCTCACGCCACACCCAACTCCCCGATCATTCTTCCGCACGTCGCAGTGCGCTCATTGATCAATCTCAACGCAGCCAAAGACTGCCTCGCCGCTCTGGATGGTGCCAGCCAAGACGGCGCACTCTGGGCACTACGCTGGATGCACACCGCAGAATCTGTCGATGGCCTGATCTCCAAACTCAACTCAACTTCCGATGGGAAACTTCAGATCAAAATCCTTACTGCTCTCGCCCGGCTCTACACACAGGAGAAACCCTACCACGGCACTTGGTGGTGGAGCACTCGCCCAGATACACGCGGCCCCTACTATAAACCCACCACCTGGGCAGAGTCTTCCAAAATAGAAAAAGCCTACCGCGCAGCATACGCCAATGCCAAACCAGCCGGTAAAAATCTCCTTGCAAACATCGCCACCAAACACCGCATGAACCTCCCAGGCATCGGCAAAGTAGAGGTGGTTGATAAAGCCGCCCAAGCGAAAAAAGGCGAAGTCGGACGCACTTCTATCGAAGACGTCATGCTCTCGCTCGATAAACTCAAGGGCAGCAAAAAACGTGGTAAAAAAGTTCTCGCCGGACTCGCCTGCGCCGCCTGCCACAACGTCAAACCAGGCGACACCATTAAGGGCCCTGACCTACTCAACATGAAGCTCACCAAGGAGCAAATTGCAGAAGCCATTCTCAAGCCCGCCGCCGGCATTTCAGACTCATGGGTAACTGTAACCCTCAAGGACGGCACCCAACACATGGGAACGCTAGTTAGCAAAACGGCTCAGAAAGTTGTCATCCACAACATCGCCGGTATAGCCACCACCGTGAATGCAGCCGATGTCAAATCCATCGCCAAACAAACATCCACACTGATGGGACCAAAGCTCGCCGATGATCTTTCACTCCAGCAGTTTGCCGATCTCATCGAGTATCTCCACAAAAAGTGATCTTTGCATGGAGACTCATGGATCTGAAGAGATTTGGGCTTGTTCCCGTGGTCAATCGTCAATACAAACTTATGTTATCCAAGACATATTGTCATGATTGCTACTTACCCAAAACAACTTCAGCCACTGATTGATTATCTTTCTTCGTTAGAAAATCGGCCGGATCCAGAAGAACTGCTTGAGCACATCAATGCAACTCACATCACAGCGGAGGACATGAAGTGCTTCGTAAAATTCAACGATCACAGATACCGCCGCAATATGGTGTTTGAAAACGAAACCGTGGAGCTGCTTTGCCTCTGCTGGAAAAGCGGCCAACGCAGCCCCATTCACGATCACGCACAGTCCGTCTGCGGTGTAAAAATCATCGGCGGAGTAGCAACAGAAACAGTCTATGAAATGACGCCGAGTGGCTACATCAAGGCAATGTGCTCACGCGATTATAAAAACAACTGCGCCATGGTTTCAGAGGATGCAGAGACTCATCAGGTAGCAAATTTACAAGGCAACGATGACGAGGCCTTGGTGACTCTTCACATTTACTCACCTCCGCTGCGGAAGATGAAAACGTATTCGATCGATTCCCGCAAAACCCGCACTTACGAGCCCGTAAATGAGGGCCACATCGACGGCTGCGGAATCTAACAAATAATTATTGGAAATCATTATTGAGTATGGCGCAAACCTCTCAGTCAGCCACGTCCAAACCGCGGCGACCAACGCTCTACGAGCAGTTAGAGAGCGGTGGCTTGGCATCGTTAGCCTCTATGGAAGGCGCCTGGGGTGACATTACCGAACAGCCCAGCAGCACGGCAAGTACATCCCAGTATTGGCAAGGTACTTTGGCGGCGATTCTGCTAACAGCCTGCGCTTGGTTCGTGCATACTCTACCCTTCCCCCCATTTACCATTGATCACGCGAGCTTGCCTCATCCATTGGGCGTCTCGATGCTTGCCATTTTGTTAGGAATCCTTGTAGGGAACCTTTTGCCATCGCGTAAATTCACAGACGGCTGCAAGTGGATCACCGTGTGGTGCATACCAGCGGCGGTGGTTTTTCTTGGTGCTAAAATGGACCTTACAGCACTCAGCGGGATTGGTTTTAAGATGATGGCTGCCGTCATTGGGCTAATGGCACTAGCGGCGGGAGTTTCTTATCTGGTAGGCAGGGCACTGGGCATGACGGGCAAGGCGGCGTGTTTGTTAGGCATCGGCACAGCGGTCTGCGGGAGCAGTGCCATCCTCGCCGTAGCCCCGGTCAATAAGGCAGAAGATAAAGATGTTATCATATCGATAGGCGTGGTGAATCTGGTTGGACTACTTGCCATGTTTGCCTGCTGTGCCGCACTCTGGTTTATGCCACTGGCAGCGGATGTTTACGGAGCTTGGGCGGGTGCCTCTATCCACGCTATCCCCCAAGTGATAGCTGCGGGTGAAAACCACAGCCCTGATGCCGCCGCCATGGCAACCTTGGTCAAGCTTGCTCGGGTGGCACTATTAGCCCCCGTGGTGCTTCTGGTGGCGTTATCAATAGCAAACCGAGCCAACAGCACTCCCCCACCGATCTCTGCTGAAACCAACAGGAAAAACTTACTCAGCTACGTGCCGTGGTTTGTTTGGGGGTTTATCCTTTTTGCCATCTTGCACGCGCTCGGCTGGCTACCTCTGTTAGAGTTTCAGAATGAATCGGCAGTGCAACGGATCTCCCTAGCCGATGCGCTAGCAACTGCCTCCAAGTGGTTGCTTGCCATCTCTATGGCCGCCATCGGACTTCAGGTAAAACTCAAGCCAATGCTGAAATCGGGCGCTAAGGCAATGACCGCCGGCATCATTGCGTGGCTCGTGATGAGTGCTGCAGCACTAGTTGTTTTCCAATGGATTTTTTAATACTCTAATTATTTTCCATCAGCTCACGCCTAACAAGATCCAAGGCGAACTGGCTGACCAATCGTTTGAAGATCGCTCTGCCGTGTGGGTAGAATTTTTTCACTGCACGGCTATTCTTAGCTGTCGCGATGCCCACCCAGACTGTGCCAACGGGTTTGTCCGCCGTGCCACCTGTTGGGCCAGCAATGCCTGTGACTGCCACAGCCACATCCGCATTAGATTTCCTGAGAGCACCTTCTGCCATCGCAATGGCCACTTGCTCACTCACCGCGCCGTGGTGGGTGAAGAGATCCTCTGCCACACCTAACAATTCTGTTTTTGCTTCGTTTGAATACGTGACAAAACCATGAGTAAACACAGCCGATGCGCCAGAAACATCCGTCACTCGGCTGGCAATACCACCACCGGTGCAGCTCTCTGCTGTGCTTAGAGTTTTCCCAACATCTAGCAAAACACGGACCACTGCCTGCTCTAGCTCTTCACCATTTTTGGAAAAACACTCCTTAGAAAATTCTCGCAGTGCCAGCGCTCTCCCTTTGGCAACGGCGGAAGGTTTTCCGATAAGGCGTAAATCCACCTCACCTGGGCGCGAGCAGTAGCCGATCTCTAACTGAGGAATTGCGGTAAGCTCAGCGTCCAGCGTGGCGTGGAAGTCGCTTTCGCCAATGCTAGTGAATCGTAAAGTCTGCAGGGAAACCTCTTCATCCACATCAGCGAGGGAGCGTAATCTGGGAAGAACTTCTTGCTGAAACATCGGCTTCATCTCGTGCGGTGGACCAGGCAGAAGGAAAAGTCCACAGAGCCTATCCCCACTCATGCGTGGCGGGGCATAGATGCCAGGTGCTGTGCCGTTTGGGTTAGGCAAGACATCAGCCCCCACGGGGTTAAGCGCTTGTTTTTTGTTATCCTCAGCCATCGGCCGGCCACGGTGGGCGAAGTAGGTTTCTATTGAGCGCAGTGCTGCCTCATCGGTGATTAGATCTACACCTAGAACTTCCGCTGCGGCCTCGCGTGAAATATCATCGCTGGTAGGGCCAATGCCACCGGTAACAATCACCGCATCACTGCGCTGCAGTGCCTCTTGGAGAGCCTCTATGATAGCTTCTCCATCTGGCACTGTGGTCTGACGCTGCACGCGTAGGCCTAGCTGCATCAGCTCCATGCCTATCCATGCACCATGGGTATTCAGCGTGGTGCCCAGCAGGAGTTCGCTGCCAGTATTGATGACCTCGATTTTCATGCAGAGACTAATCTAACAATGTACTACGGGAGAACATTGGCACAACTGGAACTCCGCGCGCTTCAATGGCGGCACGGCCACCTTCCTCACGATCTACCAAGACGAGGGCAAAGGCTATTTTCCCACCTGCGGCTTCGATTACATCCATGGCCTTCAGGGTAGAACCTCCGGTGGTGATAACATCATCGACGATGACAATGGTGTCTCCCTCGCTAAAATTTCCTTCGATTTGCTTGCCCTTGCCGTGACCTTTTGGCTCTTTGCGCACGGTGAAAACTTGGAGAGGCTTTTCATCAGTGGCGGAGGTCATGCCGACGGCCAGCGAGATGGGATCTGCCCCAAGAGTCATGCCACCGATGGCATCCACTGCCAGACCGCGTTCTGCGATCTCAGCCTTGACGGTTTCCCATCCTAACTTACCGATGAGATTAGCTCCCACGGGATCCATCGCCGTGACACGACAATCGATGTAGAGGTCAGATGTTTTACCGGATGCGAGTGTGAACTCACCAGTGCGGACGGATTTTTCAAGGAGGAGGGACTTGAGCTGGGCGCGGGTATCATCGTTGGACATGCGCTTCTTTAAGCACCGATTCACTAAAACATCCAACCGAATACGCTGAGGAAAGCAAAAATAGGGCAAAAAAATACTGCCAGGAACTGCGGCAGAAACGGACAAACTGTGGCTGCTACCTTTCGGTCCTGACCAAATTCATCTGCCGAAACTCCACAGCCCTGACAGCGCGGAATTCATAGTGCCTAAGGACGGGAATGCAAGGGAGAATCTGGAAAGTTGCTGATTTTTGTAGAAATCTATTGAATAAAACCTCATCTGCATGAGTCTATCAGATGTTATGAAAGTGAAACTCATCTTATCAGCATTGGCAGGGCTTGCTACCTTGCTACTCTCATCTTGCGCCGATCCCGGATACTACGGCGGCACAGGATACTACGGCACCAGCCTCACGGTTCTCCCTAGAGGATACCAAACTATTTACGTCAGTGGCAGCCCGTATTACTATCACTCAAACCGCTGGTATCGCCGCTCTGGCAGCCGCTATATTACCTGCGCAAGACCTAGCGGATACCGAGGCTCTCTCGGATACATTAGCCGGCTCCCCTCTGGATACCGGACAGTTTCCTACGGTGGCAGCCGATATTACCATCATGGCAGCACATGGTATCGCCGCCACAATGGACGATACATCACTTGCCCACGCCCACGCGGATACACGGGATCCATCGGGCACCACCACGGCTACAAGCCAGGTTACATACCTAGCTACAAGCCTGGCTACAAACCATCTTACAAGCCCGGTTACAAACCTACCTACAAGCCAGGATACAAGCCTAGCCTAAAACCTGGCCACAAGCCTTTCTACCGGCCTAGTGTGCACCCCACCTCACGCCCTAGCATCAAACCCAGCACAAGACCAAGTGTTAGGCCAGGCGTCAGACCTTCTGTCCGCCCTGGATCAAGCGGCAGATTCTCCACGGTTAGAAAACCTTCTATCAAGCCCCCTACAAAGGTCCCCGTAACCAACGCGCCAAAATCTAACAGCAAACGTGCGGAAGCACTACGCCGTGCCATTGAGAAAAAGCGCGGTCGATAAGGACTGACTACATCCGCTCAGGCACATCAATGCCGAGCAAGCCTAGACCCTTCTGCAGCACCCGACTTGTTAGTTCACAGAGCACGAGTCGGGTGTTTTGTGTCTGCCCCTCTGACTTGAGCACTGGGCAGGCCTCAAAGAATGAGTGGAATGCCTTGGCAAGCTCTAGCAGGTAGTTCGCCAGTAAGTTCGGGCGGAAGTCATCGAGCAAAGCGGGCACCGTCTCGGAAAAACGCATTAACATACGTGAGAGATGCACCTCCGCGTCCTCTGAGATCTGCAGGTTATCAAAATCTAACAAAATATTGTTTTCCAGATCAGCCAACTTCCGGAAAATGGAGCGCACACGCACGTAGCTATACTGAAGATAAGGGGCAGTGTCACCTTGGAGAGCCAGCATTCTGTCCCAGCTGAATACGTAGTCTGTCATTCTGTGCTGTGAGAGCTCAGCAAACTTCACTGCGCCAATACCGACGGTAACAGCAACTTGCGCTTTCTCCTCCGCCTCCATGCTTGGGTTTTTCTCTTCGATCGCTTTAGCTGCGCGCTCGATAGCCTCATCTAACACATCAACGAGCTGCACGTTATCGCCACTCCGAGTCTTCATCAGCTTCCGATCCTCCCCGAGGATGGACCCGAAGGAAACGTGCTGCATCTGAGGTGTCAGACCGCGCATTTTGGTGGCTTCAAAAATCTGCTGAAAGTGGAGCTGCTGAGGCGCACCGACCACGTACCAGATCTGATCCGCCTGCCATTGCTCCACGCGAAAATCAATAGTCGCTAGATCCGTCGTAGCATAGAGGAAACCTCCATCCGCCTTGCGCACGATTGTGGGTTTGTCTTGGAGTTTTTTCACCTCGTCAAAGAAAACGCAGACTGCACCTTCGCTCTCACGCGCAACACCTTTCTCTAACATATCATCCACGAGAGGTGCTAGGCGGTCATTGTAGAAACTTTCGCCATACCAGTAATCAAAACTGACATCCAGACGATCATAGATCCCTTGCAGTCCTTGCTTAGAAAGCTCCACGCATTTTTCCCAGATGGCGAGGTTCTCGGCATCACCACTTTGGAGTTTTACCAGCTCTTGTTTGCAAACATCCCGCACTGCTTCATCATCGCCGCACTGGGCATTGACGGCACGGTAAACCCGCAGTAGCTCCGCAACGGGATCGGCCTGCAGATCAGCCTCATTGAGCACAGTTTTCCAGCCATGGATGATCATGCCAAACTGAGTGCCCCAATCGCCAATGTGGTTATCCGTGATAACATTATGCCCCAAGAAACGCGCAATACGCGCAAGGCTATCTCCAATAATTGTGGAGCGGATGTGACCAACGTGCATCGGCTTGGCAACATTGGGCGCGGAAAAGTCCACCACGATGTTCTGAGATGGACTAGCTAGCGGCACACCCAAGCGATCATCTGAAAGCAGCGAGGCAAGAAGTTTCTCCCAAGCAGCATGAGTGATGCGGAAGTTGATAAACCCTGGGCCGGCTATATCTGCGGTGGCCAGATCATCCAGCTCAAGCGCATCAACTACTTGGGTGGCAAGATCGCGTGGGTTTTGCTTGAGCCTCTTGGCCAAAACCATGGCGGCATTACTCTGGTAATCACCAAAGCGGAGGTCAGCCGCGCTGTCCACTTTGATTTGAAAACCTTCTGGTAGCTCCAGACCGAGAGAGTCCATGGCGGCGGAGAGTGCTTGTTCGAGTGCTTGAATCATAACAATTTTTTCTAAACGATTTTCCTAAGATGCCCCATCGTTCGAGTGCGTAGGGCGGGAAGTTTCCTTACTGCTCACAACGAGTGCGAGACGGGCGAGAGGCAAAAATACTGAGCACATCCTCGGCTGATTCTGCCTCATGGAGCTGCTGGCGGATTTCACAGTTATTAAACAGCTTTGCGATGGCTGCGAGAGTTTGCAGGTGCATGCTGTAGTCCTTTTTCGGAACCACGAAGAGTACGATAAAGTTCACCGGGGCGTTATCGAGCGCCTCGAAGTCCACGCCTTCCTTTGATCGGGCAAAACAAGCGGTCACCTGCTCCACATTATCTGAAAATGCATGAGGGATCGCAACGCCAGAGCCAATCCCCGTGCTGATCTGCTGCTCTCGAGCCTTGAGCGACTCAACGATCTCCTCCCTCAGATCCGCCTCTATAAACTTCCGGCAAATCAGATGATCAATAATCTCACTGATGGCATCCGCACACACTTCACCTTCCAAGTTAAGAATCACTTGTTGAGGTGTCAGTAGGCTAGCGAGTTTCATAAGCGGAAGTGCGTGAGGGAGATGCAGATAGACTGAAGGATCGCAGGGTGCAAGCCTATTTCACCCCACTGCAAGACAGGGTGATCAAGCTAAGGATAGGCTCGCGAAGACATGGAGATATAAGAGGGGGACTCAGTAGCAGGTAGCAAGTAGCTAGTAGCCGCAAGCGAGACAGCATCATCAAAACAAGGAACTTGACCACGCGCCACCTGCTACTCGCTACAGATGGCTGATTCCATAACGGCTAGAGCGATTCGTTCCACTCTCCCCCCTAGCTTGGTAGCCCTGCACTGCAAGAAGCCTCAATTTGATGCAAAACCCCAAAATCTGTCATTGCTAGACTTGCCAGACGCTATTCGTGTGATAGCACCCGTTTTATCTCAAACAAAAAAACGAACCCACCTTGGCATGAGCGAGCAAGACTATCTAAAGAAAACGGCCTTTGTGTCCGCATTGGGCTTAGGTCTGCACCGTTGTGGCGCTACTTGCCATCGGATTGAGAGACACTTGAGCAATCTGTGTGAACTACTCGGCATTCACGGTACGTTCCTGATGACTCCTACGAGCTTCACCTTCTGCTATTGGCTGAACGACCCCACAAATCAGCACATACAAATCGAACGCGTGGAGCCGTGTGAGGGAGATTTTGGCAAACTGGCCCTTCTCGATTCCTTGGTCGTGAAGTTTGAGAAGAAAGAATGGAGTTTCGAGCAGATGTGCCAAGGACTTGAGCAAGCACTCAATCAGCCAGCTAACTATCGCCCTTGGGCGCACTGTCTCGCATGGGTGGCACTGGCAATGAGCTTTGCTGCCCTATTATCTAACAACCCCGCCAACATCCTCAGTGCGGGGGCCATGACGGTGGTAATTTTTTTCGTTTCCCGCCTGGTAGGCTCCTCATCGCGGATGGTAGAAGCGCAGGAAGTGATCGCGGCCATGACGGCTGGTTTTACATCGATGGCAATTGCTGGATGCGGGGTTCCCATCAACGCTCCCTTTGTCACGCTCTCAACGGTGATCGTATTCATCCCCGGCATTGCCCTTACTGTGGCGCTCAGTGAGGTGGCTCACCGCAGCTTGATCTCTGGGGTATCAAATCTTGTTCACTCAGTGATGAACTTATTCAAACTTTACTTTGGCGCCATCATTGGAATTGCCATGGGAGGGTTAGCTTGGGGACTGCGTGTGGAGGATACCCTCCGCCCAGTGCAGCACTTACCTAGCTTTGCTGTTTTACCAGCGGTGATCGTCCTTGCCTCTTCACTGTGTGTTGTTCTCAACGTTCGCCCTAGGCAGATTCACTGGTGCTTGGTTTCTGCACTCATCGGGTTCTATGTTTCACAGACAGGAGAAGCCTACTTTGGGGTAGCAGCAGGGATGTTTTTAGGTGCTTTATCTGTGGGTGTCTATGCTAATGCTTTTGCCAATATCCGGAACATCCCCGGCTCAATTGTGCTCACTGGAGGTTTAGTCATGCTCGTGCCAGGAAGTAAAACTTACATTATCCTGAACTCATGGATGACGGGCGAAGAGATATTGGGACATCAAACCAACATTAATCAGGCGCTACTAATATTCATTTCATTGGTGGCTGGCTTACTCTTTGCCAACGCAATCCTACCCACAAAAAAGAGCCTCTAACTCGCCGGAAAAACGCGCCTACTGCCCGCGCGGCGCAAGAGGATCGGGGCGGGCAGGAAGGTCTCTGTAAATTCTAAGTTCTGGCTGTTTTGTCGTGGAGTTCACAAAGCTAACAATAAGAATACGCTTAGCCTTGGTGAAGCGTAGTCTATTTTCACTAATGGTTTGCCACTGCCCTTTTTTGTTTTTCATACGGCAAACAACGGTCGCCATATTAAAGTTATCCCGGCCACGGGGAATGCCCATCTGGCTAAGGCTCTTAGCTTTGATAATCTTAGCATCCCCCCCTAACTTGAAGCCCACTTCTTCTGTGTGGAGGTTTAACAATCGGGTATTACCCATAGGAAACTTTCGCAATCCGTCATCCATGACTCTCACGTTATAGAGAAGTTTATTTTTCCCTTTTGCTGGGGTGAAATAGAAAACAGCCTTTTTGACTGAGGCCGGAACCTTGCTACGAGCCACTATTTTACGCTTGGGTTTACCCTTGGCATCAACGCCGTCCTCGTGGAAAAAAATGGCCTCGTTATTCAATAGCTTGCAGGCGAACTGACCGCTAAAGTTCTCTATGGGAAGAATGATCTTCTTTTTATCCTCCCTACTCTCAATAAAAATATCCTTCGCATTTGCCGCACCATTTGCCACACGCTGGTAGCAGAGTGTCCGCGCCTTAATCATTCGTGTATCTTGTTGCGCAATAGCGGGCAAGACACCAACAAGGAGACAAAAAACGATGGCACGAGACATAGAAGCAGCAGTTTTCATTAGGAAAATCTATTACACTTCCTCATCTCCGAGCCAGCGAAAACTGACAATTCGAATACGGCGACCAAAGTTCTGATTCACCAGCGATGACAGGGCGGATGTTTTCACTTCCGCTGAGTCCGTAGGGTCAAGATACTCGGGGATGCGCTGCACCACGGCCTCACACCATGCCCTAGCTGCTACAGTGCCATCGGCATTCAGAGACTCTCCGAATGCGCGGATGGTGAAGGTGTTAGAGCGGACTGTCACGGCATTCCCCATGGCGTTCAAAATGTGGCCTTGGGTGACACTGCCAGGCGCTCCAGCCGTGGAGCTACCCGTTGCTGCCGCGACGTTATTGAGCTTGTAATTAGCCACCATTGCGGGAGTGATGGTAAGGCCATCAGGCGCTACTCGATCATTGATCGTTGTGCGGTCCACTGCAGCCTGCAGCGCACCTGCTAGCTGGAGCTCTTGGTTTCCACTCAGGCGGCGATTCACAAATTCACTAAGAGAGAGGAATGGTCCTCGTGCGCGGACTTCTTTGACAATCTCTTCCGCCAAGGCATCCACCTCGTCCTCCTTGAGCTCCACATACCCAGTCCAGCGGCTACGGCGATCATTCACAGTGCCTCCATTGGATCCACCCGTGGCGGCTTTGCCATTTGGCAAACGGAATCGGCTGAGTGGGTTTTTAGAATACTGACGGTTCGTGATCGTATCCAATAGAGCATCATAGATAGGGAAGTCTGAGTGGTTTAATCCACTAAGCATTGCTTTCCATGCGTCCTTGGAAACTGAGTTCACATTCCACTCGCCGCGCATCATTTGATAGGCGGCAATGTTTTTGTAACCATCCCCTCCCGTCACATCACTCGTGATCTGAGTGAGTGATTTATTACTGGGCTGCCAAAATGTTAAGCGCCGATCAAGCAGCGGTTTTTGATTCGTTGCAAAATCATTAAAGACCTGATTCGTGTCACGACTCGCACTAAACATAGCACCTTGATAAGCACAAACATTAGAACAGTAGAAACGATCAAACAGATGGTGATTCAAAAGATAGGAGTGATCTAACATCACATCTCCTGTGGCACTATTTTCCCGAACAGACCCTGATGACATCAGCGGGTGAGCCATCGAGTTTCCTAACGGATAATCAAAGCGTGGCGCGTAACCTGAACTTGCAAGGTTTGCATTCTGTAGATTGGCAACTGATTGCAACGGCGCAATTGGCAGCTCATTATGGGTGCCAAACTTTAAGCCATGAAGAGATGTATGCCCTGTGATGAAATTACCGCGGTCATTGCCGTCCACTTGAATTTGAGTGTCTGGGTTACCAGGCATTGGCTCAAAGTTCATCTCATGTGAGTGGTGAGAGCCATGTTCTTTTTTGAGATCCACAGAGGTGATGTTTCCCGTTGGGTTGGTAAAACTCCATGCCTTGGTCGCGTATCGGCCGTCCTTATCTCCGGCTGTGCCACCCTTCGCTGTTTTTGCATAGGCACTGAACATGCAGAAAGACTTCGCGTGATCGTATGCCGATATCTGAGTGTTATCCGCCTCATAGATTGACGAGCAAGTCATATCCGCCTCACCAGCCTGAGGGAATTGATATTGTTTACCTTGAGGTGCAGGGAGGAGGTTTTTGAGATCATTATCACTCCCGTAGGCCATATCCACATTACCGACATAGGAGAGTTTGCTGCCCTGATAGAGCGCTGTCACAATAGAGAAGCGGTTCTTAGCAGGAACTACGGCGTATGGCTGATATTCAACCTTGATTCTATCATTCCAGCGCATGGAAATGACGCCCATTTGATCATCATTTGATGTCAAGCCTGGTCGGGGTGTTAGCCAGTCAATATCAAAGCCTATACCCTCTCCGCGCCAACCAGGGACACCTTGAATGTTTGAGGTCTTGTCATTTCTCCAGTCAAAGTAAAATGAGCCATCACCCGGACGGTCTTTTGCCCAAGTATATCCTGGAGGCATGTAGGGGGAAAACACCCTGACCTCTCCAGGTTTCAAAGTCACACCTGCTAAGGGGTCAGGCTGACCATTTGAACCTGTCCCTTGAATCGTCATTGCAAAGCTCTTTTGGCTGTTGCCATTGCTATCCAAATACACATAAAGCTGATTCAGCGGGTGAAAGCCATGAGTCTGAGCCTGACCATTTCTGTAAAACTTAAAAGCAATCGGCACATTCTGAAACTGGAGGCGCAGTCGATCAAACTTCAACGCTACATTATATGGGTTATGTATTGTAACGATGGGAGAAAAAATCATGTGCAGCATGTACTGACGCTGTGAGTCACCAGTTGTATTACGGATCGTATTCCCCCACCCTCCGTGCGCCCTACGCGCTACTAAGCTGAACGCAACCTGCACCTTCGCAATAGTGGGCGCGAGAACCATCCCGTTGGGTGGATTTTTATTAGCAACAATGGCTCCTATTGATGGATTCCATGCTCTAGAATTATAACCTGCGGGCACTGCAACATCGACCTCTGGCTTGCCATTTACCTTGCGCATATTTCGATATAGGCGCGCATATTCATAGACGTGCTGCCAGTAGGGATCAGAAGGCGCAAGCCCTGAGGTACTGTTGACATAGATTCGGCGACCAGCAAACTCTGGGGGCAAGGCCGAGCGATCCGCTAGCAGGTTAAGGTCTTCACGCAGCCCGCCTTCCACCACATTGGTGATTGGTCCTTTTGACCACACTGTTAGATCATGGGTGTATTTACCCATTTCTTTGCCTAAGCCTAATCCAGAGGATGCTGTGCTCACGTATTTTTCAGGCTCCGATGAGTCAGGATCATAAGCTGCCTCAATACTCTCCAATGAGGCACGGGACGCAGCTCCTAGGTTGGCACTGTTAGAGGCTACACCTGCCGTGTTGGTTGAAAAAGGTAGATCAACTCGAGCTTTAACACCTTCATCCATGACTGCCCATGCTATGTTTGCCGCTCTACCTGATGAAATTTTTACTCGGCTTGCTTCCACGTGTTCATCCGCGGATACCGCGCCGCCCAGCGATCCATCACCTAACATCCGCACTGGATTAACAAGGCTACCATTTTGAGCGAACGCCACTTGCTCTGCCACCCCATCGCGTGGATCAGATAGCAGCCAGCGGAGAAACTTTCCATCCTTCACAGCATCATAGTTCGATGGAGGCGATAGTGGATCAGGCCTCCACGAACTCCAAACACCCGCCACATGTTTGTGTGCAGCGGAATCAGAAGTAATCCCACCCGTTGCGGTGATTCGTTTGTCGGGACCTGCGTGTTTTTGCAAATCACCTAGGGCAAACATTAGCGCAAGGCGGGCGTTCGCCTTCGCTTCAGCCATTGCGTTTCCATTTCGAGAAGATCGCTGCTCTATCGTGCTCAAGGTAAGCATCGCCAAGGCGATCATAACCAATAATATCATCACTGATATGGTAGCGATCAGGGCAAAACCTCTCTCGGAAAATGCGCGCTGACTCCGCCAAGCTTTACATTGAAAATCTATTGTTTTGTTAGGTAAATTCATAATGTCAAAAAGTATTGATTGCTCTTTTGTATTTAGAACAGGATCTCATAACTTTGATACACTACAAGGAAAAAGTATTTACTTTGTATTTCCAAAGAACCCTACTTACTATTATCTTTTATGATTACAGAAGTCGCTCTGCAAGAAACCTTTCAAAAAAAATGCATTTTTTCACCCAGAACACCACCACTCAGAGCACCACTTTATGAGTCCTTGTTGTTTTCCCCGATCGAGATTGACCTAGCTGGATGGAGCTACCACCATAGGAATTATGCTTAAAACCTCATTGGCTGCAGGCGTCTTGGCCGCCCTTCTCGCCCTGTGCGCTTCTCCTTGCCCAGCACAAACCACAGCAGCAACTCCAGAAAAAGTAAGCACCAAGCAGCTCATTCAGCTGCTGCTTTCTCAGGATTTAGGCACTCGCAAATTCCCATTTCCAGATGTGGTACACGCTGCCACGGGGAAATCCGTTGTTACCGTTGCCCCGCAAAACCAAGCGCACAATACCATCCTCAGCGCTATTCATCAGGCTGCCACTGCCGCTCTGAAGAAGCTCAACCAGGAGGACTCCCCAATCAAAAAACTCCGCCGCATTAACGAGGCATCACGTTTCTTTGAGGACGAAATCCATGCACATTTATCCAAGCAGCCACAGATCACCTGTAGCATCCCCCGTAATAATAAGGGCCGTGAGCAACGCTCCGGCTACCCTGACCTTCTCATCACCCATACCGCTGCTGATGGCACCCTGACCCACGCCTACCTCGACCCCAAGCTCTTCGAGGAGAAATCCATCTCCTCCTCCCTGCGCACATTCTACTATGAGCCGCGCACCCACACGAACAAAATCCAGCACAGCGCCCTCCACCTCCTCATCGGCATCAGCCACGATGGCAAACAAGGCGCATGGCAATTTACAGGCTGGAAACTTTGTGACCTCTCCAAATTCCACGTCCGCCTCAAGGCCGAGTTCCAAGCATCTAACAAAGACCTCTACCGCCCGAACACCATCATCCCAACTATCCCCAACAAAAAGTAATCATCCTCCGCAGAAGTCTTGACTCTTGCTGCCTGATTCTTGAATCTCACCCTCATGCCTATCTCTCACCGCACCAGCGGCTCGACCGCCCGCGATGACTACCTTGAGCAAATCCTCCACCTGATCGAGGAAAAGGGATACGCGCGCCCGATTGATGTTTCCAAAAAACTCGGCATCTCACAAGCAAGCGTCACTAACATGCTCCAGCGGCTGGATGCCGAGGGGCTAGTCAAGCACGAGAAATACCGAGGCACCGTGCTCACCGAAGAAGGGCTGCGCATTGCCAAAGCCATTATTGATCGGCACGAGACATTAACCCGCTTCCTGCAGCTCTTCGGCATTGATGAGGCTACAATTTACCGCGATGTAGAGGGCATGGAGCACCACGTTTCCAGAGCTAGCTTGGAGGCGATCAGAGCCGTTGCGGACCACCTTCAGAAGCACCCAGAAACCCTCTCTGAGATCACCAGCAAGGCAAACATTGCTGACAGCCCATAACGAACAGAACAACAATCACCAATCTCCCTTGCCATAACAGCAAGTCAGGTGTATGGAAGCCCCTCGCGCGACTCAGAAACCCGCGCCAACTAGACAATGTTAAAGTGGACTCTCCAAAAAATCGTAGGCAATAAGAACCAGCGTGAACTCAAGCGCCTACGCCCAACTGTAGCGAAGATCAACGAGCTAGAAGAAGCTTACCAGCGGGAGTCCGATGACAAGCTGCGCGAGAAAGTGCTCGCATGGCAGAAGCACCTCCACCGCTACCTTCCATTAGAAATCGCCTCTATCCGCGAGCTAGAACGTATGAGCGAGGAGGAAATCAGCGAGACCTGCGCCCTACTCAACCAGCGCCTAGATGACCTCCGTGATGAGTTTCCCAATCTCCCCGCCGCCAATGCAGACGTGGATTCCATTGAGAGCGCCAAGACCGCATTCCGTGATACGGAGGAAAAACACTTCACCGCCGCACGCGCCAAGTACCTTGATCAAATCCTCCCTGAGGCATACGCCGCTGTAAAGAACGCCGCACGCCGCCTCTGCGGCCAGACGATTGACGTTTGTGACCAACCCATCGGCTGGGAAATGGTTCACTTCGATGTCCAGCTCATCGGTGGTATCGCCCTGCACCGCGGCATGATCGCTGAGATGCAAACGGGTGAAGGAAAAACCCTCGTCGCCACCCTCCCCGTCTTCCTCAATGGCCTCACTGGCATGGGCGTACACGTCGTAACGGTGAACGATTACCTCGCCCGCCGTGACTCTGAGTGGATGGGTGCCGTCTTCAAATTCCTCGGTCTCACCGTTGGATGCATCCAGAGCCAAATGCACCCACAGCTCCGCCGTGAGATGTATGCCTGTGATATCACCTATGGCACCAATGCTGAATTTGGCTTTGATTACCTGCGCGATAACGGCATGTCCTCCTCCAAGGAAGAGCAAGTGCAGCGCGGTCACTACTTCTCTATCATTGATGAGGTGGACTCCATTCTTATTGATGAAGCACGCACACCTCTCATTATTTCTGGCCCGTCCACGGTTTCAAACATTGAGCAGTACGGCCGCTATCGTCCATTGGTAGAGCAGCTCGTCAAACGCCAGAACCAACTCTGCAACGACCTCGCTGATGAAGCCAAAAAGGCACAAGAAGCAGGTGATGAAGTAGCCGCTGGACGTGCGATGTTTAAGATCAAAATGGGTAATCCGCGTAACCGCCAGCTGATGCGCTTCATGGAAGACCCGGACACCCGCCGCCTGATTGAAAAAACCGAGCTCTCCATGTATCAGGACTCACAGAAACGTGACCTCTTCGCCATCAAGGAAGAACTCTACTACACCATCGATGAAAAGGCACACGATGCGGACCTGATGGAGATGGGCCGTGATTACCTCTCCCCCGATGATAAAGAAGCCTTCGTCCTCCCAGACCTCGGCACCGCCTACGCGGAGATCGATGCAGACGCCAGCATCTCAGATGAAGATCGCTCCAAGCAAAAGGAACAGCTCCAGAACAGACTCGATACTCAGGGTGAAAAAATCCACTCCATTTCCCAACTCCTCAAAGCCTACTGCCTCTATGAAAAAGACGTGCAATACGTCATCGCGGAAAACAAAGTCATCATCGTCGATGAAAACACTGGCCGTGAAATGCCTGGTCGCCGCTGGTCTGACGGCCTCCACCAAGCCGTAGAAGCCAAGGAAGGCGTAGAAGTAGAAGAGGAAACTCAAACTTACGCCACCATCACTATCCAGAACTACTTCCGCCTCTACGAGAAGCTAGCTGGCATGACTGGAACCGCCGAAACAGAAGCTGCGGAATTCCATGACATCTATAAACTCGACGTCCTCCCCATCCCGACCAACGTCCCTAACATCCGCATCGATCACAATGATCAGGTGTTTAAGACCCGCCGTGAGAAATACAACGCCGTGGTCAACAAAATCCAAGAAGCCCATGATCGTGGCCAACCCGTATTGGTAGGAACTGCCTCCGTGGAAGCCTCTGAGCTGTTAGGAAAAATGCTCAAGCGCGCTAAGATCCCCTGCAGTATCCTCAACGCCAAATATCACAAACAAGAGGCTGAAATCGTGCAAAACGCCGGCCAAAAAGGTGCCGTCACCGTTTCCACAAACATGGCTGGTCGAGGCACCGATATCAAACTCGCCGCCGGAGTCCCAGAGGCAGGTGGACTCTTTGTCATCGGCACAGAGCGCTACGAATCACGCCGTGTTGACCGCCAGCTACGCGGACGTTGCTCACGTCAGGGAGACCCCGGCATGAGCCAGTTCTTCATCTCATTTGAGGACGATCTCATGCGGAACTTCGCCGCCGCTGAGCGCATGACCAACATGATGGAACGCTTCGGCATGGAAGACGGAGAAGCCCTCGAACACAAGTGGCTGAACCGCTCCGTAGAAACCGCACAAAAACGCGTCGAACAGCGGAACTACACATGGCGTAAACGCGTTCTCGACTTTGATGACGTAATGAACAAACAGCGTGAAGTCGTTTACGGCTACCGTAACGAAGTCATCAATTCTGAGAACCCACGCGATCTCGTTTATGAAACCATTGAGCGCTCCATCCCCGCCTTCGTCCACGGCTACATGGAAGAGCGTGATGAAGGAGCACCAGATTACGCAGAACTCCTCAACTGGGTGAACACCACCTTCCCGCTGCAGTTAGACATTGATGAAAGCGGCCTACAAGATCGAGATGCTGAGGGGAACTCTGAATACATCATCGGCAAGGTCAAAGAAGCCTACGAGCTGAAAATGGCGCACGAAGATCCCGAGCTGTTAGACATGCTTGAGCGCCACATCATCCTCACCGGAATTGACAAACTTTGGCAAGAGCACCTCTACAACATGGACGCCCTGCGCGAAGGTGTACACCTCCGCGCCCAAGGCCAGAAAGATCCACTCGTTGAATACAAAAACGAAGCCTACTCACTCTTCGAGACCCTCATGGACGCCATTGATGGAGAGACGCTTAATAACCTCTTCCGCTCCACCACTAACCTTGAGCAGTTTGAAAACTTCATGCACGGTCAGCAGCAGCTCACTAGCGATGCCAACCAGCCTGCAGGTCCTCAGATCTCTAATCAAAACATCGCCCAAACTGGCAACTCCGCCAACTTGCAGATGACTCCCGTAGAGGACGGCCAGCAGATCAAAATCAATCTGCCAAAACGCCGCCCCACGGTCAAAATCAACCGTAACGAGGACTGCCCCTGCGGTTCCGGCAAAAAATACAAAAAATGCTGCGGCCGTGAGGCATAAGGGAATCTCTAAGCATCATAGATGCCGATCATAAAAACTTCCCCACCTAGCTAAGCCTCACCGGTTTACCATCCTGCAAGCGTGATTGCTCGGCGGCGAAGCCGATGATGTGGCCTTCGATAGCGTTTTCGATCAGTGAGCTATCACTACCCTCGCCTCTGAATATTCCGTCCATGGCATTGACCAATCCGTAATCGCCGCCGCCGTGGCCGCGGTAGCCATCATCGCCGGCTTCATCTAGGGTGATGACTTCCAGCTCACCCGTTGCGTGATCTCGGAGGACGATTTCTTTTTCGGCGATACTTTTCAGCGCATCACCACCTCTCAGAGTGGCTTTGGTGCCGTAGATTTCAAGCGATCTACCGAAGTCGAACGCGGTCATTGTTAGGCTCGCTGTCACACCGTTTTCAAAGTCCATATTCACCACCTGATGATCCACCGCATCGTTATCACACTTCCACGCACATCTCCCCCATGGGGAAACTTTTAACCACTCGATGACTTCCTCTGGCTCGCGGTCCGTTGGGTGGGGATAGACCATATCTAACCACCGCTCATGTTTATCTAAATACTGATGCGCATCATAGAGGCAGCTCCCACCATTCGGGGCGGAATGTGGGCAGCCTGAGGTGCAGCGATCTTTAGCACCTTCAGGCGCATGTTTTTCTGTGAACTGGGAGAGCCTGCCAAAGGAGGAAACCGAACTGCACTTACTATCGATGAGCCATGAGATGTAATCCGTATCGTGGCTGCATTTTGCAATAATCATCGGTGTGCTATGGATGGTATTACCCCAGTGCCCACGCACGAATGAGTGAGATTGGTGCCAAGCGTCCACCCCCTCAGAAGCGTGTAGAGACACAATTTCCCCTAACCTACCGGAACGTACAATCTCGTGAACTTTAGCGTAAAACGGCGTGTAACGCAGCACGAAGCAGAGCAGGATTTTCCGATCATGCCTCTTTGCCAGTGCTGCTAGCTCGCGCACTTCATCAGCACTCTGAGCAGCCGGCTTCTCTAACAATATGTGATATCCTTTTTCCAGCGCCTGTTTTGCTGGCTCAAAGTGGTAATTATCCTGAGTGCCGATGATGGCAACATCAGCAAGACGATCCTCTGCCAAAAGCGCATCCGCAGAATCAAAGCTCTGGAAGTTTTCATTCTCAGAAATCACCCGCATAGCATCACGCCGCTCCTGCACGGGGTCCGCGCCCGCCACCACTTGATAGCGTCCAGTTAGAGAAACAGCAATTTTACAATACGTGCGTGCACGCGAACCGCAACCGATAGCCACCAGCGTC
>JBMYYO010000016.1:23211-37321 GCA_049609505.1 Akkermansiaceae bacterium | reverse complement strand
GCTAATTCATCAATAAACCTCTGGCTCCGTTTTGTGGGACCACTTCACTAGTCCCGTTGGATGTCAGTGAGTAATTTGTACTCTCTGCACGCATACGAAATTCCTGACTATAACACGCCTGACTAAGCGCAATGGTGCCAAGGATGGCAATTGAAATTTTTATCATCGTTTCTGTAGGGGTGGGTTCTTTTGCAGTAAGCAATCATGAGCCATAACTACTTTCCACGCAGTCATTCTATAGCAACCCCAACTAAAAACAATCATAATATAAAGGCTTTATGATATTTAAGGTTTCTGATAGTTTGCGGAATTCCCAGCAGTATAGCTTTCTATTCACTTGAGCTTGTCGAGACCTTCTTTGTTTTACATGCTCAGCAGTAGGCAATACCCCATAGATCAATTGATGTCTGACGATACAAATACCTCTCTCACACAAGGCGAGCAGCTCGGCGATTATGTCATTGGGCAGCTTATCTCCATAGGCGAACACTCACAGACATACGAGGCGGTGCAAACCTCCGTTCAGAGGGACGTCATCGTCACCGCGCTTCTAACTACTTTACAGAATGACCCCGCCTACCGCGAAGGATTTCTCGCTGACGTCCGCACCAAGGCAATGATTGACCAGCCAGTCATCAGCTCAGTTCTTGAGGCTGTGGACGGTGAGGCACATTGTTTCTTTGCCCGTGAGAAACTCCCTGGTGATAGCCTCACACAAATTCTCAATTTTGGAAAAAGCCTCAGTCCGTTAGAAACGGTGCGCATCATCCGCAGCATCGCAGATGGCTACCTCTACCTTGAGGAACACCACATCGCCACCCTCCCGCTAACCACGGATGAGATTTACTTAGACAGCAACCTACACTGCCGCATCGTTAACCTCGCCGTTGCAGGCGAGCCTGATGAATCCACCTCTAGACAAGACAAAGAGCTACTAGGAATACACTTCGCAGACCTTCTGGAGCCGAACCTCCCAGGCTCCACCCGCACAGCCTCCCTACTAGCCTACATGAGTGAGCGCGATCGCGAACACCCACTCACATGGGAACAAATCTACGATCTCTCAGATGAAGTCGAGCGGCAGTTAGCAGAAACCTCCAGCCAGCCGCTGATAAAGTCCCCCACCATGAAGTTGAAAAAAAACTTCCCGGCCTCACTTCTCATTAAGCTACTCGGTAGTGTCATCGGCATCGCTCTGATCACGTGGATCGCCATCGCTATCGCCAACCGCAAAACCCCACCCGAACAACGCAAGCTGCCCGATATGGTCCGTATCCCTGCTGGTAAATATCCCGGGCCCGATGGCAACCAGATCAACGTAAGAGAGTTCTGGATTGATGCCCATGAGGTCACCATCGGCGAATATGCCTCCTTCCTCGATGACTTCGCCGCACTTCGCCCAGAAAACCGCGCCGTCTATGAACACGAGAACCAACCTAAAGAAAAAGTATCACACGAACCTGACGACTGGGCAAACCTCCTCGCAGCAGCCAAAGAAGGCACCCAGTGGAATACTCTTCCCGTTGATCTGAACTACCCCGTAGTAGGAATCGATTGGTGGGACGCGCACGCCTACGCAGAGTGGAAAGGCCGACGCCTCCCAAGCAGAGAACAGTGGTACGCCGCCTGCTCATCCAGCATCGATCCTGCAAAACTTGAAGGCACCGGCTGGCTCGCCGTAGATCATGCAGAGCACACACCACACGGAGTTTATGGCCTCGCCGGAAATGTCAGCGAGTGGACCAGAGAGCGCAGCCTAAACCCCGCCGATCTCTCACAACCAAAGCGTCACGTGCTCTGCGGTGCCTCCTACCTCAAGCGCAAACACGGCGCCATGGCCCGCGAGTGGGTAAATGATAGAAATGTCCGCCGGCCAGACCTCGGCTTCCGCACCCTCACACTCAGCCCCCAAAGCGAGTGACCCTAGACTGACGCTTGACGCCTCCTCCCTAAGGTATAAGGTGACTCCTACACCTACGAACACTATGAAAAAACACCTAACATCCATCATCAGCAGAAGCCGATTGATGCAGCTCGCTCTAGGGATCAGCTGCCTGCTACTATCCCTTCCTCAAGCGAACGCCCAGTTATCAATCCGCATGACCATGAGCAAGACCAGCTACTTGCTCAATGAACCCGTCACCGCCACCCTCCACATCACCAACCATGCAGGAAGGCAAATCATCCTCCGCAGTGATGGCGTAACTCCATGGCTAAACTTCCACCTCTCTAACAAAGGAAGAACCATCCCCTCAGCGCGCCGCATGAACTACCGCTCCGTTGTCATTCCCACAGGCCAGACAGTAGCCCGCACGGTGAACCTAAGCACCACTTTCTCACTCGGTAATGTAGGGAACTACACCTGCACAGCCAACATCAAGATGCCCGGCCAAGCACGTAACGGCTTCATCTCTAACCGCTGCCAATTCACTGTTGCCACCGGGCGCGCTTCATGGACCCAACGCGCTGGAGTCCCCGGCTCAGCCACAGACACCCGCATCTACAAACTTGTTAACTTTACCGGAAACCGCAGCATGGAGCTCTACGCCCAAGTAGATTCTGGCCGCAGCGGTGCAAACATCGCTACCATCCCTCTCGGTAAAGTCATCTCATTCCGCCAACCAGTAGCCACTCTAGATAGATCGAACAACATGCACACCGTCTATCAAGTCAAACCAGACCTCTTCACCTATGTCAAAATCTCACCCAGCGGGCGCGTCCTAAATACCGCCCACTACAAACGCGGTGCCGTAGGGAACCCTCGCCTCGTCCCTGTAGGTGGGGAGATCAAAGTAGCTGGAGGCATTCTCTACAATGCCCAAGCAGCAGCAGCACGGCGCAAAAGTATCCGTAACATCTCTGAGCGCCCCGCATTCATCTACCGCAAGTAATACATACTTCTCCTGTTTTTCAACAACGCCCAAGCCCAGCTCCCTGCCCACAACACACCCGAATGAGTTTCCTAACAACGACGCACCGTTACCTGCTCACACTCGTACTCTACCTAGCCATCTCCAGCCTCTCACAGGGCAAAAGTTTCCGCTACGTCATTATTGACCCCGGACACGGCGGGCACGATAACGGAGGACACTACGGGAAAGTCTATGAGAAACACCTCGCGCTCGATACCGCACTTCGCCTAGAATACTACCTCAAGGCACGCGGCATCCGCACGAAGATGACCCGCCGAAGTGACGTCTTCATCTCCCTACCAGGGCGGGTCAGCATGGGGAACCGCTACAGCAAGTCTATTTTTGTTAGCATCCATTATAACCACACATGGAAACGCGATCCCAAAGGGCTAGAAACCTTCTACTACTCGGCTGAAGGCAAAAAACTAGCCACCCTCGTACAATCTGGAATGATGCGCAAGGTGCGCACGAGTAACCGCGGTGTGAAGTATGCCAGATTCTACGTCATCAGGAACTCCAAGCACCCCGCCATCCTCGTCGAGTGCGGTTTTGTTTCTAACAGCAGCGAGCGCTCAAGAATGAAAAAAGCCTGGTTCCGCCAATCCCTCGCCGAGGGCATCGGAGAAGGTATCATCAAATACAAACGCACACGGTAGCATCAAGAGCTGCTTTGGTGGGTACAGCATAATCGATTTTTCAGCTAATGTGATGAAAATTCACCGCCTAGATGGATTATTGATTCGAATCATCAATCGTGTTGTTTTACTCCATTTGTGTATTTGCGTGGGTGCTATAGCGGCGGTCATAATGCTTCCTTTTTCTATTTGGGATTTTGTCCAATCAAGCAAAATTCCTAGTAAGCTTCTCAATGAAGCATCTATCGAAACCGTATATTTGGTGGACAAAGAACTGGAAGGATGGAACTCACAAAAAAACACGTATGTCTGTTTCCTAGATTTTAATCCATACATCATCCGCCACGAGCGCACAGAAAACCCCAAAGACGTATCAAAAATATCTATTTATAAACACGAAGTTTTACACTTCCCGCCTGACTCTAGAACCAAAATCATTGAAGTTCCAGAACCAGCCACTTGGAATTCCGTCTATCTCGCAGCGCACAGCAGACCTCTATGGCAAAACATTCTCACCCTAGCCGGCCAGATTACCTTAACAGCACTCGGCGTGTATGTGGCGATCAGAGGATATTGGCTAATTAAACATGGCGAACGAAGAGTCTAAAAAATCCAGTAAATCATGTAAATCCCGTCTGCCCCTCTCCCTTGGACATCTGGTCTCCTTCTCCCATACTTGGTCACTCTCCGTCCTGCACTTCTCTCAAGAAAAATTAAAGTTGCGTCCTTAATATACTTTCGTATGCTGTTTTTTTAGCACCAACACATCCCCTTCTATCATGGTCAAAAAACTATCTCTCCTTGCACTCGCAGTTGGTTTCCCTCTCGCTGCCTCCACTCTTTTCACTGGTTGTAATGGCACCGCATCGCCATCGGCGCTCACGATCAAAGATGGGGATAAAAAAGGAAGCCACATTAGCATTTCAGAGATCACTGCTGAGGTGCAGGTGTCTGGTCGTGTGGCAGAGACCACGTTGACGGTTGTTTTTGCAAATAGTTCCAGTCGGGTGTTAGAAGCCATGCTCGATCTCCCCCTACCCGCTGGTGCCAGTATTTCCCGCTACGCCCTAGAGGTAAATGGGAAAATGCGTGAGGGAGTCATCGTGGATAAAGAACAAGGTCGCGTCGCATTTGAAAACACCATCCGGCGTGGCATTGACCCGGGATTGTTAGAAAAAACAAAAGGCAATAGGTTCCGCACCCGCATCTACCCCGTGCCAGCCAAGGGAACCAAGCGCGTGATTCTGAGCTACACAGAGACCCTAACAACATCATCGGTAGCAGGGAGCACACTATCCTACACATTGCCCGTCTCCACCTCTAAGCGATTAAAATCTTTCCAGCTAAACATCAGCGCATCACATCCCAGCACTCACATTTCCGCCACTGGAAAACTCTCAAAAATCACTCAGAAAACACCAAGTAACTTCAGCATGAGCGCGAAGTATTATCGTGCGCGCGATATGAAGTTTACCATCACGCCAGCGGCGCAGTCATCAGATGTCATCCTTCAGCGTGGTCGCGATGGTCGCAGCTACTTCTACGCAACGGATTACCACGGCAAAGCACAACTCAGTGCCCGCAGAAAACCCAAAAAATTGCTCATTGTCTGGGATGCTTCCCACTCTGGCTTAGCGCGTAAAACAGCGAGCGAACTATCCTTGTTAGACGGTTACTTCCAGCACCTTGGTAACGTAGAGGTTCGGCTTCATATCCTCAGAAACGATCTCGGAGATGCTGGCAACTTCAAGGTCATCAACGGTGATTGGTCCACCCTCAGAAACTACCTAAGCAAGGTGCAGTATGATGGTGCCACCAAACTTGGCAGCATAAATTTAGCAAAATCAGGCTTTGATCAGTATTTTTACTTCGGCGATGGATTAAATACTTTTGACGACCGCGCACCGGTGCTGGGCTCTCGTCCTATTTTTGCCATTAACTCCTCCCTCAATGCTGATCACTCTCTATTGCAAAATTTAGCCACCCGCACCAGTGGAGCCTACATCAACTTACTCCACGCCTCCCGCTCACAAGCACTCCAACAACTCACACACCAATCCGTTTCTCTCCTCAAAGTGACTGGTAGTGGCGTAAGCAACCTGAACCACCAATCCTCCTCAGGGGCAGCCTCGGTAAGTGGACGTATCCATCAATCCAATACCACTTTGAAACTTCACTACGGCACGTCAGGAAATATTACCATGACGCGCACCATCAAATTGAGCAAAGCAAAACACCACACCAGCGGCCACCTAGCTGCCAGACTCTGGGCACAGCATGAAGTGGATAAGCTCAGCTTGGCCAAAAAGCGCAACCGCTCTACCATCGTCCGCCTCGCAAAAGCGCATCATCTGGTGACAGATTTCACTTCGTTGATCGTGCTGGATAGGATCGAGGACTACGTGCGCTATCGCATCCTGCCACCTGAGTCTGCTATGCGGAAGCTTTACTATCAGAGGATTAAATCTGAAAAGGCACACGATGGGAAAAAACGTGCCAATCTCGATGACATCTACACCTCATGGAAGGAACTCGTAAAATGGCATCAGACAAAATACCCACGGCCACTTCCAAAAATTAGAAAACCTCCTGCACCCGGAGCAGCCGAGCCAGCCTCTTCGTTTATAGGTGGTGGCACAGTAGCATCCCCTCCCTCGCCCTCACGAAGACGCCGCACTGGGGCGGACTTCATAAATCCCGTCGCCTTCACACAGGTTCCTGGTATCCCAGCGGGCAGATCACAGAATGTTACTAACATCGCCACCGCTGGTCTTAGGTCTGGCGACTTTGCTACCACAAGAAACAGCATCGATGCCATCCTTAACAACCCTAACAGAAACAACAAAGCTAGCGCATCCATCGCCATCAAGGGCTGGCAGCCTAACACCCCCTACATCCGTGCACTGGGCAGCGCGCAGCGTTCATTCAAACCACTGCTTCCTGTCTATTACCAATGGAAGAAAAAACACGGTAGCACTCCTGGTTTCTACATGGACGTTGCCGGCTTTTTCCACCAGCACGGACAACGTAGAGAAGCACTGCAAATCCTCAGTAACCTCGCTGAAATCACGCCAGAAAGCCCAGAAATGCTCCGCATCCTCGCTCACCGATGCAGCCAAATGGGCGAGTATGTGTTGGCGGAAAAATACATGCGTGAGGTGCTGGAAATGCGCTCAGAAGAGCCGCAAAGCCACCGCGATCTTGCACTGGTTCTCATCCATCGGAAGCGATACCAAGAAGCCTCTGACCTACTCTGGGAGGTTGTTGCACGCGGCTGGAGCGATAGCCGCTGGGGAAGTCGATTCGATGGCATCCAGCTCATCGCCCTCAACGAATGGAACTGGCTGCGTAAGCATCACGGCAGCCGGATTCGGCTCCGCGCATCGCAGAAACGTTTTGTCTATGCCATGGATGCCGATGTCCGCGTAGTCATCAGTTGGGATACTGATAACTCAGACATGGATCTCTGGGTCACTGATCCCAAGGGTGTCAAATGCTATTACGCAAATCGTACCACCCGCAATGGTGGCCACATGTCACGCGATGTCACTCAGGGCCGTGGACCAGAGGAGTTTCTCATTCGCCGTGCCATCAAAGGAAAATACAAAATCCAGGCCAACTACTACGGCACCACTCAGCAAACAATGATCGGGCCCACCACTCTGCACGCCACCGTGATTACGAACTGGGGGAAACCTAACGAAAAACGAAAACACATCACCCTGCGCTTAGGAAAAAACAAGGCAGTGATCGATATCGGAGAAGTGGATCTCTAATGATCGATCATTTCTTAAACGGCCAGATAGTCCGCAAGGTGCGTGAGATCATACCATCGCCACTATTGCTGGCCTCCCGATCTGTTTCCAGAATTTGCGCATAACGAATCAGTCCGAGAGCTGTGGAATACTGTGGATCGCGGAAGTTTGCCGTGACCCCATTCATACTGGTTTGCTCAGCAAGATAGATCGGCAAACCAAAAACATCATTAGCAAGATCAACCATGCCTCGCATTTTGCTGGTTCCTCCTGTTAGGAAAACTCCACTCCCGATTTGGCTGAGAGAGTTAGGCGGCAGCTGCTCGATCACTAGCTGCAGAGTCTCCTCCAAGCGGCCTTGGATGATATCATTCAGCAGGCTGCGCTTAATCTCGCCTTCCTCAATGCCGTGATCATCAATAATCGGTACATTACCCAAGCCCATTGCCGGATCACCGGAGGCGTTACCTTCAGCTTTTTTGATTTCCTCCGCACGGGAAAACGGAATATGCGTCACGAGATGGATATCGTTAGAAATATGATCACCTCCCACAGGGATGCAGCCAGAGGCAGCAATAGCACCGTGCAGATAGAGCACATAGTCCGTGGTGCCGCCGCCGATATCGATCACCAGCGCACCGGAGTCTTTTTGCTCACGCTCAAGCGCTACTTGGGCAGTAGCGATGGGTGCAAAAACAACATCGTCCACCTCTAACGGAATTTCACGCACACACTTGATACTATTCTGAATCCGGGTGCGGATGCCGTGTACGATGTGGAAATCCACCTCCAACGAGCGCCCTAACAAACCGAGAGGCATCACCGAGTGCTCCTGACCATCAAGTTGGTAGTTCCTGATGAAATTATGTAAATAAACGTGGTCACTTGGGATCGAGAGATCACGCGCTATATCCGTGGCTTCATCAATGTGCCCTGCGTGCACTTCTTGTTCATCCTCAGGCAGGCGATAGGTTCCGCAATTATTAACACCCTCGATGTGTGAACCCGTCACGGAGAGTAGCACACTACTGATATCGACATCGCAGAGGTCTTCCGCTTTTAGCAAGGCGTCTTTCAAGCCTGCTTTCGCCAGCGGGTAATCACTAATCTCCCCCTTACGGATTCCAGCACTACGGGTCTCACCTACGCCGAGAATCTTGACCGAGCCATCAGGCTTCACCTCGCCAACCACCATACAGGTTTTGGTGGTGCCAACTTCGAGGCCAACGTAAATTTTTGATTTTGCCATGGTGGGAGTAAGGGGAAAAGCGGTTAATTTCTATCGAGAATTGAGCGGATGCTTTGATCGTGCGGAGACTCAGTGATCGGCTTACGGCGCGGTTTGATCAAGACTGGCTCTCCTGCAAACTTCACAGGGATGTTAATTTTTGGGATAAGATTGATGTGAGTAACTTCACGGCGAGTTTTCTGCGAGTGCTCGCGGACAGTGACAAAGTCTTCTAACTGACGCTTGTGCTCATACATACCAAAGAGTGCTATCGAGCCATCATTGCAAACCGCCTCCATCGAGTAATCGTTAACCAGCACCACCCGCTCAGGCAGCCATTGCGCTCGGCACTGGATGGACTTGAACTCCTCCAGTAAATTCAGCGCACGCATGACATCAGGGTGTTTCATTTTACTGCCGTGGCGGAAGGCATCTGGATCATTGTTAGAAACCACCACCACAGGAAGATCACGGTATGCATTCCAGAAACTAGGTGCGCAGGGGAAGGTTATCCCTTTGGCATCAGCCAGCACGCCACCCTCAGACCGGCCCGGCATACCTTGTTCCTCGCACTGAATCCACACCACAGGGACGCGTTCTGTTAGCTCCACCTTGAGAGTCCCGGGGAGCTGATACTGCACTTCCGCGTGTGTGACTTCGGGGAGATCAAGAAGTTTATCCCGCACTTCATCGGTATCGATCGAGAAGAGGCTTCCCTCGTCGTCAATCGCAGTCACCTCCATGACGCGTTCCGCATCAAGATGACCATTGGTGCTGAGGGCGATATTTTGAAAAGCATACTTTTCGTTATCAAGGAACATGTTTCTAATGCCTAAATAACCACCCCATGCAATCAAACCAACCAGCACTAGGACGAGGAGGATTTTGAAGGATTTTCTAACCCCACTAAATACCTGCAGCATCGCGATGCGTGGTGACATCACATTGATGTGGAGCTTCTGCCAATCACCCCCCTTACTAACAACGCGCCGACTACGAGTTGTTTTTTTGCGAAACTTAAAGAGAGACATAATATGGATAAGTGGTGGTGGTTTAACTTCGGGCAGCGAGAGATAACTCCGCAATCTTCTGGCAGAGCGGGCCGAACTCATAGCCAGCGGCTTGGGCGGCTTTTGGCAGCAGGCTACTGGCTGTCATACCAGGGATGGTATTTGCTTCTAACACATAGGGGTTGCCAGCATCATCTAACAAAACATCCACACGAGAGTAAATTTCAATCCCCAAGGCACGGTGCGCGGCGAGAGCGGCGGACTGCACCCTCTCCGTGGTAGCTGCATCCAAATCGGCCGGGCAATAGTAATCTGTGCCACCGTCGTTATTCATCCACGGGTACTTATTACTCATATCATAGAAGCCACTGCGCGGCGCGATGTGCACGATAGGCAACACCTCATCATCCAGCACACCAACGGTGAGTTCCTTCCCAACCACTAACTGCTCGATTAAAACTTCATCTCCATACTTAGCAGCATCTTCCAGCGCAGCTAGAGCGTCCGATTCATTTTCCACAATGTGCACCCCCACGCTTGATCCCTCACGCGGAGGTTTCACAACATAAGGCAATGGCATGTTAGGAAACTTGGCACCGTCTGAGCAGTCCACAATTTCTGACTCTGGGGTAGGCACATCGTGATCAACAAAGACAACCTTACTCGCTACTTTATCAAATGCCACTCGGCTACTTTGTGCGCCTGCTCCAGTGTAGGGAACGCTCATGCCATCAAGAATCTTTTGCAGATCACCATCTTCACCGAAGGTTCCGTGGATGGTATTAAAGCACAAGCCCACGCCCTCGGGCAGATCAATGCTGTGGCTGGTGACATCCACTGGCACAGCATTTAGGCCTTCTTGCATGAGAGCTTCCACCACCGCATTCCCTGACGCGAGAGAAACCTCACGCTCAGAGCCGGGACCGCCCATGAGGACGGCGATGAGTAGGTTTTTATCCATGATGTTATTGAGTATTAAAAATTGTTAGGTTAGTTAAAATGCGCACTCGTCTTCACCGATGATTTGCACTTCTGTCTCCATCGTGAGATTACGTTTTTCTTTGGCTTTTGTTTTAATTTGATCAATGAGGTCCAGCACATCGGCAGCTTGTGCTTTCCCAGTGTTCACAATGAAGTTCCCGTGCACATCGGATACCATCGCTTTACCTGAGGAAGCTTCTTTCATACCGAGCTCATCTACCAATTTACCTGCGGGAATGTCCTCTGGATTTTTGAAAATGCAACCAGCGCTGGCAGCAATCGGCTGACTGGTGCGGCGTTTCTGCTTGGACTCTTCCATGCGCTCCTCAATGTCATCTGGGTTCGCCGTTTGTCCCTCAAAGGTAGCAGCTAGTGCAAAGTTCCTGCGCAGCTCTGGCACATTGCGGTATTGGGCAGTGATCTCATCTCGCTCACGCACGCGGATCTCACCATCTTCATCGAGGAAGGTCACGCTGAGTGTTTGGTCAAAGGTTTCCGTGCCCATCGCTCCGGCGTTCATGCGGAGTCCTCCGCCTACGTTTCCGGGGATACCTTCCATCCACTCAAGACCTGTTAGATTATGTGCAGCGGCTACACTTGCCACCTTTTTGAATCTCGCACCAGCACCGGCGGTGATGATGTTTCCATCCACACGGACTTCTGAAAACTCTCCACCTTTGGGGTGGATGACAGCGCCGCGGATACCACCATCGCGAACTAAGAGATTAGACCCCCTGCCGATGACTCGCTGTGGAATTCCACGCTCACGGCAGTAGCCCACAATGCAGGCAAATGCTTCAAAGCTATGCGGCTCTAGCCAAAATTGCGCTGGACCACCGCAGAGAATCGTCGTGTGGCGGCGCATCGGCTCATAGAGCTTTGCCTCCACGGCGTCCTCGCCAGCGTAGCGGATCATCTCTTCTAGAGTGGTAGCATCACGGGCGATTTTACTGCCTATCTCGTGCACGTTTCCTGCACCAAGCGTGATGAGCAGATCACCATCATCGAGGCTATTACCTACCGCGTGGTGCGCATGGCTAATGGCACCCACAACTTCCGCGCGGGTATCACCATTCGCCCGTATGGCATCCACAATGGTTTGCGCCGTGATCCCCTCGATAGGAAGCTCGCTGGCAGGATAAATATCAGTAACAAATACCTGATCAGCAGCCTGAAGTGCTTTACCAAAATCATCCGCCAGCTTCTGGGTCCGGCTATACCGGTGCGGTTGGAAAACAACCACCAAGCGTTCTGGCTTCAGAGACCTTGCTGTTTGTAGCGTAGCTGCCACCTCTGTCGGGTGATGGCCATAGTCATCAATGATCCGCAATTTCCGTGAGAGATGCTTGTTTTCAAACCTTCTCCGCGCTCCAGCAAAGGTGCCCAATGCGCGTGATGTAAGCTGGAAATCAACCTCCGCAGCATCCGCCACAGCGATGGCAGCCAGCGCATTCAGCACATTATGCTTACCCGGAATCCCTAGCTCAACACGGCCTAACAACTCCCCATACTTATGCACATCAAAGGTGATCGTGCCACCAGTCTCATGGATATCACTCGCGGTGAAGTCTGCATTTTCCCAGCCGTAGGAAACCGCACCCTCTCTGTGCGAGCAAAGTTCTGCGGCCACGGCACAGCCGCTGAAGTAGATTTTGTTCCCACGGGTTTGATCTAACAGTGTATTAAAAACTTCCTTAATGTGCTCAATATCACGGTAGAAATCAAGATGCTCTTCCTCGATATTAAGCACCACACAATGCTGCGGCTGATAGAGTGCCAGCGTGCCGTCGCTCTCATCCCCCTCGGCGACCATCAGATCACAGTCTTCCTCCCAGTGCGCATTTGCACCCAGCACAGGAATCTCCGCCCCCACGTAGTGGCACGGCTTCACGCCTCCACGGCGCAGGACGTGCGCACTCATCGCAGAGGTGGTTGTTTTCCCATGGGTGCCGGAAATAACCACGCCCTGACGCGTGTGAAGTATTGCTGCCAAACACTCCGCACGGCGGATGCACGGGATGTTGTTTGCGCGAGCATGCACACGCGCCACATTATCCTCACGGATCGCAGATGAATACACCACCACATCCGCACCCTCTACTTCTTCTGCACGGTGTGGACTTGAAAAAATGAGGCCTAGCCCCTGCATACGCTCTGTCTCCCCACTAGTCACCCGGTCTGAGCCACTGACACGATGCCCCATACCTAACAGAAGAAGTGCAAGCCCACTCATACCGGAACCCGCCACACCGATCAAATGTACGTGCACAGGCTTACTCCGGTCCGTGAGTCGTTTACTAAGTTCTTCTATTTGCATACTTGGGGGGAGTTATTCTTGTTCTAGAACGTCACAGATTTTTGCAGCAGCATCCTTCACTGCCAGAGAGTCTGCCTTATTTGCCATATCTTGCCAAACGTCATCACCCGTAATGATGCGGCTGAGGTCAGTCACCAGAGAGCCTGCGTCCATGTCTTTCTCTTGGCGCAAAACAGCCGCCCCAGCTTCATCAAACACACGGGCGTTAAAGGTCTGGTGGTCATCGGCAGCATACGGATAGGGAACTAAAATCGAAGGCATCCCAACGTAGGCTAGCTCCGTCATACTCGAGGCCCCTGCACGGCACACCGCCACATCACACGCCGCATAAGCAGATGCCATATCATCACAAAATGATAGCACATGGTAACCATCCAAATCCTTTGCCAGCGCGTCCACCCGCTCAAAATCAGCCGCTCCTGTGATGTGGAGAAATTGCAAACCTGGCATCGCCTTAGCAGCTTCCACCATGAGAGTGTTCAGATGTTTTGCCCCCTGGCTCCCGCCCATCACCATCACCGCTTTGCCGTCTGGAGCCAATCCATACTTAGCACGCGCCGCCGATTGCTCCGGCAGCTGAGTTAGCTCTTTGCGCACAGGGGTGCCTGTGACTTCCACTGCTGAGTTAGGAAAATATTTTTTTGCGGCATCTAGGCCGATCAATACCTTCCGGCACCAGCGCGCAGTCAATCGGTTCGCCTTACCAGGCAGCGCATTAGAATCATGCACGTAGGTTGCTAAGCCTAGCTTCTTCCCAGCAAGAACTGGCGGCAGTGATGTGAAGCCTCCCATGCCTATCACCGCGTCCGTTTGGTTGTTTTTAAGAATCTTACGGCATTGCCTCACCGTGCTCCAGAGGCGGAAGAGAAACGGAATCATCTTCGGCGAGAGAGTGGCTGGCTTGGCAATGGCAGGAACCGTCTGGAATGCTAGATCACCGTATTTTTTAGATGCCTGAGCATCCACTTTTTTTTCAGAAATCAATAACAGCACCTCATGCCCCCGCCGCTCCAATTCTTCGGCCACAGCAATCCCTGGGAACAAGTGTCCCCCCGTGCCTCCACAGGCAATTACAACCTTCTTTTTCTCAGACATAGCTCTCTCCCCGCCATTATGCGGAAAAGCATTTAATTCAGCAATCCTAAATACTTCACAAACGCCTGTTTTCTTGCAGATAAGGAGGATTTTCAGAGGCAGGCAGATTGTCCCTCCACATTCAGGGCGACCAAGCTAGGGATCGGTCCGCGCAGGCATGGGAATATAAAGGGAAAT
>JBMYYO010000016.1:0-23203 GCA_049609505.1 Akkermansiaceae bacterium | reverse complement strand
CGACCAAGCTAGGAATCGGTCCGCGCAGGCATGGGAATATAAAGGGAGATACTTAGTAGCTGGTAGCCGCAAGCGAGACAGCAGTATCAAAACAAGAAACTTGACCACGTGCTTGCGGCTACACGCTACCTGCTACTTGCTACAGATGGCTGATTCCATGACGGCTACAGCTATTCATTCAACTTCCACCCCTAGCTTGGTTCCCCTGCCTCCACATTCAACTTTCCCCGCTTGCATAATTATCACCGCATGTGAGTATCATCTCACTATGAAAAAACTTATCATCATCTTGGTTCTCATTCTCGTTGGCGGTGGAATGACGGCTAAGGTTTTTCTCGCCAAGGGGAACAAAAGCAGCGCCGAAAAAGAACGCGTCCTAGGCTATGCAGACGATTACTCAGACGCGGCAGAAATTTTCCTCACCGAGCGAATCCAGCACCATCACGATGAGGCATTTGCCGCCGCCTACCAATCCGCCACCCTTTCCCCCGTCTCTGAGTTCTCCCTCGATGGCAAGTATGATGAGGCCACCTACTACCGCACCCTCGCGAAGCTTCTCTATGCCGAGGCAGAAAAAGAAGGCCACTCAGATGCCAAAAAAGCGCTCATCGACATCGCCAAACATTACGGTGTAGAGGTCAAGTTCTAAGCCTTGCTACATGAACATCGATTCCCTCCGCAGCTACCTCACATCAGGCGCGTGGAAAACAACCTTCGCTGAGGGCTCCCTGAAAGCAGGCTATAAGGCGGCACGTGCCAAACGCGTCACCTCCGCCAAGGCTGAAATCCTCGACACCGGGGACATCGAGGTAGTCGCCACCGTGATTGATCCTGATGGCCATCAAGCAGAGGCCACCATCGCATTCTGGCAGGAAGATGGAGCGGACCAGTTAGACACTTCCTGCACCTGTGCCGTGAAGGTCACCTGCGAACATGCCGTTGCCACCCTAGAACATTTGGTTAGACCTAACAGGCTCGAAAAAGCCTTCGGCCAGCTCCCCGAGGACTCCGCCACCACCGCAACACTAACTCCACCTACCAAGGCAGAAAGCCACGCTCCGCCCCCAGCCACTGAATCCCCTACCAAGCACCACTTTCACCTGCACATAGAGAACCGCCCCAACGGCTCCGATCACCCATGGCTGCCCGAAACCTACGCCACAGCAGTCGTTTCCTACGAGGGAGAACAAGACCCCCACCCCCTTGACCCTAGCGGAAACATCGCCCCTCCTCGCAATCGAGCCGCTGAAATGGCTGCCCTGAATGCACTCTACGCGCTCGATCTTCTACCCGGCCAAGAGCAGCCCCCGCAGTCGCTCAAGAAACTCACCCCGCCAGAAACGGTCAGCACACTTTGGGCGCCGGACACTCAGCAGTGGCAACCATCGCTCTACTGGCAACGCTTCCGCCACGAGGGAATTCCCGCGTTAGAAAAACGTGGCTGGCAAGTCACCATTGCCCCCGGCGTGGGGCATAAGCCGATCACCTTTAATGCCTCCACGTGGAAGGCAGAAATCATCGAGGAAGGCCGCGGTTGGTTCCATCTCTCCGCTGGTTTTGAAATCGACGGGGAACGCGTGGAGCTTCAGCCTATCCTTGCCACTCTCGTCGAATACAACTTTCTCGACCTCACAGCAGGAATGCCGGATGGGCAGCAGTTTCTCATCTTCCTTGCCGATGGACGTGGCATCACCCTGCCGGTGGGGCGTTTCCGCCGCATCCTCGCCCACCTTGGCGAGCTGATGGATTACAAATTCACCGGAGGCCCCATCAAGATGCACAAAGTGGAAGCCGCCCATCTGCTAACAAACATCGAAGAAGATCTAGAAACAGAAACCACACACCCAGAAATAGAATCTCTAACAAATCAGCACTCAGAACTAAAAACTCAACATTCCAGTATCCCCTCAGGTCTGCAAGCAACACTCAGGGAATATCAATCCGAGGGCTACCAATGGATGCAATTCCTATCTAACAACGCACTCCACGGCATCCTCGCCGATGACATGGGCTTGGGTAAAACCATGCAATCGCTCACCCACATTCTAGCTGAGAAGGAGAAGGGGAACACCCTACCTAACTTAGTGATCGCGCCAACCAGTGTGGTGGAGAACTGGCAGCGCGAAGCCACTAAATTCGCCCCCAGCCTCAAGGTAGTCATCCTACAAGGAGCAGATCGCCATAGGAGGTTTCAGGAGCTTCCCAATACCGACATCGCCCTGACTTCCTACGCCCTGATCCATCGGGATTTAGAACAATTTAAACAGCAAAAATTCCACCTCCTCATCCTTGATGAAGCGCAGCATATCAAGAATCCTGGCGCACAAGTCTCAGCGTCTGTTAGAGAGCTACATTCCCAGCACCGCATCTGCCTCTCCGGCACACCTATTGAGAACCACCTTGGCGAGCTATGGAGCCTCTTTGATTTCCTCATGCCTGGGCTACTCGGAACGCCAGAAACCTTCCGGGAAACTTTCCGCAACCCCATCGAGAAAGACGGCGACCAAGCCCGCGCCGATGCTCTCGCCAGTAAAGTAGGCCCGCTCATCCTGCGCCGCACCAAGAATGAGGTTGCCACTGAGCTACCTCCAAAAACAGAAATCCCCCATCTTATCCAGCTAGGAGAAAAGGAAAAAGACCTCTACGAAACCGTACGCGCCACAATGGATAAACATGTGCGCCAAGCTTTTGCCATCAAAGGACAACAAGCTCAAATCGTCTTCCTAGATGCCCTACTCAAGCTCCGCCAAATCTGCTGTCACCCTGCCCTCGTGCAGCAACACGAGGCTGAGACATCAGCCAAGTTCACTTACCTAACAGACCTACTAACCACCCTGCGCCAAGAAGGAAACCGCGTGCTTCTCTTCTCCCAATTCACCTCCATGCTAGACATCATCGAAGCATGGTTGACCGAACAAAAATTCACCTACCTCAAGCTTACCGGAGCGAGCAAAAACCGGCAGGAGCTGGTGGAGAAATTCCAGAACGATGAGGCAGAGGTTTTCCTCATCTCACTCAAAGCTGGCGGCACAGGGCTCACCCTAACCAATGCAGACACCGTGATCCACTACGATCCGTGGTGGAATCCAGCGGCGGAGAATCAAGCGACTGATCGGGCCTACCGCATCGGCCAAGACAAGCCTGTCTTTGTGCATAAGCTCATCTGCCAAGGCACCGTCGAGCAGCGCATCCAGCAAATGCAGTCAAAAAAATCCACCATCTCAGATTCCATCCTCACCGCCTCCTTGAACCAGCTCAAGCTTGATGACGATGTGCTCACCAACCTTCTTGCCCCCATCGATCCAGAATAAAACCCCATAATATTATGCAGCGCGATTGTAAAACCCCCGCCGACTACCATGCCGCCATTGAGGGCGAACAAAAAGAGATGTTACTCGCCATCCGCGAGGTGATTCTTGATGTGAACCCTGACACGGAAGAGATCATCGAGTATGGCATGTTAGGCTACACTGATGTTGCTAATCTGGCTGCGCAGAAACATTACATCGCCCTCTACGTGGCACCAAAGGCCATGGCCACCTACAAAGAAAAACACCCTGACTCTAATTGCGGGAAAAGTTGCCTCCGCATGAGAAACATGAAGCAGGTGAACCTACCTGGCATCCGGCAGCTTCTGGAAACCGCCAAACAAATGCGCGCCAACGGTGAGCTTGATGGTGGATGTTGTTAGAAACTCTATTCAAAGGCGGCGCGGAAGTCATCAGCTGCGCCCTTGATATTTGGGTCCGCCTCTTTGGCTGGCTTTTCCTCTGCACCAAAACCCTCAAATTCTGAATCACTATTGGAGGTGATGGCAAACTCCTCACCGCTCGGCACGGGATCCTCCACTGGTGCTGGCAGCTCCACCCGGAGATCCCTCGGCAGACTCTCTATGCCTTTTGTTTCTGGCAGCTCTGCTTTATCTGGAGCCGCACCTAGGGCCTCTAGCTTTTTAGCACCTGTTAGAATACGAGTTTCTAACGATCCTACGGTTTTATTATAGTCCGCCACAGCGGTATTCAAGCTGCGCCCCATCTTCTGAACGTGCCCCGCGAAGGTGCCGATGCGGGAGTATAACTCACGGCCCACTGAGGATATCTCACGCGCGTTTTCCGCGAGAGCTTCCTGCCTCCAACCAAATGCCACCGCACGCAGAAGCGCGATCAACGTGGTGGGCGTGGAGAGAATCACCCCTTGGTCCACACCTTTTTCAATCAACGATGAATCCTGTGATAAGGCAGCTGAGAAAAACGCCTCGCTCGGCAGGAAGAGCACCACAAATTCTGGTGTGGATTCGAATTGCTCTTGGTATTTTTTGCTACTGAGCTGCTGGATGTGGGTGCGCACCTGGGCGGCGTGACGTGCCATGGCGGTTTCCCGTTGACCTTCATCCTCGGCTTCAATGGCATCAAGATAAGCATCCATGGGGGCCTTGGAATCAACCACGATTTGCTGTCCGCCGGGGAGTTTTACAATGAGGTCTGGCCGCAGGCGCTTGCCGTCATCATCTGTGGTGCTGGCTTGGGTTTCGAAGTCGCAGTGCTCCTGCATCCCTGCCATTTCCACCACGCGCTTGAGCTGCATTTCACCCCACTGCCCTCGGCCAGTTGGCTGGCGCAGAGCTTTGACGAGCTTGTGGGTTTCTTTCTGCAAACCATGATTCGCCTCAGCGATGTGGACGATTTGCTCCTTGAGTGATGCCTTGTCACTGGCGCGGAGTTTTTCACTCTCGGTGATCTGATGCTGCACTTTTTCAAGCGTCTGAGAGATTGGTTTCACAAGCTGCTCGACGGCGGTTTTGCGTTTTTCCAGCTCATGGCTCGCTTCTTGTTGCTGGTTTTTCAGGCTATTCTTGGCGAGTGACAGGAATTGCTCTTGGTTAGATTTCAGCGCATCTGCTGAGAGTGCCTTAAACGTATCCGTGAGGCGGGCCTCCGTTTGTGCTAGTAGTTTTTGTTTTTCGGCGGCGGATTTTTGCTCTTCCTGTAGCCTTACTTGCACCTCTTTGTGGGATAGCCTGAGCTCGGCTTCCTTGTTCTGCATCTCGATATATTGCCCCCTCACCTGCTCTAAGCTGGCGTGTGTTTCCGCGAGGCGGGCGGATGTTTCATCGGCTCTTGCATTAGCCGCTTGCAGCTCGCTAGCAGCCACGGCAGCACTCGCTTTTGATTTGGACGAAAGAATCAACCAGGTGGTCAGGATGCCTATGAAAAGAGCAATGGCGGCGGAGATATAAGGGAGATATTCAGGTGCTGGCATGAGAAAATAGAGTTTTACTTGCGGAGTGCGAAGGCTGCGCCATAGTGAACGCGTTGCCGCTAGGAGAAGACATAGTCCCTCCATGCGGGATTGACAAACTATCATTACTAACAACAAACCACTATTTATTATGTCCCACGAATTACCTGAACTTGGATACGCTTATGACGCTCTGGAGCCGCACATCGATGCGCGCACCATGGAGATCCACCACAGCAAACACCACAATGCATACGTCGCCGGCCTGAACGGTGCTCTCGAAGGAAACGATGACCTGCAAGGCGTCTCCGTAGCAGCTCTGATCCAGAACCTTGATAAAGTGCCAGCCGATATCCAGACCGCTGTGCGCAACCACGGCGGTGGTCACTTCAACCACAGCTTGTTCTGGAAAGTTATCGCCCCCGGTGGCGCCTCCGCTCCATCTGGTGATCTCGCAGCGGCGATCGATCGTGACTTCGGCTCACTTGATGCCATGAAGGAAGCCTTCGCCAAAGCAGCGGCCACACGCTTCGGCTCTGGCTGGGCATGGCTCGGCCTCAAGTCCGATGGCACACTTGCCATCAGCTCCACCGCGAACCAGGATAACCCACTTATGGGCGATGCCGTTGGCGCCTGCGGATGCAAGCCAATCCTCGGACTCGATGTCTGGGAGCACGCCTACTACCTTAACTACCAGAACCGCCGCCCTGATTACGTTGGCGCATTCTGGAACGTGGTAAACTGGGACGTCGTCGCAGAAAACTTCGCCGCCTCTCAGTGCTGCGGTGGTGGTTGCGGATGCAGCTAACTGATTATCACACCTAACAAAAACCACAGCAGGTTACTCTGCTGTGGTTTTTTTTGTGGGTGTATTAAGGTGGAAACAGCCCAAACTAAAGCTTCTCAGTGGCGGCGGCTTTGAGGTCCTCTGCCTTATCGCGCTCAGGCGCTGCGCCTCGGGCTTGGTCTGGCTTACCTCCGCCTTTCCCTCCAGCAATCGGGCCGAGCTCTTGGATTAGTTTTCCAGCGGCGAGTCCATTGGACTGGGCATCAGCGCCGCAGCAGGCACCGAGGTGGAGGCGGCCACCATCATCAACGATGAGGAAGGCGGCTCCGCCAAATTGTTTTTTCTTAAGACCATTCAGCAGCTCTTGCAATAAGTTAGCAGGCCCTTCGGTGAGAGCGATGAGGTTTCCAGAATCTAGCAGTGAGTAGCCAGCAGTGGGCTCACCAGCCAGTGCTGTGTTGAGAGCGGCATCAGCCATCTTGGCGGCAGCTCCTGCTTGGGCTTTTTTGAGTTTTTTCTCAGCAGTGATACCTGCCTGGCGCAGTTCTTCGATGTGCTGACGGAAGTGTTTGAAGGTGGCGTTGATTTGATTAAAGTCTCCACCTTCGATTAGCATGGCACCCATGATGTGGGGGAACTGAGCCATCTCCACACCCTCTTCACCGATGGCTTCTAAGGCAGCATTGGCGGTGTTCAATTTCGCGCGCAGTTCGTTTCCTTCCTCATCCGCCTTCTCCACCTCTTCACGCAGCCAGTTCCATGCGGCGTCACCACAGACGGCCTCGATACGGCGGATGCCTGAGGCGATGGCTCCTTCTGATTTGATTTTGAAAATGCCAATGTCCTTGGTGTTACGAACGTGAGTCCCGCCGCAAAGCTCCATTGAGTAGCCAGTGAGCGACTGCTCTTGCCCGCCGATCTGGACCACCCTAACAAAATCACCATACTTATCGCCAAAGAATTGTTGGATGTCTTTACGTCCTTTAACGTCCTCATGCGGAACCTCGATCCATGACACCGTGTCTTGAGCAGCGATGCAGGCATTCACTTTTTCCTCAATGGCATCCAGCTTCGTCTGATCGACGGCGCCGGAGTTAAAGTCAAAGCGGAGTCGATTACGACTAACCATCGATCCTTGCTGCGATGCGTCTTGGGAAACAACCTCGTGCAGTGCCCAGTGAAGTAGGTGGGTAGCGGTGTGGTGCGCCTCGATCGGGCGACGACGCTCGGCATCGACTGTGAGCGTGACGGTGTCGCCCACTATAATGTTTGCCTCTAACGGAATAGAGTGCGCGCGGGCATTACCGAGCTGCTGCACGGCGGAGACGGTAAAGGTTTCGCCCTCGTGAACGAGAGTTCCTTGATCGCCCATCTGGCCACCCATTTCCACGTAGAAGGGAGATTTATCTGTGATGACTAACAGATGATCTGGCTGCTGATGAATCTCAATAACTTTCGCCTCTGATTGATCATTACTAAAGCCATTAAACTCCGTCTCTGCATCGGTGGAGATATCAGCGGCACGGACTAGCTCGCTGGTGCGGGCGGCGCGGCCTTTTTCACGCTGCTCTTCCATGAGTGCCTCAAACTTTTCCATATCAACCTTCAGTCCACGCTCCTCGCAGAGAAGCTCGGTGAGATCGATGGGGAAGCCAAAGGTATCGTAGAGCTGGAAGGCAAAGGCACCGTCAAGCTCGGTGACGTCACCAGCTACTTTGTCCTCAAACATCGCCAGACCACGGTCGAGAGTCTCATTAAAACTTGCCTCCTCTCGCTGGAGATTTTCCTTAATGGCATCGGCACGCTCAGCGAGCTCTGGGAAGACGCCTGACATTTGCTCTACGAGTGTATCCACGAGCTTTGGCATAAATGGAGCATCGCCAGAGAAGCCGAGAGTGCGGCCGTAGCGCACAGCGCGGCGGAGAATGCGGCGCAGCACGTAGTTCCGACCATTATTTCCTAACAAAATCCCATCAGCGAGCGAAAAGGAAAGCGTGCGGATATGATCTGCTATCACGCGGAAGGCAATAGCCTCCTTCACCTCAGCGGAGAGAGTGGATTTATCAGCCTCCACAGATTCCGGGTAAATATCCTGGTAAGTTTTCCCACTCAGCTCCTCCAGCTTGCGGAAGATGGGCTGGAAGACATCGGTGGCGTAGTTGGTTGGCTTGTTAGAAAAATCTTTGAACCCATTGGTGCCTTGGTAGATGGAAACAGCGCGCTCAAAGCCCATACCGGTATCAACGTGCTTGGCGGGAAGATCGCGGAACGTGCCATCAGCCTCAGCGTTGTATTGGATGAACACGAGGTTCCATATTTCTATGCAGAGATCGGAGTCCATGTTGACGAGTTTGCCATCGGTGTCTCCATTAGGTGTTAGATCAACGTGAAGTTCTGAACACGGACCACAGGGTCCGGTTTCACCCATCATCCAGAAGTTGTCTTTGACGTTGCCGTTGACGATTTGGCGGTTGGGATCAAGCCCCTTGGCGGTAAAAAGTTTCGCCCAGAAATCGTATGCCTCCTGATCAAACTGTCCAGGATCACCCTCGCCCGGCATGTAAACGGTGGCGTAAAGTCGATCCGCAGGGAATCCCCAGCGCTCGACAACAAGTTCCCACGCCCACTCGATGGCTTCTTGTTTGAAGTAATCACCAAACGACCAGTTCCCCAGCATCTCAAACATTGTGTGGTGGTAGGTATCATACCCGACATCTTCGAGATCGTTATGCTTACCACCAGCGCGGATGCACTTCTGTGTATCGGCAGCACGCGGCGGAGAATAAGGAGCCTTCTCAGTGCCTAGGAAATAGGGCACAAACTGGTTCATTCCCGCATTGGTAAACAACAGCCCGGGGCTCTGCGGCATCAGCGAGGCCGAGGGCACAGTGGTGTGTTGTTTCTCTTGGAAGAAATCGAGGAAACTTTGGCGGATTTCAGAAGCAGTCATTTTCGGAATGGTGAATTTTGAATAGAGAATAGTGAATGGGCTTCACTGGAGGCGTGTCGATAGGGGAAGATTACACGCAAGTAAAGCCTAGAGCTTCAAGGGAAAGGCTATAAACTGAGCAAATTTACCCACGCCTCGCTTTCTTGGCGGTGGGCAAACAACGGTGCGCGGTCAGCCACTTGCTGCTTTAGCTGCTGGTAGAAACTTTCATCCTCTACGCAGCGGACGAGCATGGCGGTGAGTGCCTCGGCATCATTGGATGGGAACAACCCCGCGTAGTCCTCGCCGAGCATGCCGATGTTTCCAGGGATGGCGCTGGCAATCACAGGAAGGCCCAGCACGATCGCTTCACAAATCGCATTTGCACCGCCCTCTTGGGTGGAGGTATTGAGCAATGCCCTGCCCCGCGCCATCACGCTTAGCATCTCCTCATGAGAAACCGCCCCATGCTCAACAATCTTCCCAGACGCGGGTGATGAAGGTTTCCCGTAGAGGTGAATACTCACAGACGGCGGAAGATTGTTAGAAACCTCCACTGCCAACTTAAAATTCTTCTCCTTACGCATGTTCCCAGACACAATCATATCATTACTCGTAGGAGAATGCACAAGACCATCCGGCAGAGAAACGCTTGGGTAGATCACGCTGGTTTTCTCCCGAAACCTTTCAGGCACAAAGGCAAGAGACGCATCATGGAGCACGATGAGGTGGTCCGCGAGCTTGAGTGATATACTCGTCCACGAGTTCTCATCAATCACATCGGGATGATTGATATCAGTTCCCGTGAGAACAATTACCAAAGTAGCATCCGGATGCAGGTAGCGGAACTTCGCAATCGCCCTAGCGCTCTTTCTCGCGTTGAGAGCCACCATCCCATCCGCCGCTCCCCCTAGGTAATCTTGCTCACTGTGAGAAACCTCATAGCCTGCGTGGGTTAGAATGTTTTCCAACCTAACCGCCGTAACCGAGTTCCCCTGGCTCGCGCTCTCGGCGTAGGGTGAGTGAATGATGATGTGCTTCATGGTCAGGTGAAAAGTCTCGGTCGAAGGCCGCCGCAATGGGATACCACGCATCCATCCTGACCGTAAACACAAACCCCACTGACAGGGCAAAAAAAGTGAGCAAGCTCCCAGTCTGGAAGCTGCCCACTGTGATATTCTTGTTAAAGCCTTTCTACTTAGCTTTCTTTTTCTCTTTTTTCAATTTTGCCTTGTACCCCGCCTTTTTGACCGCTGCGATGAGGTCTTTGGTTTTTACCTTACTCGGATCATAAGTGACCACTGCCTTATCGGGCATGGAAACAACTGCCTTGGAAACGCCCGCTACGCCCTCGAGTGCTGACCGCACTTTTTTGACACAGCCCACGCCTCAGGTCATTCCTTTGATCTCAAGGTTTGAGGTTTCGACTTTTGCTTCATCTTCGCTGACCACGCTGGGTGTATTTTGCGAAGATCCATCAGTTTTCAGTGCGCCTCCTGCGGCAAAGACTCCCATTGGGAGAGCCACCGCTGCCAGTGCAACACATAGTGTTTGTTTTTTCATGGATTTCAATGGTTGAGGATCAACATAATTATCGATCCTTATGTCAGAGACACCATGGCACTTTTTATTCCATCCGTAGTGGATTTATCTTGGGCGACAGGATTGGCACGAACTCAAGCTTCTACGCGGCTAGCTTGGGTGTGGCGGTGGCTTGCCAGTGGCTTGCTATTTTTTGCAATTCCTCGGTATTAGGCACCTTGTCTTCTCTTCCAAAAACACGGGCTTCAAGCGCTGCGATCTCGCCATTGAGTTTGGTTTGGTTTACCTCATCAAGATTGGCATCACGGTGGATGCGTTTGAGGAAGGCGATCACGGTGACGGGGTTCAGCGTTTGCGGCAGCTCTGGCCCCTTAGCAGTCACAGCCGCTGGCTTGTTTCCACCCTTGATGAACAACCAAGCGAGTAGTGCTAGCGCGGGAACGGCGAGCAGCAGATACCACGCATTAAATGTGGATTCCTTACCCGCACCTAGCTCTACGGTGGAGGAAACTGGCAAGAGGTCCACATCGTCATAGGTCTGAAGTGTTAGAGAGTCTTCCTTAGCCAGTGAGAGATTTTTATTCAGCTCCGGGAAGGTGAATTGCTTGGGCAGGTGATCAGACTTCGGCTTGAGCACCAGCCTCCATTCACGCGTGCTGATCGGTGCCCCATCATCGGTGGCTGCATCAAGCTCACTCACCATCAGCTCATTGTCCTCATCTGTTTCCACGGTGAAGTTTTCAAACTCCATGTTGATAAGCTCCTTGAGTGGTGGCACCAGTCCGTGTGCGGTTGCTTTGATCTCGATGGCTATTTCTTTTTCCTTCTCCGCCTCACGCTCATCAAGGGTCATGGTCAGCTTGAGATCGCGGTGCGGACGCGCATTTCCTGCGCCGCTGGCATCGATAGGAATCGCAGCGGACGAAATTGGTAACACAACGTAGCCAGAGGTATCAAGGAAATCGAGATCGATCTTCAGCGGCGGAATGGTATCCACTTCAGGTCCTTTTGGTTTCAGCAAAAAGTAAGCATAAGGGGTAACGCTCCAGCCAGGTGTGGCATCAGTCCGGGACGCCACCTTGGAATTATGGAATGTCAGTGATACCACCTCGAAGTGCTCATCAAGAGCAGCCAAGGCGGCCTTCTCAAACTTATCCCGATAGTCCTCAGTAGGGCGACCGTAATTGTAGGAGTAAGGTGAGTTATTTTGATTAATGAGGTAGCGTTGGAAACCTCCTGACTCACGCTCAATCTCAAGGGTATGGCGGAGATTTACAAAGAGCCCAAATGGCTGATCTGAGCCAACCCGATCCTTACCATCAATCCTAACATCTAACACAATCTCCGTCACCAGATCTTGATAGTATTGGTAAACCTTAGCAGCCTCCTCCACCCGCTCGTGCTCACCTGTGATGGTGAGGGCGCACTCGAGGAATCTGTATTTGAGATCAGCACCCACATTGGCGAGTCTAGCATTAATCGTCTTAGCAAACTCATCAAGGTGGCGGCTGCGGCATTGCTCAGGAACAGAGTGCAGTGCTTTTTTAATCTTCGAAAACTCGCTCGGGATTGGCTGATGATGATTCTTTAGCGCGGCCAAGTCCGGTGAACCGAGCGCGGCGTAAAACCAAGTAGTAAATGGCTCAGACGTCTCATCCTTACGATCCTTCATTGGCAGAGTGGCGATGTAGCTGGCGCAGGCGGCGGCTAAACCATCAAGTGATTGGCGCTTGTTCGCGCTGTGCTCAGGGTGAGAGCCGAGTGTGGCGCGGTAGTTAGACTCCTCGTAGGAAAGCGCGTGTTTTTGCACCTGCAGCATCCAGCTGTTAGGATGTTTAGCGAGAATATCATTACAGAATCCGGTGGCGGCGGCATAGCCGTAGAGGACTTGCGCTTGTAGTTCCTTGTCCTTGCGTTTGGTCTTAGCGTCTTTCTGAAGTTTTGGATTTGGCCAGAGGTGGGCGAGGTTCCCCCGCATCTTGCGCAGCAGTGAGGCAGCGGTCTCTGGGCTTAGCTCGCTAAGGTTTCCAAAGACAGCCTCTAGTGATTCCACCCTCCAGACTTCTGCTTGCGAATGGCACTGGATAAAGGCGTTAGAAAATTCTTCATCGAATGTCTCCCCAAGCTTCAAGGTCCGGATATGGTTGATGAGCTTTGCCAGCTCACGGATGTTTCTCTCCTGCTTCGATCGAGTGAGCGGGATAGTCTGCGCACGCTGATTATAGCCAGAGTAATAGTAGTAACTTGAGCGGTAACGGTTCTGTTGATTCGGGTTATGATTCTCTGCCCAAACTGTGATCATCTCGCGAATTAGACTCTTCGTTTTTTCTTTATCGATAGCAGATAGTTTTTCTAACAACGGAAGTGCCAACTGATGCTCCTTCACCTTGAGCAGGAGCTGCGCTGAGAGGGCTAACGTTTGATTTCTAACAGACCTATCCAGTAGCTCCATCCACTTTTCTCCGGGACGGGCTTTGATGATATCACCAGTATCTATAGCAGCTACTCTGCGGCTGCGGCTAGAGCCAGATGAGGAAGGCATCGAGTAGCTGCGGCGCGTGTAGTAGGGGTTTCCAAAGGAATCAAATGACATCTGCGGGCGCATTGATGTGGATGAATCATAGCGCTGACTGTGAGCCGCCTCATGGAGCCAATTCCTCGCGTAGAGGGTGAGGATTTCTTGCCACTGCTTGGGATCTACGCCCGGCGTATTTAGTAATGCTTGAGCGGCGGCGTGCTGTAGCTTGATCTGCTCATAGCGGTATTGCGGTGATGGGTGCTGCCTAATCTGCGCGGCTAGAGTCCCTACGGTTGTTAGGATTTCAAACCCCTCACCATCGGTCTCAGAAAAGGTTTTAGTGAGCCATTGTTTTCCGGTTTCGCCTTCGAGACTAGGAACTAAACCGAGCGCGCGATACAGTGCCTCTGCACGCTCGTTGTGCGGTGCGGTTTTTGTCCCCACGAGATCAAGAGAAGCCTGCCATGCGGCGGATAAATGCTCAGGCCCTTTATCCTCACGGTGCGCTTGCGCGTGCCAACGGGCGATGAGGTTAACAGCAGAATATGCCTTCTCCTTAAAGGCGACTGCTAGCTCTGGCAGGTAAGGTTTCGCCTGATCTAACTTATCCGCATCTAGTAGGAAACGGGCAGTGCGCAGGGAGGTTTTTGCGTCCTTGTTTCCGAAGTGACGGCTATTGGTTTTGAGCGCCTGATAGAAGTCCGCAGGTGGGCTATCGCTGTTTGCCAGCAGCTTGGATAGCTTGCCGAGCATTTTTTCATCGGGTGCCTCTGGTGATAAGTTAGAGAGTGCTAATATATCTTCTGGCCTCATGTAATGCTGCTGGCGGTGTGCCTTAGCACCTGCTGCAGCAAGCTCCGGACGTGGCTTGATGGTCACGGTGCTGGATAGCTGATCGACGATCCGCTCCACGGCTACCTTCGCTTGATCTGGCTTCAAGGTAGCGATGTATTTCCCCGCCGCCTTCCAGTTTCCTAAATTAATATTAATGCGTAGCTGGTTGACCTCTTTTTTCACCTTCGCAATTTCTAACTGCGCAGGTGTGGGTGGGGTTACTGGTTTATCAGCTGGATCAGGTGCTGCATTCTGCCGAGCCGCCTCAAGCCGAGCCTGCAGGATACCAGAGTTCGTGCGATCAATGATCATTTGCCTAAGCAGCTTTGACCTTTCTTGATCTGGAGACGCTCCAGAGCTTCCGCCCTGAGAGCTCCTACCACTATCCCTATTCCCACCAATCGCAGCACCTACTGCCGCCTCACCTTGAGCCTCTCTAAGCCGCTTAATTGCCTCCGCTTGGAGCTCTGGTGGAAGCTGTTGGAGCTGTTGAATCTGCTGCGGAGTGAGAGGTAAGGCCTGCCCAAGGCACGAAACGGTAGTGACTGTTAGAGAAACAGCCAAGATGGGAAGTAGATTACGCATGGTGGTATAAAAACGTCTAAAAATATGAGATCGGTGAGTGAGTTTGTAAGTCCATTATGAACCCATTACGAGCCTGAGCCATCTGGTGGTGGTCCAGAGCCAGCTCCACGGGAGTCTTTGGCTTTTTTCTTTCCTGGTTTCTTTCCTGGCTTCGGGCGACCGCCCGATTTGCAGCCTTGTCATTGGCGTGGGATCGGTAGGCCGTAGAGCTCAGTTGGCTCAGCTCTAGCAAGACGCACGGCGGCATCTAGATCACGGAGGTGCTTTTTGCTATCGGCTCCAGTTTGCGCCAGAAGTTTGTATTCCTGACGGGCTGCTTCGATTTCTGGCTCCCAAACACTTGCCGGCTGCCCCTCAAGCTTCATGAGGTAGGTCATGTAGTAACGGGCATTCGCCAGTGTGGATAAGGCGTCTTCCTTTAGCTCAGTTGGGGCAGCCTTATCATCGTTGAGCGCCACCACCAGCTCTGCCAAATCTTCACGTGCTTCTGGCAGCGCGGAGTTCTGCATTTTTGCCTTGGCAATTTCTAACTGAATTCTGAAGGAGGCGTGTTTTTCATCCTTGGGCAGCTTTGTGAGTGCCTCTTGGTATTGCTGGATCGCCACCTCCCAGTTCTCGTCCTGCACAGCTTGGCGTGCCAGCTCCAAATGGCTTTCTGTTTTATCCAAAGCGACTTGGGTTTGGCCTGGGCCATAGTGGTATGCGGCTAGCCCCAGAGGAACTAGCAGCCAGAGAGTGGCTAGAAGAATACGTGATTTCATAGTGATTTGTGGTTAGTTGTTTGATCGGTGATTATTGAGAACGGCAGGAAGTTTCCCATAGAGTAAAATAGGCAGGATTGCCAGAAGTAAAGCGGAGGTTGCACAAATGATCAGGGCGTATTCGCGCAGGGTAAGCTTCGCAGCTTGGTCTTCCAGCTCCAGTGTGCCCAGCCTAGCAAGCATGTCAGTGGGTACGTGCTTTATGTTTCCATCGTGATATTCCCCTCCTAGGCGGGAGGCGATTTGGCGTAAGGCACCAGTGTCTTGACGCGAGTGCCTACCGTCAATAAACGAGCCTTTGGTGGGATTCCCAACACCGAGAATCAACACACCGCCAATCGATGAGGGAATCTTTGGCATTCCTGTGGACGGCACCGTATCACCATCGCTAACTAACAGCATGGTGGTGGAATTCGCGGGCCACGGCTCAGCGATTTTTGCCGCTACTTCGATCCCATCGAACAACCGAGTCTTACCCGTGGGGAACACCTGATGAAGAGGAATGTCATCAAGAAAGTTAAGGATTACTTCAAGATCGCGACTCTCTTGCACCACGGGCTTTGCCCCATTGTAAACTGCCACCAGCGTGATGTGGAGCTTGTTATCGGTCGTACGCTTGAGCATTGACTGAATGAGAGCCGATGCGCGTTTGGTGCGGGATAGCCCATCGCCCTCGCCAGCGTCCTGAAGTTTCATGGACGGGGAAACATCTAACACAAGGAGCAGATGGTGGCGCTCTTTGGCTTCAATCTCCTCCACCACTTTATTCCGGTGAGCCTTCGGGGGGAGCAGGTACAAGGTAGTCAGCGACCACGCTAAACCAGAAAAGGCTAGGAGCCGGATCGCGCTAGCAATGTAGGCAACGGCAATCGGTTTCCCATCCGGAGCAAAGGCAAGGTGCTTCACTCTCCGTATCCGAAACCAATGAATCACCTCTGCTCCCAAAGTTAGCACAGCAACACCAAGCGTAATAAGAATAGCAGTCATATCAGTTTACCAAGGGTTATAGCGGAAGCCGAACAGGGTGAGCAAATAGACCCCAGCAAGGGAGATCCCAGTGACAACAAAAGGTGAGTAAAAATCCACAGGATCAGGTGTGAGGCGCTTCATCTCGGCCTGCTGCATAGAATCAATACGTTGGAAAACTGCCTGTAGTGCAGCAGGATCACCCGCGGAGAAGGTGGCGCCCCCCGTGGAGGAAGCGATGAGAGAAACCTCCGCTGGTGACTCACCATCACCGATGTGGATTGCATAGACGATGATGTTGTTTTCCCTCAGGCTCTGCGCAACCTTTACATCGTTGCCATTTCCAAGATCAAATCCATCACCATCTGATAGCAGAACAATCATGCGGTCTCCCTCCTCGGCCTCAATAAGGAATTTTTCTGACTGCTTCAGCGCCCTCCCAATATAGGTGCCGCCGTTAAACCACCTTGGAAGTTTATTTGGGCGAAGATAGGGAGGGGCAAATCGAAAAGCCGAAACATCAGTTGTTAGAGGAACCCAACGCAAAGTAGATCCACCAAAAACCATCAATGAAAATGCATCACCTTTTCGGTATGTTAGAAAATCATTAAGAGAGTTCATCGCCGCATCATAGCGATCTCCTTCCCCAAACGATGTATTCATCGAGCCAGAAACATCGAGCGCAAACTGAATATTCGTCAGCTTACGCTCGCTTTTAGGTCGCTCAAATCTGCGCGGCCCAGCAAGCAAAAAGATAGCACACGCAAGCACAAGAAACGGCAAGGTGTTCACAATGTTTAACATCACCGCAAGCCAGCGCGAGTGCCTAGGGAGCTGGTAATCAAACGGCAATGGCAATCCACGCGAATGCGTCCGCCACTGAAACACAATCAGCAAAATCGGTAGCGCCAACGCCAACAATACAAATGGATAAGCAAAGGTCATCTCTCACGCTGAGGCTGGCGGTATGGCTCCAGCAGCTGTTGAATTTCTTGTTGGGAAACGGACGGGTTCGGGGCATGAAGCCACTGCTCTATTTTCAAAATTAATGGTGATGCCTCATCATGGACACGTAGCTTAGCAAGCGCCTTATCCGGCGAAGCCTCTGCAAGCTCAGGTAGCTTTTGCTTCCAGTGCCCTATGATTAACCTCTCTAACTGCGCACGATCTCGATCTCCCAAATCACCCTGCGATGCCGCCGTGATCAGACCGGTCAACTTCTCATGCAAGGTGGGTGGCAGTTTCTCCTCCACCTCATCAGGCTTCGGCTTCCGGTAGAAAAAGATCAGCAGAAGAATCACAAACCACACCACACATGCCGCGATCAGCAAGGTCTTGTAGCCGCCCATTTTTTCTGGTGGCACGTGGGGGATAGTTTCCGGCTTCGGCAGCACATCCAGAGGGTGCATGGATACAATTTCCACCTCAGCATCCAGCTCCACCACCTCTTTTTGAGTTGATTTAAACCGCAGAAAATCACGCAGCATATACTCGCCTGGATCGAGCCCATAAACTTCAAGGTCATAGCGGAATCCACCTTCCGCCGATTTCACTTCCAAAACCCTAACAACAAGCGACGACTCCCTATCCTTTCTCGGAATCGCCTCCACTTTGCCCCCCTTAATATAAATATCATTAAGCTCAAACGGCTGCCCGAGCGATGCCGTAGCAAGCGGCTCAGCAGCAGGCCCCGCCAACGGCAGAATCACTAACAAAACCAGCAGAGAGAATAAAAATCGAATCATCGGGCAAGGAGGTTACGCGATTGCAAATAAAGCCGCAGCGACGCAAGAAACGGCTTATGGGTGTAGATAGGAAAGTGATCGATCGAGGCCAGCTTGAGTGCCTCCGCCGTGTCCTCATACGAGGTAAAAACCTTCGATGACCGAGAGGTAAACCCCAGCCCGGTCTCTGCTTCCTTCCCACGGATAAACCCCGCACCAGGCAGAGAATCCTCAGCAGGGTCCCGCATCAACATTACCGCCAAATCATGCCGATGACCAAGAAGTTTCAACGCAGGAATAGCCGCAGGATCATGCAAGTCAGACAACACAAAAACCAAACACCTCTCACGCAATGATGGATTCAGCGAGAGTAGCTTGTCACCGAGCCGAGTCGGCTCATCCGTTTGGAAATTCCGCAGCTCAAATAACCACTGCAGAATCGTTTCCCGAGAAAGAGACGGCTTGATATTAATATCCCTCTCCCCCGCACCTAACAAACCCACAGGAGAAACCCGATCCAAGCACGCCAACGCCAAGCCACCCGCAATCTGCACGGCCAGTTGATACTTGGAAGCCTTAGTCGATGCCAGCGTCATGGATGCCGAGGTATCTACAATAAACCACACCGGCAAACTCTTCGGCGATTCATACTCCTTAACGTGGGTTTTCCCCGTCCTAGCCGTCACCCGCCAATCGATTGTCTTCACGGGATCACCCGGCACGTAATGGCGAGACTGCACATACTCAAGCCCCTGACCAAGAAACGGCGAGCTATCCGTACCGTAGGAAAGCGAATCCGCCATACGCTTCATGGCGATGATAAACTGCCGCGAATCCAGCGGCTGGGAATCTGTAAGCTCGTGTAACAATTGTTTTTCTGTTAGGAAATGGATGCTTCAAGGATTTCACGCAAAACATTCTGCGGAGTTTTACCATCCGCCAGTGCCTCGTATGAGAGCCGGATTCGGTGCAGCACCACATCCTCCGCTAGCGCAAATAAATCTTCAGAAACCACATAGTCCCGACCATGAATCAAGGCGCGCGCGCGCGAGGCCTTCAACAGAGAAATCCCCGCCCGTGGCGAGCACCCAAGCTCAAGGTCAGGGTGCTTTCTCGTCCGCTCAACAATATCAACCACATGCTTGAGGAATACTTCGCTAACATGAATGTCATGGGTCGCTTCCATTGCGGAAACTAAATCCTCTGGCGTGCCGATAGCATCATCCGTCACGAGATCGAACTCTGTGCGGGCCACCGCTCCACCTTCTTTTTTCTCAACTCCCAGCTTGAGATTCCGGCGCAGGATTTCTTCTTCATCCTGAGCTTCGGGATAGCCTAACCGATGGCAAAGCATGAATCGGTCTAACTGCGCCTCAGGCAGCTCGAATGTTCCAGACTGCTCAATCGGGTTCTGCGTAGCAATCACAAGAAATGGTGTAGGCAGAGACATACTCTGGTTTCCCAACGTCACCTTACGCTCCTGCATCGCTTCTAACAACGCCCCTTGCACCTTAGGCGCAGCCCGGTTAATCTCATCCGCTAACAGCAAATTGGTAAAAATCGGCCCTCGGTGCGTACGGAAATCGCCAGTTTTTTCATCAAGAATTTCAGTACCAAGAATATCAGACGGCAAAAGATCAATCGTGAACTGCACCCTCCGGAAATCAAGGTGGATCGCCTTCGAAATGGTATTCACTAGCAGCGTTTTCGCCAACCCCGGCATCCCCTCAAGAAGTAAATGCCCAGAGGTCAACAGAGCAATCAATGTGCGCTCCACAACCACATCCTGACCAACGACAATTTCACCCACTCGCGCACGAATATTCTGAATATAGCTACTTAGATGATCGGTGTTACTACTCATTATGCGTGGACGCTAATCAAAGAGCCTTCACAGTGTAAGGAGAAAATTCACAAGATTTGTTGGATTTTTATGTCACATTCCCACCCCGTTCTGACAATAAACATGGAATCTCCCCCCTCAGCATGCTAAGAAAACAGCATCAATAACCGTCCCCTCCCCCATATAACTATCAACATCCACTCGATATGATCCGCTCCATTCTCATCTCTATACTCGCACTCACCTGCATCGCTTCCGCCCAAAAGGATGAACGCACTAAAGCGAGCAAACTCTATCAGCAGGACAACTACGCAGAGGCTCTCACCATCTATGAGAAACTTCTAACCGATCACAATGACACCAAGTCTGGCAACGATCTACTCCAAGCCGTGCAATGTTTGAAGAAATTGAACCGGACACCCGAGGTGGACGCCTTATTGGAGAAATCCATCGCTGCGCAGCCGAAAAACTATCGCCTTTTGCGCCAGGCGAGCCATCACTTTTCTACCCTCCCCCATTACGGCTACATCATCGCTGGCGAGTTCAAACGCGGCCACCACCGTGGCGGAGGCCAGTATGCTTTCACCACTGAGCGCGACCGCATCCGCTCCATTCAGCTTGCACTCCAAGCGATCAAACATGCACCAAAAGACACGCCTGGCAATAACATGTCGCAACTGTTTGACCTTCTATCTAGGAACGTCTTTCAGGCGAGATCAGGCAATGAATCATGGCGACTGCAAAAACTAACCGACCTCTCAAAACTCCCCGATGTCGAGCCCGGAAGCCGTTGGCAGCGTGGCGGAAGATCTCCCCAAGGAGCACCCGTTGACAGCGATGGCAATGCTCTGTTTTATAAAATCCCCGCAACCTGGGAGCAGGCCAAAAACGACGGCGAACGCTGGCGCTGGGCGATCCAGCAAGCTGCCAAACATTCTCCCTCAAACAAAGATCACTACCAACTCCGCTGGGCAAATTTCCTCCGCAGCCAATTTGGCGTCACTACCATGGCTCACTACGGATGGTTTGGGCAGATGGACTCAGGCGAACAAAAAGGCATCCTCGCCATCCACACCCTGAAGGACACTGAAACCCTCGCCAAACTCGCCACCGGAGTGAAACGCTTTGATCTCCCCGCGGATCAAAACTTCATCGCCATCCATCAAAGCCTTGCTGACCGCAACGAAACCGCCGCCGATCAACTCATCCGCATCTACCTAGATCGCCGACAGCATGAAAAATCCGCCGCGCTGTTAGAAAAAACCATCGCCAAATTTGCCAGCAGCCGCGCTACCAAAAACCGCAAAAAACTCCTCCACCAAATCACTGGAAACTGGGGCCAATTCGATTCCGTGCGAGGCTCCTCGCCAGCAGGCATTGAGCCGACAGTTAGTTACACATTTCGCAATGCCAAGTCCGTCACCATCACCGCCCGCGAGGTGGATATGGACTCCATGGTAAACAACCTCTGGAAATACCTTGAGGGTAATCCACTCAAGCTCAAGTGGGATCTAGTCAACCTCAGCAACCTCGCTAACTCCCTCGTCAATGGCACACGGAAGAAATACGTCGGCAAGGAGGTCGGCCGCCGCATCCACACCCTCAAACCACGCCCCCATCACTGGGACACCCGTGTATCACTTTCTGTCCCAGTAAAAAAATCCGGAGCCTACCTCGTTTCCGCCGTCCTTGAAGAGGGAGTCACCGTCCACACCGTCGTTTGGTTAGATGCCACCGCATTAGTACAAAAAGACATCAAGGGAGGAGAGCTCCACTACCTCGCAGATGCTCGCACTGGTAAAGCCATCGCCAATGCAGAAGTTGAAATCTTTGGCTACTATCAAAAACGCCGTAAAAAACCAGGTATTGTTAGAAAATATGATATCTTCACCAAGCGAGTCACAAAAACAACAGGAGCCGATGGCACATTCATCATCAAAAATGGAGAACTGGATTCCAACTACCAGTGGATGACACGCGCCAAATCTGACCAAGGTTTTTCCCTGTTAGGATTTTCCAGATTCCACTCATCCGTGAACGATGGAGGCACCTGGCGCAATCGTAAAACCTTTGGCATCACAGACCGCCCCGTCTATCAGCCAGCCCAAAAAGTTTTTGGCAAAGTATGGATACGCGATGCTCGCTATGATCTGAAAGACGTATCCACCTACGCAGGGCAAAAAGTTTCCATCGTCATTCAAGACCCCAGCCACATCGATGTGCTCAAGCAAAACAACATCGTGGCAGATCAATACGGCGGTGTAGAATATGAATACAGCCTACCTGAAGAAGCCAAGCTAGGCCAATACCGCGTGCTCATCTACCACGGCAAACACAGAATCGGCTACCATTCTTTCCGCGTGGAGGAATATAAAAAACCCGAATATGAAGTCGGCATTGATGCGCCAAAAGAAGCCATCATGCTCGGTGAGAAATTCAACGCTACCGTGCGCGCCACTTACTACCACGGCGCACCCGTCAGCGGGGCAAAGGTAAAGGTCAAAGTCCTCCGCACCCGCCACAATGATCGCTGGTTCCCCGCCGGCCCATGGGACTGGCTCTACGGCAGCGGCTACGGGTGGTTTGACATTGAGCGACCATGGTATCCCGGCTGGAGGTCCTGGGGCTGCCGCTGCCCACACCCCTCCTGGTGGCATCGCGGTGGAGAGCAACCAGAAATCGTGTTAGAGCGCGAGCTAGACATCAGCCCAGACGGCACCGTGAAGGTAGAAATAGACACCGCCCTCGCCAAGGCCGTGCATGGCGATACTGATCACCGCTACCAAATCACCGCCGAGGTAGTTGATGCCTCACGCCGCACCATCGTCGGCTCCGGCAGCATCATCGCGGCCCGACAGGCGTTCAACGTCAGCGTGTGGTTAGATCGTGGTTACGCCCGCGTGGGAGAACCCATCAACGCCACCGTCGCCGCCCGCACCGTTGACGGGAAGAAACTCACCACCAACGGCAAGTTCACCCTCTACCGCATCACATCCCAGGATGGCAAAGCCAAGGAAACCGAGGTCAAGTCTTGGCAAACAGATACTACCAAGGGAACCAATGGTTCCTTAAAATTCCAAGCTGGTGCCGTCGGACATTACCGCCTCGCCGCTACCATGACCGATGCTAAAAACCGCACCATCGAGGGCGCCATCATCTTCACCGTGCGCGGCGATGCCGACTCCAAAGATGCCGATGGAGAATTTATCTATTCAGACATCGAGCTCATTACCGATAAACGCACTTACACGACTGGAGACAAGGTAAAGCTTCTCATTAACACCAAGCGACCTAACAGCACTGTGCTTCTTTCATTGCGCGGCGGCACCGAACACCGCTTTGTGCACCTCAAGGGGCACTCCACCGAAATCGAAATCCCAGTGACTCAAAAAGACATGCCCAACTTCTTCGTAGAAGCGGCCACGGTTTCCAATGCCGATGTGCACACCGCCGTTAGAGAAGTGATCGTGCCACCA
>JBMYYO010000015.1:0-38402 GCA_049609505.1 Akkermansiaceae bacterium | reverse complement strand
GCTGCTGTGAAAAATCCCGCATCTCGGGCGGGTCCAAGTCTTTTTTAGGGCCGAATCGTGGGAGGTTTTTCCACAACCAAAAAATCACCAGCACCGCTAAGGCTATCACCGCCCACTTAAAGTGCCGCCACACCATCGTGATAAAATCATCCCCTCCTCCACGGGTAAACACAATCGTTCCCAGCCTCGATTGCCCAGTGATGGCTAACAGAAACGCCGCGTGATCAGCCTCGCCGATGTATCGGTTTCTGATCGGTCTGGCATCGCTCAAGAACGTCACCCGGCCGTCGCCGTAGGACGCACTCATATAGCGATGCTTGCTTTCATCACTCGTGCCCACACCACTAGCAAACTGATCATCATAATACAGCTCATATCGAATCGCTTTCCGAGACCAATGATAAATCTCATACTCCTCTCCTCCGTAGTTGATAACAGATTTCTCTGCTCCTAACAGGACTCGATCTTTTTCATCCATCGCCTCCCACGTTTCAATATCCATTCCTGACGCCTTGCTATCCGTCTCATGCGCCCACTCCTCAAACTCTGCACCCAGCCGCCCTAAAACGTAATCCAATCCAGGCGAATCATCTTCGCCAAACCAGCTATACGAATCAGGGTAAATCACAAAATCATCCCCTCCCATCTCACCTCTATCGAGCATCACCACTAGGTGGCCACCGTAAAGCACCCAATCCATCACATACTTCGCGCCACCTGATGTATTGAGTGAGTCAGGAGTGATAAACAGCGTAGAGGTTCCAAAATCTAACTCCCCCATAGAAGCTCTTACCTCCACCTCTTCACCTTCAAGCTCCAGAAGCCTTTGTGCCGCCAGAAACGGATTAGCATTTGCCTTTCCCTTAAAACCAACAGTGCGTTGCTTTTTTTCCGTTTTCCCCCCGCAGGAAACCACTGCCACGCTCATTGCAAGAAGCATCAATAGTCGAAGACAAACATTCACGCTGGCGTCTCCCTTCCCTCAGAGTTTACTCTAACGGCCCTAGCTGACGCAGATTGAAATGGCCAGCCCTCACAGAGCTCTATCATTCGCCCGTCCGTTGGATTCTGCTTTCCGTATGCCGTATTCACCCACGCATCTGTTAGGGTGGAGAAATACTGCACCACGGAGCGGTCTTGCAGCCCATTCACATGGTTCACACAGTCCCCCTCCGTGTCACTTTCCTCAATCGGTAACTCAGCGCGGTGCACCAGCCACGCTATCGAGCCTCGATACAATAAACTCAAAGCCAACTTCGTGTCACCATCTCGCCACGCCTGTCTCGCCGCAGAGGCCACGTCATCAGGCAATGACTCTGGCCGAACATCCATCCCCATCACCGCAGTAGTTTTCGGCTGAGGTGCTTCATTCCCCCCGCCCATCGAGCCAGTGAAAACATGTCGGTTCCGGTAAATCAAATAAGCAATCCCCACGATCACTACCACCAAGATGACATAGAAAAAGATCACACCCATCTGCCCAAAGAACGCCGGCAATGCGCCACCATTGCCAAACAAATTAGCCAACCAGCTAGGTGCTGAGCTAGAGCCATCATCCACTGGCACCTCAATGATTTTGTGATGCACAATAAAGTCATCATCCGCCAAGACTTCCTGCACAGCCGTTGGCTCAGCATCATCCTCGGCTGCTTGCACGTCAGGTGCCAGCGACCACGCACAGACCAGCACTGCGAGCAACATTGCCGCACCTTTCCCACTAGGTGCTGATGGAATGCTCGCCACCTCACTGCGCTCTCCTTTACGTAAACTTTCTAACCGCGCACCTAGACGTTTAAATGCCAGCTCGATATCCCAACCCTCCGTCAAGGTCCGGCTATTAATATACAAAGCAAATCCAGCACCCACATAAAACGGCTCCATCACGGTGATCCCTAACATCCAAACCACCGCAACTGACCAAAATATACCCAATGACATTTCAGAAAATTCCGAATACTCTAACCACGAAGACAGCTCTTGCCACCATTGACTCGTCACATGCGCAGGCATCATCACCCAGACAAATGCCACCAGGCTGAAACACACTAACAACTGCAGCATCAACCCTACAAAAGTAGCCATCACCGCGCCCTCTCCCCCATTCCTTTCTAACAAAGCAACCCGCTGCCGATACGACCCCTTCCGCAATCCCTCCAGCTCACTCACTGGCATACTGAGGCAGCGCGCCGGGGAAAACCTGCCTGTAACGAGGGTGAAAAACAACCGCCTCACCAACATCTTAGGCCACGCTTTGACCACTTCCCAAAGGCTGGGCAAAGCACCAAACAGAGCGCGGCTCAGCACCAATAAAGGCACCCGTGCGTAGAGCGGCTTCAGCCACCACACAACGATGATAAACCACACCGGATGATTCCGCATAATCACCGCCAGCAGAATCCACAATGGCACCACTGTCAGAAACCACGCACGCCACACCTGACCGATGTGTTTTCCTGCCAGCACGCAACCAAGGTCAATTGATTCCCACGGTGCACGTGGCCGGATCTCCGCCGTGACGTCCTCAAGCTGCATTCACTTCCCCTTCTTTCTTCTGCTGCACCCCCAGACCAGCTAGCCCAAGCCATGCAAAACAGACAAACCATAAGCCAATTCCCACGGTGTATTTCACTACTGGCGGCATCGGCTCAGCGGACCAAAAACCTTCAATAATCGCTGCAAAAAACGTCATCAACGCCGCGCCAAAGATCAACGGCAAGGATTTTTTCCCAGCCTCCACCAGTGATTTTCCACGAGTCATTCTTCCCGGCTTCAACAGCCCAAGCCCTATCCTCAAGCCCGCCATACCAGCCACCACCATCCCAATCAGCTCAAACGATGAATGCCCGGCTACAAAGGTATAAAACGCCTTCGTGCTACATGCCATGTGAATATATGAAACGATCGCGCCAAAAAATATCCCGTTATAAAACAAGAAAAACAAGCTGCCGACACAGGCAAAAATCCCGCCCGCAAAAATCTGAAAATCAATTCTAACATTATTCAGAATATAGAAGCTAAACATCGCAAAGTTTGAGCCATACTCAGAGCGCAACCCTGAGCTCATATCCTCATAGCTGCCATACATCACATCCATGCTCCGCATGGTCTCCAGCCCAAGAATCGCCTGAATCCACGAGTAATCTGGCCAATACACCCCTGATAGAGCCACAGCGATAAGCGGCAAAATAAACGTAAGTGTCGCCACGATCAGCAACCTCCACTCACGCCGCACCGCCTGCGGAAAACCAACCGCAAGAAAACGTAGAATCGCCTCCCACGTGCCACCCAACCTACGGTTCATCAGCTTGTGACCGCGGATCACCAAGGAGTTCAAATGCTCATTGAGCGGTTGGCGATACATCCGGTGCCGCGCCAATGCCAAATCCGTGCAGACTTCTCGGAACATCGCAGGCAAACGGGACACGTCCAAGCCGAGCCCACGCTTCTCAGCCGATAGCAAAAGCTGCTCATACTCGCGCCACCGATCGCCGTTTTTCTTTTCAAATTCCGAATTCTTCATCGCTCCATTCTCCCAGTTTTACCCTCAGACGCCTTTCTTCTCCTCCTCTAACCAATGCGCCACGCCTAACAGCTTAGACATACCAGTTGCACCACTCGCGCCCGTTAGCTCCTTGGCATGATCTGCCAGCTCCACACGCCGAGCCTCAGACCACATCCCACCGCGTTCGCGAAACGCCATCACCGCCACCTGCTCCTCACGCGTCAGTGGCGCGGATGGCGCTACGGATGCGAGCACCGGAGGCATAGCCGCCACATGTATCTGCGGCATCTTTTCATAAACCACCACCGTATTGGCTAATAAATCTCCCAACCTCTGAAACTTCCGCGTCATCAGCGTACTGGATAGCCCGATCGCATAGCCCCACACCGGCATCCCATCGGCAATCCGTAACATGTTTCTAATAAACGACTGCCCCCAAGTCACCGGAGCGCCTGAAGCATCCACCACCCGTAGCCCCATCACCCGCTTGCCAGGAGTGGCTCCACGTTTCCCCGCCTCGAAAACAATGGTGTAAAAAAACATAATAAAAAACGTCACCAGCATACCCAAGCCAGAGCTTACCCCAAGTCCGATCACAGCACCGATAAGAAGCAGTAGCAAATAAGCCACCACACTTGCCACCACCCGGATCGCCAGATCTAACAAATACGCCAGCGATCTCACATAAGGCCCTGCAATCCGCAAGTGCACCTCCACACCCTCCGCCAGCTCAATCCGCTGCAAGGTGTCTAGGCGCTGTTGTTTTCGGCTCGCAGACGGCATCTTAAAATTCCCCCCCAAACTAGCCACCAACCAATAAATTCCAAACACTAAATGTCAAAATCCCACGGAAGAAGCCGCGCCTAATGTATTTCACCTCGTTATGGTGAGTAAGCATTGATCAATGCTCCTAAATGAGCACCATTCGACATTCGGGCTAGCCCATCTCCACAAAAAAAGGCAAGCCGGTGAGGGCTTGCCTTTTGTTTGATTGATTGGATGGAAGTTTACTATCGGGAGTAAAGTTCGACCACGAGCTGGACGTTGACCTGGTGATCGAAGTCTTCAGTCTCAGGCACGCGAGTAACGCTGCCCTTCATCGCTGCACGATCAAGAGTGAGCCAGTCTTTAAGTGGCACCGCTTGAGTAAGATCCATGTAACGGAGACCGAGCTGCTGTGAGCTTGGCTTATCCTGCACGGTGATGGTATCGCCGGGCTTGCACTGGTAGGACGCAACGTCCACGCGCTTGCCGTTCACCTGAATGTGACCGTGGTTTACCAACTGACGTGATGCGGAGCGAGTGTTGCCGAGGCCGAGGCGGTAGCAAACGTTGTCCAAACGTAGTTCGAGGATCTGGCAGAGAACTTCACCGGTAATGCCGCGACGGCGGGTGGCTTCTGCGAAGTAGAGGCGGAATTGCTTTTCAAGCACACCGTATTGGAAGCGCAGCTTCTGCTTTTCGCCGAGGGCGACAGCGTAGTCTGACTTCTTGCGGCGACCTGCGCGCACACCGTGCTGACCGGGAGGGAAAGGACGGCGTTCCATTGCTTTAGATGAGCCGAAGAGGGCTACACCGAAGCGGCGGGAGATTTTGTCTTTGGGGCCTGTGTAACGAGCCATGGTAGTAAAAAATAGTTAAGTGGTTATAATGATGGTGAAGCGGATTACACGCGGCGAGCTTTCTTAGGGCGGCAGCCGTTGTGTGGAATCGGGGTAACGTCTTTGATCGCGGTAATTTGGATACCGAGGCCTTGGACGGCACGGACGGCAGACTCACGGCCGGAGCCGGGTCCCTTCACACGAACCTCAGCTTCTTTCAAGCCGTGGCCCATTGCTTGGCGGCAAGCGTCTTGGGAGACAACCTGTGCAGCGTAAGCGGTGCTTTTACGAGAGCCTTTGAAGCCCATCTTGCCAGCGCTGGACCATCCGATGGCATTGCCATTGAAATCGGTAACACTAACGAGGGTGTTGTTAAACGTGGCGGTAACGTGAACGATACCGGTCTGAACGTTTTTACTCTTCTTAGCTTTGTGAATGCGGATTTCCTCCTCACCACCAGCGAGCTCGGCAAAAATGTCGCGCTTTTTCTCGGGTGCTTTTGGAGTTTCCTCAGCGGCTTCTGGAGTAGCAGTTTCTTCAGCGGTCTCTTTAGCAGGAGCCTCAGCAGCAGGTGCGTCAGGAGCTTCAGCAGCTGGCGCGTCGTCTTTAATATCTTCTTCGGACATGATAATAAATAGGTTAAATAGTTTGGTTGCTCCGAGGATTACTTCTTACCACCGACTGTGCGCTTCTTACCCTTACGAGTACGAGCGTTAGTGCCGGTGCGCTGTCCACGGACGGGAAGGCCAACTTTGTGGCGGATGCCACGGTAGCAGTTAATCGCCTGAAGGCGCTTCATGGCGGCTTGCTTTTCACGGCGAAGATCACCCTCGATGAGGATGCCCTCGGAGGTGATGACCTGTGCGATCTTAACAAGTTGATCTTCTGTAAGCTCACCGGTGCGGATGTTAGAATCAACGCCTGCTTGCTCAAGAATGCGGGTAGCGGTGGTAGGACCAACGCCATAGATGTAGGGAAGAGAAGCTTCAATGCGCTTCTCGTTCGGGATTTCGATGCCGAATATACGTGCCATATTTCCTTTGGTGGATGGTTGTTTTCAGTAGTTTGGTTGGCGCGCCCATCAGGCCTTATTCTAGGCAGGATGGTAGCCGTCTCGACATTGCTGTCGCGCCGCGCGGGACGGGGTAGATAGCAGATTTATGCCCTCTGGCAAGTTTTTATCGGAAATATTCCGATTTCTAGGGGATTCCCAGTTTATCCTAGCTCCGAAACCTAGCCCCGAGCCTAGCCGAGTGCGTTGATTTCGCTGGTGAGGATGTCTTCCATAGTTTGGCGTGGACGGATGACTTTGGCATCATCTCCATCGACGAGGATTTCCACGGGAAGGGGTCGGGAATTGTAATTGGATGCCATGACAAACCCGTAGGCGCCGGCACTGAGCAGGCCGATGGTTTCGCCCGGGGCGAAGTCCGCTAGCTCACGGCTCTGGCAGAAGAAATCGCCTGTTTCACAAACAGGGCCTACGACGTCCACGGTGGAAACCTCACCCGTTGGTTCGTTGATGGGCACGATTTCGTGGTGACCCTCGTAGAGTGCTGGGCGGATGAGATCGTTCATGCCGGCATCGACGATGCGGAAGGTTTTGGCGGAGCCTTTTTTCTCGTAGAGGCAACGTGTGAGGAGAACTCCTGCGTTGCCTGCGATGTAGCGGCCTGGTTCTAGAAGAATCTTGAGCCCTGTTTCTTTCAGTGTGGGGAGAATGCCCGCGCAGTATTGCTCGACGGTTAGAGGGGAATTTTCCTGACCACTCCACCAGTCTGGCTGGCCGGATTCGAGGGCTGGATCGTAAACAATGCCGACTCCTCCTCCGATGGAGAAAAACTCAATGCCATACATCGCCTTGAGCTTCACGGCGAGGGGGGAGACTTTTTCTACGGCTTCTACAAAGGGCGTTACGGAAGTCAGCTGCGAGCCGATGTGCATTTGCAGACCGCGTAGGGTGATGTTTGGCAGTTCGGCAGCGCGGGCGTAGGCGGCTTCGATGGATTCGAAATCGACGCCAAATTTATTTTCGGATTTTCCTGTGGAGATATACTTATGGGTCTTGGCATCGACGTTGGGGTTCACTCGGAAGGCAACGGGTGCGGTTTTTCCCATCTCACTCGCGACTTGGCTGATGAAGGCGACCTCTTCCTCACTCTCGGCATTGAAACAGTAGATGCCTTTATCAATAGCGTATTCGATTTCCTCGCGGGTTTTACCCACGCCTGCGAAGGTGCACTTGGCGGGGTCTCCTCCTGCAGCAATTACACGGGCGAGTTCGCCTCCGGATACGATATCGAATCCACTTCCCTCATCGACGAGCAGCTTGAGCACGGAGAGGTTGGAGTTTGCCTTTACGGCGTATTCGATAGCGTGCGGGATGTCTGCGAGCGCTTGATCGAGCCTGCGATAGTGATCGCGAAACGTGTGCGCACTATAAACATAAGTGGGCGTGCCGTGGGTATCGGCTAGGGAATTGAGATCGACGCCTTCGCAGTGCAGGCTGCCGTTTTGGTAGTGAAAGGAGTGCATGGCGAAGTGCTTTGCACTTCTTAGTTTGAAGTTTCAAGAAAATTGGCGGATTTGTTGACTGGTTAACTAGTTCATTAGTTCATTAGTTTGCCAACAAACTTGCCACACGCTTGAGCGTGGTGAGGGCCTTTTTGTGTTCCTTGTTCGAGAGGCCTGAGGTTTCCAACTGAGCAATGAGGCGTGAGAGCTCGGACGGCGTGAGGTTTCCGAGGTCGGGAGTTTCTAAAAGCAACATGCCAGTGGCGGCGACGGTGCTGGCGAAACGGAAATCGGCGGAGACTTCTGACCAGGTTTTGATTTTGCCGCAGAACAGGCGTGAGTCACTGAAAAACAAATCAACGATTGGCAAAAACCCCTCCCCCGTGTCGTTTGGGTTGATCAAGACAAGTTCGCAGATGACGTAGTTCGAGTGATTGGTAATGGACTGATATGCACTGGCTCTCTTCATAGGAGTTTCCTCTGTTGGCTTTACTGCTGGTGTTGAAGTGTAGCCCAGCAGGCGGATTTGCTTCACGCGATCATCCGAGACCATCAGGCGTGGATTAAATCCGCCCTCTGACTTGAGATTGACAGCAACCAAGCAGGTAGAGGGATTCCATGGAGTCCTGCAGATTTCTATGTCACCAGAGAACCCGCCTTCTTGAAGTCTGGTTGGCGGGGTGTAGCTAAAGTGATTCACGAGCTCCTCAATGCGCACGGTGTGGCGTGGTGGCAGTTTGTTTTCGCGTAACACATATCGCTCAAGCCACGGCCAGCTTGCTACTCCACTTGTTTGCGGAATAGTTAGAGAGTATCCAATTCCAGCGACATCCGACCACGCAGGGTCAGTGGAGGCAAAGCCCTTCATGTTCACCCCCTCCTCATGAGTGCTTGAGGCGATGCGCTTGGCTACCTGCTCTCGATACTCGGCCGGGCTTTGAGCAATCGCTTGGGGCAAACTAGACGGAGCGGAGGAAACAGAATGCGCATTGGCGGATGGAGCCTTTGGCGGATCAAGAGTCACCGGGGCGGTTAGATCACCGAGGGAAACTTCCCCCCAGTCCCACGCGGGAGTGGGGGTGGGTGCGTCTGCAATGCCATTTCCTGAGCCTGCTCCTGAGGTGTTCGGCTCGCCGATGGTAACAAAGACGCCGATGGCAACTGCCGCCGCCACGCCGATGCCGACAACGGCTGGTTGTTTCCAGATAGGAGTGCGTGCGCTGGCGATATCTGTGATGACGGGGCTGTTTCCTGCACGGCGGACTGTTTCCCGCTGCTGTGTGGTGAGCATATCCGCTTCACCATGGAGGGCGCCTAACAGCTCAAAGGAGGTTTCCCGCGCCTGCTCGACGGCGGCGCGCGCTTTCGCATCCGAGCGGACGGCTCGGGCGATCTCCACGGCCTCATCACCGTGAAGCTCGCCGAGGGCGAACGCGGTGATACGTGGGTCATTAGAATCGATTTTCATCTTAGCTGGGTTGTTTGTTAGGAAATTTTTAGAGGCTGTGCCTAGTGGAGCTCATCGGGAATGGTGGCGCGGAGTTTTTTCAATCCGGTGTGGATGAGAAAGCCGACGTTGCCGGTGGTGAGGCCTGTCTGGTCACTGATTTCTTGGTAGCTGTATCCTTTTTCAAACTTGAGGAGGATGCAGGTGGCTTGGTTCTCTGGGAGGCGGGAGATGTGGGCTTTGACACGCTCTGCGCGATCATGCGCGGAGGTTAGTTGATCAGGCGATTCAATGGGGCTGGCTTCGGCGGCGAGAATTTCGTCATCGGTGGAGACCATGCGTTTTTCTTTGCGCAGCACATCGAGAGCGCGATTACGGCAGACGGTGAAGAGCCAGGATTTGAGACCATCGCGGACTTTGCCGACGTCTTGTTGGTAAAGGCGGATGAAGGTGTCCTGCACGACGTCGCGGGCGCGATCGAGGTCATGGACGATTGTTTTGGCATAGCCGATGAGTGGGGATTCGTATTCTGAGAGCGCGCGCTCGACGAGCTCGGTATTAGTTTCCATCACCTCGGGCACAGGGTGATCCGGTGAGTCGGGAGACTCTGAAGCTGGGGCAGACATGTCTTTAGGCATGATGGAGAGTGCGTGGGCCATGTTCTTTTCCGTTTAACCGTTTAGCTGTTCGACCATTCAACCATTTGGGGTGCCTGATTGTTTTCATCTGGCTGCTTTCATCTGGCGGATTGTGGCGAATTCCACCTTGCGGCGGGGTGCTTCTACGGGTGAAACGAGCGACTTGGCTTTTTCTTTGGGAAAAATGATTATTTTCTCACGAAGTAATTGAGATTCTCTAGCTCCAGTGCGAGATCGACGTTATTTACCGTCACGGATTCGGGGACTTTTAGCACCACGGGAGAGAAGTTTAGAACGCCTTGGATGCCAGCTTTCACCAGCACGTTGACCGCTTCTTGTGCGAACTCGGCTGGCACGCAGAGAATCGCCATTTTGACATCGTGTTTACTAACAAAGTCTGGCAATTGATCCGAGTGGTGGAGAGCTACTGGAATTTCCTTATCGATGAGAGTTTCTGCGGCGGAGTCAAAGGCTGCGAGGATCTCGTAGCCCTCTTTCTTAAAGCCATCATAGCGGAGTAGTGCGCGGCCGAGATTACCCGCTCCCACCATGACTACGGGCTGAAGTTTCGCCCTGCCTAAGCCTTCGTGGATCGCTTGCCGAAGCGCATCCACGGGATACCCCCTACCCCGCGTGCCAAAGGTGCCGAAGTAGGCTAGGTCACGCCGAAGCTGAGATGGCTTCACCCCGGCGGCGGCAGCTAGCGCGGAGGAGCTCACGAGCTCGTGCCCATTGTCATGGAGCAGCTCCAGACAGCGGGCATAAAGCGAGATCCGGTAGATGGATTTCTGGGGTATTTCGAGTCTCTCCACGCTACAAAAATGGAATGGTTAGATAAAAAGTCAAGGGTATCAATCCAAGCTTGCCGCTGCGGGCGAGGTGTGGATGAGGTTCGTAATCTCCAAGGCTAGGTCAAGCGCGTCTGCGCCCTGCTGGCCGGAAACCTCTGGCGTTGCGCCGAGCTTAGCGCACTCTACAAAGGAGGCCAGCTCGAGCTTGAGCGGCTCGTCTTTTTCTACGTTCACCTCTACTTTTTCGATTTGTCCATCGCTCATGCGGTACATGCCGGCACTTTGTTCTTGGTAGTCTAGCGATAGGTAGCAGTCGCCTTGGAAAACACGGATTTTACGCATCCGCTCAGGGCTGATCCGGCTGGAGGTGACGTTTGCAACGCAGCCATTTTCAAACCGAATCCTCGCGTTGGCAATATCCTCACGGGAGGTCATCACCGCCACCCCCACGGCATCCACGCTCGCTACTGGAGAGTTTACTAAGTGAAGAATGATTTCGAGATCGTGAATCATAAGATCAAGCACCACTCCGATATCGATGCTCCTGTTCGGAAACGGAGAAAGGCGATGCGCCTCTATAAAGCGTGGCTCGTTCAAGCGGTCTTCCAGCTCGCGCATTACGGGGTTAAACCTCTCGATATGCCCCACTTGGAGGATTTTCCCACATTTCTGTGATGTTTCTATTAAGGCACGGGCATCATCAAGCGAATCCGCGATGGGTTTCTCCATCAATATGTGCACTCCTTTCTCCATCAGTTCACAACCAACAGCACGGTGGGCAATAGTTGGCACAGCAACCGTTGCCGCATCCACCGCTTCAGCAAAATCATCCAGAGAATCCATCGCCACACCACCAAACTCATCCGCCACGGCCTGTGCTCGTGATTTATCCTGATCATAGATAGCAACTAGCTCGACACCTTCCAAAAGGGAAAAAACACGCGCGTGATTGCGCCCCATCGCCCCAGATCCTGCTACTCCTGCTCGTAATTTCATGCGTGCTGTCTATGCCAATTCCCCCCCGCTGACAAGGCTGCGTAAAAAAAAGCAGAATTTTTCCTAATAAACCTCACAGGTCATCCGTTTGCCCCACTGAACAGTGATCTTTAAGCCCGCCTAAAAAAGCCCTACCCAAGCCGATACCACTCCGCAAAAAACCAACCTGACTCCTTTATTTAAGACATATTAAAGACATACCCCTTGTTTCAGCCCCATGTTTTTTCCTGCATTTTCCGCTGGTAAGGTATCTTCACAAGACTATATTCGCCAAAGCAACTGGTGCAGCAAGACAATACAGCCTACCAGCAATACTCTCCAACAAACCACCTCCACACAACCTACCCACAATCCTAACAAGATAAATAGACTATGAGCTTACACGCCCAACTTTCACCAGAAGCCCAAGCACGCCTCGCGGCCCAGCAAAGGAACTCCACCATCACCAGTGTGATTATTTCCATTCTCGTCGTGCTCCTGATCGGCATCATCCTGCTCTGGATTCTGCTCCCATCCGTTGAAAAGTTCACTCCTGAGATCGTCTCCTATCAAGCAGGTGCAGATGAAACTGAAAAAAACACCAAACGCGAAATGACACGCGCCGTCGAGCGCAAGCCATCGGCCCCATCATCATCAATGGCTAAAGTCATCGCAGCAAACACCACCTCACCTACCGCAGTTCCTGTTCCCGAGGTGGACGTTCCAGACCCATCCACTGACTTCGGAAACGGAGACGACTTCGGCGATGGCTGGGGTAATGGCGATGGCGACGGCGGCGGCGGTGGATTTGGAAACATCCCAGCCACCATGCGCGATCGTTGCTCTAAAGATGACCGCCTCAATCGTCTCGCCAAAAACGGCGGCAATGAAAAATGTGAAGAAGCCGTAGTCAAGGCACTCCGCTGGCTCAAGAAAACCCAAAATGCCGACGGCAGCTGGTGCAGCAGCAAGAAAGAAGCCATGACAGGCTTCGCCATCCTCGCCTTCCTCGGCCACTGTGAAACTCCTAACTCTGAGGAGTTCGGTGATGCCGTCACAAAGGGCATCGTTTTCCTCGTGAATGCAGCCATGAAAAACGACGGTAAACTCGCTGGCGATGTCAAAGACAAACACTGGTGCTACGATCACTCCATCGCCACCTACGCCCTCGGCGAATCCGCTACATTCTGCATCAAGCTTGGCATCAACATCCCCAAGCTCAACGATGCCACCAAGCTCGCTGGCGACTGGATTCTCGAGCACCAGCACAGCTCCGGCTCATGGGATTACGGCTATGACATGTCAGGCACACGTGGTGGTGACACATCCATTGCCCTTTGGCACATCCAAGCTCTCAAAGCCTGCAAACACACAGGCCTCTGGCCCGAGAAGGCATTCAAAGGCTGCATCCGCGATGCCCTTGATTATCTCAAGAGCAAGCAAAACTCAAACGGCGGTGTAGGCTACGGCTCCACAGCCCCATCTGGCGACAACGGCTACACCATGACTGGCGGAGGAATGCTCGCCTACCAAATGTGGGGTAAAGGTCACGATTCAGTCGTCCGCAAAGGCGCACGCTACATCAGAAAGAACACCAAGTTCGATTACAACACTGAGGACTCTGACCTATACCGTCACTACTACCACGCCCAAGCCATGATTAACCGTGGCGGAGCTGACTGGGAATTCTATAACGGCTTATTCCGTGATCAAATCCTCAACAACCAAAATGCCGACGGCACATGGAAAAACGTTGGTGGTGGAGCTAAGGTAAAGGCCGTAGCACCATCCTACCAAGGCGGCTCACAAATGGCTGTGCACTACCGCACATGCTTAGCCACATTCATGCTTGAAGTTTACTACCGCTTCCTTCCAGCCACTGGCCAGAAGTAAAACGAACATCATCTAACCAAGCAACCTAACAAAATCACCCACGGCTCCATGTTTCACAGCATGGAGCCGTTTTTTATAACATTCCCCCACCGCTGATATCTCCATTGATTGACAACGATGGTAACGCGGAAAAAGACCAGTAAATACTACCAGAAAGCTTTTTGAGTCGGTATTAGATGTGGAAAATTTCATCACTTTTTCACACTTCTCATCTTGCCGATCAGTAATTCTCTACTAACATAAAGACACGACAATGTCAGAGGAACAAACATGGCGCGCTATCGCAAAGAACACAGCCCGCAAGATCAATACCGGCTGGTGGCTGCAAACTCTCGCCACCCCGCTACTGATCACCGCCCTCATCATCGCCTGCGCCATTCTCATTATGCGCCGTGAGCTAGCTGCACTCCCATGGCTCTACCTCTCACTCGGCACCCTCGCCGCCCTCACCGCCACCGCAGCATGCGCATGGTTTGCAGCCCGCCGCAGGTTTGAAAAAACCAGCGAGTCCCTCGTCCGCCTAGATGCATCCATGCGATTACGAAACGCCCTCACCGCCGCAGACCAAGGCATAGCCCCATGGCCACCCGTCCCAGGCATCATCAACGATGGCACCCGCTGGCACTGGAAACGCCTCGCACCGCCCATGATCGGCTCCTTACTGATCATCCTTTGTGGCTTTCTAATCCCCATCCAGGCAAAAACAACTGACACCACGGCACAGCAAGAACCCAGCGCATGGAACGAGCTCGATGCCAGCTTGAATCAACTTCACAACCAAGAAATTGTGCAGGAAGAATACCTCGATGAAATGCGCAAGAAACTCGAAAAACTCCGCGAGCAATCGCCGGATGATTGGTTCTCCCACTCCAGCCTAGAAGCCACTGACAACCTCAAGCAGAACCACCAATCAGAACAAGAGTCCCTCAAAAACAACCTGCAACGCGCCGAACGCAGCCTGCAGAATCTGCAACAAAATGGCAGCAAAATGAACCCCGCACACAAGCAGCGTCTGCTCAATGAATTTGACCAAGCACTGCAAAAAATGCAGCAGGGCAACATGAAGCCTAACAAAGAACTACTAGAACAACTTAACAAACTAGACCCCCAACAGCTCAACCAGCTTACACCTGAGCAGCTTGATCAACTGCGCAAGAACATGCGTAAGCACGCCCAAGGGCTCAATCAAGGCGGCAAAGGAGAACAACCAGGAGAAGGCAACGATGACTGGATGAACGAGGATGGAGAAGACGGAGATGGTGAAGGTGATCAGGACGGTGATGGCGAGCCAAAAAACAGACCCGGTAACGGCGGCATCCAGCGTGGTCCAGGAGCAGCACCTCAAGTCCTAGGAGCCGCCCATGATGACACTGGCACGGGAAAAATGGAAGGCCTCCAATCAGAAGACAAACGCAACGCCCTCCCCGGTGACCTCCTACAAACTCAGGACGGCAAACACGATGTGGATAAAACCAAACGAGGCCCCACCGCCGGAGGCACCTCCAGTGGCAAAGGCAAAGGTGGAGACCGCGTCTGGAAAAACTCCCTACTCCCCGAAGAGAAAAAAGCCCTCAAACGCTTCTTTGAGTAGCAAGCACTCTACGAAATCTTTCAAACTTCAAACTTCAAACTAACAACTTCAAACTTAAATGCAATTCGCCACCGAATCCGAAGTCGCAGCCGCCAGCAAGCACGTCCGTTCACTCGCCACCACCCTGAACCAAGTCCTCTTTGGGCAAGAGGAGCTTATTGATCTTGTTATCACAGGATTGCTATCGCGCGGCCACATTTTGTTAGAAGGCCTCCCCGGCCTCGGCAAAACGGAATTGGTGAAAGGCCTATCCAAAGCACTCTCTCTGGATTCAAAGCGCATTCAGTTTACTCCAGATCTCCTTCCTGGAGACATCACTGGTAACCCCGTATTACAGGAGAAAGAAGGGCGCCGCGAGTTTGTTTTCCAGCCTGGCCCACTCTTCACCAACATTCTGTTAGCTGATGAGATTAACCGCGCCTCGCCAAAAACTCAATCCGCCATGCTTGAGGCAATGCAGGAGCGCCGTGTCACCGTCATTGGCGAAACCCACGATCTCCCCCGCCCCTTCTTTGTGCTCGCCACCCAGAACCCCATTGAGCTTGAAGGCACCTACCCGCTCCCGGAAGCTCAGCTAGACCGCTTTCTTTTCAAACTGGAAGTGAGCCGAAACAACGTCGATACTCTGGAAAAAATCGTCAACAATCGCGAGCTTGGCACCGAGCCAGAAGTCACCTCCATGATGGATGCCGCACAGCTTGATGAAACCTTAGACCTCGTGCGCCGCATTTATCTCCCTGATGTGGTGGCAAACTACATCGCCCGATTAGTGGACGCCACCCACCCTGGCCAATCGTCCGCAGCCACTGGTATTAAGTATGGCTCCAGCCCGCGTGCAGCACTCTCGCTGGCATCCGCCGCTAAGGCGCGCGCACTGATAAACGAGCGCACGCACGCTAGCTTTGAAGACGTCAAGTATGTGGCTCCTGCCGTGCTACGCCACCGGATGATTCTTGATTACAATGCCCGCGTGGAAGGAAAAACCACTAACGATACCATCAATGCCCTGCTTGATGAGGTGCCGTTCCAGAATAAGGAAACACCTCAGACGATGGAAGCCGTCGGCAGCTAGGCACCGCTCCGTTTGCCGTTCTTTCTCCACCTCTACCTCGGTCACTTCACCTTGCCACCACACATGCTCCGCATTCTAGCCATCGCCCTGTTATTTTTCCTAACAGGAACCCTCTCAGCTCAGTATCAAATTCTGCGTAAGGTCTATGATACCAAGACAAACTCATACGCCGAGATTACTTGCTTGTTTGGCAAACTATCACCTTACGGCTACGCACCGATCCGTATCACCATTAATAACGGCAGCAAGGTGGACCGTAATTTCACCTTGGACTTTACCTCGCGTGATAGCTCTGGCTATTCCTCTGAGAGTGGTAGCCGGATGACTTCCAGCTTCTCCTGCTCATGCGCAGCGGGTAGCCGTGAGACCTATGACTTCTCCGTGCCCCTCGTCACCGTGTTTCAGACCAGCACCTACAGCACTGGTAGCGAGCTAAGCCTTACGCTAAAAGCCAGCGGGCTACCTACCGCAGTAGAATACATGAGCACAGAGTCCAGCCATGAGTGGCCCAATATCCTCATGGGCAGTGAACTGTTCGTCGCTAATGCATCACGCTTAGACAGCCACATTAGCGGAATGTTTTCCTACGGTAACGACATTGAATTTGCAGGCGAGATCGATGCCAAAAAAATGCCCACTGACTGGCGGTCATATGTAGGTCAAGACGTCATCGTTTTCACCACCAGCGAGTGGCGCAAGTTAGATCCAGGAGCACGCACCGCCATCCTTGAGTGGAATCGTCTCGGTGGCCGCATCCTCCTCTACGCCAGCAACAGTAGCGATGATCTTGCTAACCTGCAAATCGATCCCAACCTCGCTGGCAAACGCTCAACAGCCCGCAGCCAAGGGCATGTAAGCATCGTCAACCTACCATCTAACAAACATCTAGATCCATCTTCGGTGCAAGGAAGAGTTTACCCACACAGAACAAGCAAAACGTCCTACAGCAGCCTTCTTAGTAACTACTCCGCATCATGGCCTCTCCATCGTCTGTTAGGTGAGAAAAACTTCAACACCGCGTTCTTCATCCTCATCCTACTCGCATTTGGAATTTTGGTTGGTCCAGTGAACCTCTTTGTTTTTGCCAAAGCTGGCAAACGTCACAAGCTATTCGTAACCACTCCGATCATCTCTTTAGCAGCCAGTGCCCTACTCATTGTGATCATTATGCTTCAAGATGGATTTGGAGGCCGTGGCCATCGCGTGCTGTTGATGGAGATCTCACCAGAGGACAACAAAGCCTACATCACGCAGGAGCAAATTGCGCGGACAGGTGTTCTGTTAGGAAGCTCATTTGAGACGACTGAGCCCTGCCTAATCACTCCTGTGGCACTCTCCAGATCACGTTGGGCGCGGGTTGTCACTGATGGCAAAGCACCTAGCACTTACAGCGCAAACGAAACATCCGATGGCATCAAATTCACCGGCGATTGGTTCCAGTCACGCAGTGAGCACGGGCACTTACTGAAAACTGTCCGCCCAACGCGAGGCCGCATTGAGCTATCGCCAAAAGCTGGCCCACCCATGCTCACCTCTACCTTTGATTACGATCTTGGGGAGATATTCTACCTCGCACCAGACAACACCTGGTGGCGTGCTGAAGCCCTGGCAAAAGGGAACTCCGTAGCACTCAGCCCAGCATCCAAAACACTCTTCAACGTTTGGCTCAGCAAACAGAGAGATGGCCTATCAAAGACTAACAGCAGCAAGCTCGATACACTCGCCCGCAAGCCTGGTTACTTCTACACCACCTCCGATGATGTACCTGCCATTGAAAGCTATGACTCTATCAAGTGGCTAAGCACCAAGACCATTCTCACCGGCAAAGTTTCACGCTAAAGTTTCCAGCCAAGCTTAGCCTCGCCCCTTCATTCTTTTTCTCTTTTACATCAACCATCCATGAGCGCAATCGTTGTCAAAAATCTCTACCGTTACTTCGGCCCTCTAAAAGCTGTCGATGGCATTAGCTTCGAGGTCCCACACGGCTCAGTGTGCGGGTTTGTGGGTGCTAATGGCGCGGGAAAAACCACCACCATGCGCGTACTTGCAACCTTGGACTACCCCACCATGGGCTCGGTGGAAATCTGCGGAATCAACGTTGTGGGCTACCCTGCAAAAGTGCGTTCTCTCTTAGGCTGGATGCCAGACCACTTTGGTAACTACGATCACATGACGGTGCTAGAGTATCTTGATTTCTACGCCCGCGCCCTCGGATACGCCGGCAAGGAACGCCAGATGCGTGTGCAGGAGGTGATGGAGTTTGCAGACCTCATCCCATTATCAGATCGGCTTTCTAACAAACTATCAAAAGGGATGACTCAGCGGCTTTGCCTAGGACGCTCACTCCTACATGACCCCCAAGTGCTCATCATGGATGAACCCGCTGCTGGTCTTGACCCCAAGGCTCGCGTGGAGCTCAAGCACTTGATCCGCATCCTAGCGGAGGAAGGAAAAACGATCTTCATCTCATCCCACATTCTCTCCGAGCTTGGCGAGATGTGTGATTCCCTACTCTTCATCAACAACGGTCGCATCGTCCACCACGGCGATGCAGATTCCCTGAAACATGGCACAGACACACAAGGCGGAGTCTTTTATGACGTGCAAGTGGAAGGCACCGCAAGTGCCGTCTCAGACTGGGTAGTAACCAATCCCTATACCGAGTTCATCGAGTCTCGCAAACAGGGCGGCAGAATCCGCATTGAAAACCCAGAGCTGACAGCACGCGTGCTCGCCAGCATGGTAAAGGACGGCTTGCCTGTTGTTGAATTCCACAAAGAGCAACGCAATCTTGAGGACGCCTTCATTGATATGCTGGATAACCTAGAAAACAACGGTGAGGCAGCAGCCATCAAACCGCCCGTCATGCCCAAGACTTCCTCCGCACAAGCGGATGTCCTGCCAAAAGCACCCAGCTTGGGCAACGAAAAGTAACCCGTATGCGGCGGGCAAATCATTTGTTAGAGAGCCTCCACTCTTACGCGTGGTGATGCCAGCGCGATGTCATGCGCTTTACAAGCCTTAGTGATATTTTTCAACACCTGTGAGCGAATCTTGCTTCTCTCCTTCACCTCGGCGATGCGATACCTGCCTTCTAACAAAATACCAGACAACATGTGTCCACCGTCCTCATCCCACAGAGATCGCACAATAACCTCTGCCGTATCAGGCAACACACGATCAGTGGCTTGGATCGCCTTCTTAGTCACATCACAGGCTAAATCCAAATCCACATTATAATTCAGCTGAAACCGCACCCTCACGCGGATGGAATTTTCCTCGTAAGAAAAATTGGTAATCACGGAATTGGCCAACAAATTATTGGGGTAATTAACAATCACACCATCCGTGTTTCTGATTTGTGTACGGCGCAGCCCCATATCTACAATATCACCCCAGCTCCCCCAGTGCCTGCCAATCGATTCAATCTTCACCCTATCCCCTACTCTCACAGGACGGTCCGCAATAAGGAATATTCCCGCTAAAACATCAGCCAAGGTTTCCTTGGCAGCCATACCAATCGCGATGCCTGCAATACCTGCACTCGCCAAGAAGGGTGTGATTTTTACTCCGTGAGTTTTCAAAATCACCAAAAATGCCACAAACAACAAAACTAGTAGATAAAACCGCTGCAAAAAATGCACCAAGCGATCATCTAGATCATTTTCTGTGGATTCCGCCATGCGCCGCAAACCTCTCAAAAACACGCGAGAGATAATGAGATGCGCCATGTAGGTTCCTAACAAAATCACTGCTGTAAGCTGCCAAGCTGTCAGTTCTAGTTCACTGATGTATGTCCAGAGAGCGTCCATGCGCCACATCATTGGCAAACATCAACAAGCTGACAACTCCTTATTAGCCCTACTCTCTGGCCCAGCTGCCTCTTTGCACTTGGAGTCCTCTCTTATTTAAAACGTTGTTTCATTGTTAGTTTATTCTAACTTGACTATCATCTTAAAAATAAGTAAAACTTAACAAGACTTCGAGAGAAGCATTATACTTCTCTCGAAGCCGCACACGCTCCTAGCGAGTTTAGCATTCCTTTCTAAAAAGTGGGAAAGGGTCATGTTGGATTTGTAACGAGCACCACATAACCTTACATGAATAACTTCGATCTGATTTCTGCGGTGGCACTCACTGCAGGTGCCATTCTCATTGTTTGGCAAATACTGTCACGTTTCTCCAAGTCCAGAATTTCTCTCAAGCACGATTTAGAAATTCTCAATCTATTACCTCCTACATCTGCCTACGCAGATAAACTTAGGAAGCGAGTGGAGACACGTTTGAAGAAAAACTACGGAGAGCCTTCACAACCTTCATGGCCAGGTTTTACTTTTGCCACTGCTTCCTTTGTGGTCTTCATCGTCGTAACTTACATTAATTTCCGTGGAGGAAACATGCTGATCGGCTCACTCACCTCGGGGTTTTGTGTGTTAAGCTTGCTATCGGCGATGTGCCAGATTTCGCCGAGTGAGAACTAATCGGTTTCCATAGCAGAGCGGATTGCTTCAAGCTCTTCCCAGCGCGTGTAAAGCTGGGTTACTTTTTCTTTGGCTTCTTTGAGCTCAGCCTCAAGCTGCTGCCAGCTATCGCCGTGCTTTTCGTAGAAGTCTGGAGCATCAAATGCGGCTGCCAGCTCTGTGGCTTTTTCCTCAGCTGAGAGGATGTCTTCTTCTATCGTCTCAAGCTCCTTGGCTTCTGCCCATTTTAGTTTGCGTGGCCGCTGTTTTTTACCAGCGTTTGATGGCTTCTCTGGACGTGCCACGTTCTGATAAGCGGCACTACTTGCCTCACGCTCAGCTTTTTTCTCCAAGTAATAATCATAGTTTCCAACTTGGTAATCCACCACTCCGTCACCTTCAAATGCCAAAATGTCCGTGCACACCCGATTGAGGAAATAACGATCGTGACTGACTGCTATCACGCAACCTTTGAAACCGAGAAGCGCTTCCTCTAACAATCTGAGAGTGTTCAGGTCAAGGTCATTGGTAGGTTCGTCCAAGACGAGCACGTTGCCACCACGCTTGAGGATTTTTGCTAGCATCACGCGGCTTCTTTCTCCCCCGCTGAGTAGGCTAATCTTGGTGTTAATACGTTCTTCCGTGAAGAGAAACCGGCGTAAATAGGCGCGTAGGCCGATAGTTTCATCGCCGAGCCTCACGCTCTCTTGCCCTTCACCTACCTCCTCAAAGACAGAGTTATCATCATCTAACAGAAGGCGGTTTTGATCGATGAAATTGATATCCGTTTTCATACCAATCTCCACCTTACCTTCAAGAGGTTGAATTTGGCCGAGGAGGATTTTTAGAAGGGTAGATTTGCCCATACCATTGCGGCCGACAATGCCCAACCGCTGTCCTCCTTCGAGCGTGAGGTCAACGTTTGAGAAGAGCCGATTCTCATCGAATGCCATACCCACTCCGCGCGCCTCGATGATGCGATTTCCCAGCTTAGGAGCCGCGGGAATAATAAGATCCACATCCAGCTCTTCCTCGGGGGCTTCTTGGTCAGCTATCTCAAAGTAGCGATCCATCCGGTCTTTTGCCTTGGTCGTTCTTGCCTTGGGACCACGGCGCACCCATTCGAGCTCACGCTTGAGGAAGCGTTGCCGCTTGTGCTCATTACGAGCTTCTGCGAGATCTCGCTCGGCTCGTGACAACAGAAAGTCCGTGTAGTTGCCTTGGTAACTATCACATTTTCCACGGCGAATTTCAACGATCCGGTTAGATATTCGGTCTAGGAAATAGCGATCGTGCGTCACGAACACGCAGGTGCCATTGTATCGGCCAAGAAACGTCTCAAGCCACTCAATCGATACCGTATCAAGGTGGTTCGTGGGCTCGTCTAGGATCAAGAGGTCTGGTCGTTTCAGCAGTGCTCGGCATAGTGCTACTCGGCGCTTCTCTCCTCCAGAAAGTGGCCCGACCCTTCTACCCGCATCAGGTGCGTGAAGGTTAGTTAACAAGCTTTCAGCACGATGCTCTAGCTCCCACCCTTCTAGGTGGGTGATTTTTTCTAACAAATCAGCACTGCGGTGACTATCCGCCGGAGTGTTTTCATACTCGGCAATGAGATCGAGCGTTTCTTGTGCGCCGGAAAGAACGTTCTCCATCACCGTTGCATTATCATCGAGCTCAAAGTTCTGCGGCAAGTATCCGGTGATGAGATCGCGCTTGCGGGTGACTTCTCCGCTGTCTGCGGTGGCCTCTCCAGCAAGAATTTTTAAGAAGGTCGATTTCCCACAACCATTACGCCCTACCAAGCCGATACGGTCGCCTTGTTGAATAGCCAAGGTGGCTCCTTCCAAAACGGAATGAGAACTGTAACGAACAACTAGCTCACTGGCGCTGGCAATACCATCGGACATAATAAAAATTTGTCAGGAAAATTATAGGATCAACGTTAGCGTCTTTTTTTACCAGACTTACGAGCTGATTTCTTCCCTGGCCTTTTATTCCCTCCCCGTGGCGATCGCTCAAACCGATCAGACGAGTGACGTTTGGGCTTTCTGTCCGTATGGCGTGGGCGTTTCTCTACCTCAGGAGCAGGAACATCGTAGTTGAATCCATCGAGAGTTTTTTTAGCTAAAGTTCTGCCGATGTGACGCTCGAGTTTCTTGAGCCGTTCACCATCTTTGGAGGTGATGAAGGTAATGGCACAACCCTCGTTTCCAGCACGCCCCGTGCGGCCGATACGATGAATGTAATCCTCACTTTGCTGGGGAAAATCAAAGTTGATAACATGCGTCACATCAGGAATATCCAGACCGCGCGCCGCGATGTCTGTGGCCACGAGCACACGAACCTTGCTCGCTTTAAAATCGCGCAGGGCACGGAAACGGTGATTTTGAGATCGATCACTGTGAATCGCCTCGGCGGTGATATCTGCGCCTTTGAGATCCTTGGTAAGAAGGTCTGCATCCTCGCGGGTGCGCACAAAGACGATGACGGAGTAGAACATGTGATCGTCTAATAAATTAATGAGCAACTTCCCCTTGAGATGCTGTTCAATAGGGTAAAGCTGCTGCTCGACAGTTTCCGCTGGGTTACTACGACTACCAATCTCAATCATCACAGGACTCTTGAGTAAGGCCTTAGAAAGCTTCTCCACCTGCTGCGGGAAGGTCGCTGAAAACAACAGCGACTGTCTGCGCTTGGGCAAGCTCTTGGTAATGAAATCAATATCAGGAGCAAACCCCATGTCTAACATCCTATCAGCCTCATCCAGCACCAGGTGGGTGAGTTTTCCAAAGTTACAATGCCCAGCATCCATAAGAGCCATCAGCCTGCCTGGAGTGGCGATCACAATATCCACGTTACTTTGCAGCTTCTCGATTTGGTGTTTCTCGCTCGCCCCACCAGTCACCATGGCTGTGCGCAGGTTCGTATATTTTCCGTAAGTACGGATGCTTTGGTTAATCTGCGCAACCAGCTCACGAGTAGGCGCTATGATTAAAACCCTCGTGCCTCGGCTCTCTTGATCGCCACTTTTTTGAGAAAGCTCAGAGAGTAGTGGCAGAGTGAACGCGGCGGTTTTCCCAGTGCCTGTTTGAGCCAAGCCAACCACGTCCTTGCCATCGAGGATGGGAGGGATTGTTTTCTGTTGGATAGGAGTGGTCTGGGTGTAGCCAACATCATCGATAGCTTGGAGAATACGCGTGTGGAGACCTAGCGGCTGAAATGACATGCCAGACTCCTTAGGGAGGGAGGGGAAAACTGCAAGTGTTTTCGCTTGTGCAGAGCTGGATGATAGACATTGTTTCCCTCCATGCGTAGAGCAGATAAACTTTCTGGGCTAAGAGCCGCCATGAAGCAAGAAGGCATTGATGCCTTGATTGTCTCCAATACCGACCCTCACAACAATGAATACGTGGCACCGCGCTGGTGCTGCCGCCAGTGGCTCGCTGAGATGAAAGGCTCCAGCGGCACCGTAGTGCTCACCGCGGATTGGTGTGGGCTGTGGGCAGACAGCCGCTATTACCAGACTGCGGAACACGCTCTGGAGGGCAGTGAGATTGAGCTCGTGCGCATGAGCGACCTTGACGTTCCCCCAATTGAGGAATGGCTCAAAAACAACCTCGCCGCAGGACAGGTCGTGGCATTTAGTGGCAAGGACACAAGTGTAAAGCAAGCTCAAGCTTGGGCGAGGCCTCTTGAGCTTGCTGGCATCAAAATCCGCAGTGACCTGGATCTCATTAACCAACTATGGGCTGACCGCCCAGCTCCTCCTCAGGGAGAATTTTTCTTAGTCGATGATGAGTTTGCTGGGCAATCGATCGAAGATAAGATTGCCGCTGTCCGCAAAAAAATGGCAGAGGAAAAAATCGACGCCCATCTGCTCGGCCGCACCGATGAATCATGCTGGCTGCTCAACTTCCGGGGCACGGATATTGCTAATAACCCGACTCCCTATTGCCACACTTTGGTGACGCACGATCGGGTTTTGCTCTTTGTTGATGCTGCTAAAATCACACCGCAAGCAAAAGAGAAATTTCAATCAGCCGGAGTGACACTCTGCGAGTATGACGCTATCGAGGCCACTCTCCGCGAGCTGGATGCCGCATCACGCCTTATGTTAGTGCCAAACTATCTCAGCTACCAGCTAGCAAAGGCCGCTGAGCACTGTGTCCAGATCGAGGGCCGCCCAATCGTCACCGATCTGAAAGGAGTTAAAAACTCCACCGAAATCAACCACCTCAAACAGGCACTTATCGATGACGGTGCCGCGATGGTGAAGTTTTACGTTTGGCTTTATCGCAGTCTGAAAGCAGGGGAAAACGTCACCGAACTCTCAGCCAGCAAAAAACTGTTAGAGTGTCGTGCGGAGTTTGAAGGTTTCCGGCATGTGAGTTTTGAATCCATTATGGGCTACGGCCCGGACGGAGCACTCAATCACTACTCGGTGGATGAAAGCACAGACAAACAAGTTTTGTTAGAAAATATCTTTCTGATAGATTCCGGAGGAAACTTCGTGCACGGCACCACCGACACCACCCGCACTATCCCGATGGGAGAACCAACGCAGCAGCAAAAAGAAGATTACACGATTGTGCTCAGCAGCATGATCGAGCTACTCACCTTCGAGTTTGCCGAAGGCGCAACGGGTGCGCAGCTGGATGGCGTTTGCCGTCAGGCGCTCTGGAAACATGGGCGTAACTTTAAGCATGGCACCGGGCACGGTGTTGGGTTCGGACTCGAAGTGCATGAAGGACCGCAAAACATCTCCGGCGTTAGCACAGAGCCTATGAAACTTGGCATGGTCTCGACGATTGAGCCGGGCTGCTATCGGCCAGGCTCGCACGGCATTCGCATCGAGAACATGGTGCACACGGTGATGAGCCAGGAGACGGAATTTGGTAGATTTTTCAAGTTCGAGAACCTCACATTCTGCCCCATCAATATAGACCTCATCGAGCCAACGCTACTCCCACCACATCAGACCACTTGGCTGAACGACTACAATGCTGAGGTGTTAGAAAAACTCTCACCACTCCTTAGTGAGGAGGAAATACAATGGCTCACACACGAGTGCCGAGCCGTGGCCACGAGATAAACTTCATGGAGCCATCCAAAGACAACGATTTCCTAGCCTCCCACATCGGCTTACTGCTGCGCTGTTATCATCAGCTAACTGGCGTCCACCTCATCGCGCCTGAGAAGTCGCAAATCGAGCTAGCGCGGAAAATTTATCACGCTCCCTTCGTTCTTCTTTCGCATGGCACTGGGCCAGATCCCATTCTAACTTACGGGAATCTTACCGCACAGCGGCTGTTTTCCATGCCTTGGGAAACTCTCACCAAGACACCATCCAGGCTCACGGCAGAAACTCCCAATCAGAAAAAACGGCAAGAGTTGTTAGATGAAGTCACGCAGCAGGGCTTCATCAACGACTACTCGGGAACTCGAATCTCCGCCTGCGGCAAGCGCTTCCAAATTAACCAAGCAACCGTCTGGAATCTCACAGATGAGTCAGGTGCCCTCGTTGGCCAAGCAGCCGCATTTGCAGAGTGGTCTGATAACCTCAGTTAGCTTATTTCCCTTTTTTCAACGCTTGGTCGAACCAGTTTCCGCCGAAGGAATCGTTATTGCGATTTCCACCGCCGCCGTGATTGCGGCGGCTTCCACCACCTCCACCACCTCCGTGGTTTCTACGTCCTCCGCCTTGATTGCCTCGGTTATTATCACGTGATTGGCCTTGGCGGGCAGGCTCAGGGTTGGCACGCATGGAGAGTGCTATCCGGTTGCGATTTAGATCCACCTCGGTAACAGTAACTTGCACCTTCTGGCCAACTTTCACCACTTCGGCGGGATCGGAAATATACTTATCGGCAAGCTGGGAAATGTGGACGAGTCCATCCTGATGCACGCCCACATCGACGAAGGCGCCGAAGTTGGTCACGTTGGTCACGATGCCGGGAAGCTTCATACCTGTTGTTAGATCGGCTGGTTTATTCACTCCTTCAGCAAAGGTGAAGAGCTCGAACTGCGCACGTGGATCTCGCCCCGGCTTAGCAAGTTCTGCGATGATATCTTTAAGTGTCGGCAGCCCTACCTCATCGCTTACATATTGCTTAAGGTTGATCTTTTTGCGCATATCCGCATCACGCATGAGAGTGGGAACATCACAGCCGAGATCAGCTGCCATTTGCTCCACCAACGCGTATCGCTCTGGGTGGACGGCAGAAGAATCAAGTGGATGGTCGCCGCCGAGGATGCGGAGGAAACCTGCTGCCTGCTCATAAGCGACATCGCCAAGACGTGGAACTTTTTTTAGCTCGTCACGAGTTTTGAACGGACCATTCTCCGTACGATACGCGATAATGTTAGAGGCGATTCCAGAGTTGAGACCGGCTACGTAGCCGAGCAGTTGGCGGGAGGCGGTGTTGACCTCCACGCCCACGCCGTTCACGCAGCTCACCACAGTGTCATCGAGGCCGGATTTGAGGAGGTTTTGATCGACGTCATGTTGATATTGCCCGACGCCGATACTTTTGGGGTCTAGTTTGACCAGCTCGGCAAGCGGGTCCATCAGGCGGCGGCCAATAGAAACCGCACCACGCACGGTGATGTCTTTATCTGGGAACTCCTCACGGGCCACCTCGCTGGCGGAGTAAATGGAAGCTCCTGATTCGTTAACCACAATGACTGAGATCGACTTGGGTAAATTCGCGGCACGCACCACGGCTTCCGTTTCCCGTGAAGCTGTTCCGTTACCAATGGCAATGGCTTCAATGTCAAATTTATCAACGATTTTCTGTAGCATGGAGACGGCCTCCATCGCCTGTGAGTGGCTGGTGGTGAAGTGCAGCACGGTGTCAAAAAGCAATGCTCCCTGAGCATCTAACACAACGGTTTTACAACCAGTGCGAAAAGCTGGATCAATGGCAACGGTGCGCTTCTGACCAAGGGGTGAGGCGAGTAGAAGCTCACGTAAGTTTTCAGCAAAGACTCGCACGGCTTCGGCATCTGCTTCTTTTTTTGCCTTCATGCGGAATTCTGTTTCTAGCGATAGCGCGAGTAGGCGTTTGAAGCTGTCTGTGATGGCTAGATCTAACTGCTCAGCACACCCACCGCTGTTAGAAACTCCAAAACGACCGCGCATTTTTGTAAGGGCGCGTTCCTCGTCGGCTTGGATGCGCATGAAGAGGAAACCTTCTTTCTCACCACGGCGCATCGCGAGCATCCGGTGGGACGGCACATCGGTAAGTGGCTCTGACCAATCAAAGTAATCCTTAAACTTCTGCGCATCTGGCTCGGTGTCCTTACCATACATAACCTTGGCGGAGACGGTGCCCTCGTTTTCGATCAATTGGCGGAGCTCAGCACGGCAATCAGCATCATCGCTGAACTGCTCGGCCAAAATATCACGCGCACCAGCCAGGGCATCTGCTATGACGGGTACGGCTTTGTCTTTATCCTCAGACTTCACCACGTACTGTTCAGCCTCGGCAAGAGGGTCTGCGCTGGAGGACTCTCGGTTTTCCCAAATGAAATTCGCCAGTGGCTCCAGCCCACGCTCCTTGGCCATCGTGGCACGGGTGCGGCGCTTGGGACGGTATGGGGCAAAGATGTCCTCCAAACGGGTCATCGTTTCCGCCTCGGAGATCTTTTTCTTGAGATCCGCAGAGAGTAGCTTGCGTTCATCTAGTGACTTGACGATGGCATCACGGCGCTTCTCAAGCTCACCAAGCTGGGTGAGGCGATCTCGCACGTTAAGGATCTGCACCTCGTCCAAGCCACCAGTAGCTTCCTTACGGTAACGAGCGATGAAGGGCACAGTAGCACCTTCGGAAAACATCTTGGCCGTGGCGGCTACTTGATTGGCATTCAGGGACAGCTCGCTGGAAATACGAGTAACAAATGGGTGGGAAAGAGAGAGATCGCTCATGTTTTTCTGAAAGGACGGGCGGAGTGTGGCTAGAAATGGTGCGGGGAAAAGATTCTTTTTCTAACAAATTTAATTTGCTGCGATTTAACGCTATTTCGAGTTGCGTGCAGGGAAAATGCAGCCATGCTTTGCCGCGTTGAGCACGCTACCCGCCAGCCCGTCACCCGAAGAGTTCCGCAGCCTTGCCGAGCAGGGAAACGTCGTGCCCGTTTATGCACAGTTAGCCGCTGACTTTGAAACTCCACTGTCCGCATTCATCAAGATCAGCGGCGGAGGCGAGGCGTTTCTCTTTGAAAGCGCAGAGAGCACTGGTGACAGCGGCAGATACTCCATCCTCGGCAGTAGCCCACGCGCCGTGATCAAGGCCTACGGAAACGACATCACCCTCTGCGAAGGCGAGTCCTGCGAGATGTGGACCGCCGAGCGTGATGTGCTTGCGGAGCTGGAGCAGCTGATGGAGAAATACCAACCCGTCACCCACGGTAACGCCCCCCCCTTCTACGGAGGTGCGGTTGGTTACATCTCTTACGATGCTGTTAGACAATTTGAACCCACCATTGGCGAGCCAGCTAACGATGAGTTAGGGCTGCCAGACGCGTTGTTTGTCCTTGCGGATACCTTACTTATTTTCGACCACCAGCTGCGCCGTTTAATCGTAGTGGCAAATGCCTTCACCGATGAACACAGCAGTGCGGATGAGGCTTATCACGACGCCTGTAATCGGATCGATGCCTTAATAAAGAAACTCGATAAGCCACTGCACATTCCATCTCTCAATGGGCTAGCGGAGTTTGAAACCCCAGAGGCCAGCAGCAATACCACCCAAGAAGAATATGAGGCCATGGTGCTGAAGGCAAAGGAATACATTGCCGCAGGAGATGCGTTTCAGGTGGTGCCAAGCCAGCGATTTGAGGTGGACTATGATGGCTCACCCGTGGACCTCTACCGCGCGCTCAGGCACGTGAACCCATCGCCCTATATGTTTATTCTTCAGCTGGATGATTTTTCACTCGTTGGCAGCTCGCCAGAAGTGCACGTCCGCGCGATTGATGGTAGAATCGATATCCGCCCAATCGCGGGCACCCGCTGGAGAGGCAAAACCCCCGAGGAAGACGATGCCCTGGCTGCGGATTTGTTAGCTGACCAAAAAGAATGTGCCGAGCACTTGATGCTAGTGGACCTCGCCCGAAATGACGTAGGCCGGATCTCAAAACACGGCAGTGTGACGGTGGATGACTTCATGATCGTGGAGCGATACAGCCACGTGATGCACATCGTTTCCAACGTCCACGGAGAGCTTGATGACGAGCACAGCGCCTACGATGTCCTCCGGGCCACCTTCCCTGCTGGAACCGTTAGTGGCGCTCCCAAAATCCGTGCTATGCAGATCATCAATGAGCTGGAAAAAAGCAAACGCTGCACTTACGCGGGAGCTGTTGGCTACTTCGGCTGGGATGGCAATCACGACTCATGCATCACCCTGCGCACCTGCTTACTCAAAGACGGAAAAGCCTACGTGCAAGCGGGTGCTGGCGTGGTAGCCGATAGTGACCCCACCTACGAATACGAAGAAACCGTCAACAAATCCATGGCCCTCCGCCGCGCCATCGGACTCGCCAAGACGATCAGACAAACTGAGTAATTCACTATTCAACATTCCAAATTCACCATTCAACATGCTCCTCGTCATCGATAACTACGATTCCTTCACCTATAACCTCGTGCAATACTTCGGCGAGCTTGGCACCGAGATGAAGGTTTTCCGAAACGACGCCATCAGCATTGATGAAATCCGTGAGCTTGCACCCGACCGCATCTGCATCTCACCTGGCCCCTGCACACCTAACGAGGCAGGCATCAGCTGCGATGTCATCCGCGAGTTTGGTGAAAAAACTCCCATCCTCGGCGTGTGCTTAGGCCACCAATCCATCGGTCAAGTTTTTGGCGGTAATGTCATTCGTGCGGAGAAACTCATGCACGGCAAAACCTCCCCCGTTTACCACATGGGGCAGAGCGTTTTTAAGGGATTGCCAAACCCAATCACTGCCACTCGTTATCATTCGCTAATTGTCGAGCGGGACAGTTTGCCTTCTTGCCTCCAGATCACGGCAGAAACAAGCAACGGAACCATCATGGGAATCCAACACGAACAATACCCCATCCACGGCGTGCAGTTTCACCCCGAGTCTATCCTCACGCAAGACGGCATGAAAATGTTAGAGAATTTCCTCAACTGCTAACTCATTTGTTAGAAGCAATCAAACGTGCTGTGAAGTCACTTCGTTTTGAGGTGTTTATTAAACCAGTCAAGAGCAAGCTGTTGAGCCTCCTTGCGCTTTTCGTGATAAATTCCGTAGTGTTTAATTCCTTTCACCACAACCAGCTTTTTAGTCCCTTTAGCCAGTGCATGAGCTTTGATGGCATGATCTCGATTATCAAATAACTCTTCTTTCTCAGCAATGATAAATAGCTTTGCACAGGAAGGGCTGATTCTATGAACATCTTCTATGGGAGCGTACTGCATGAGCTTTTCCATAATCGGAACGCCTTTCATATTGTTATATTTCTGCCCCGGCTCTGGATAGCCTATTTTCCCTCTTGTTCTATCACCAGAAGTTTTAAACATCTGCTTTCTAACCTGAGGAATATTCCACACCCAACGTTGATCCATTGAGCCTACCTGACTGACAAAGGCTTTTACACGAGGATCACGGGCAGCGACATAAACGACATGACCGCCCGAAAAAGATGAGCCCCAGATTCCGATTCTGTTAGTGTCACACTGGGTATGCCCCTGCAGCCATTGCAGGGCATTAAAAATATCAGTCGTCTGATCAATCGGGTCAACCACTTCCCTTACCTCTCTAACTTCTGCGGTAATCTTCCCGTTTTTAACTGTTTTCTTTCCACTAAGAACCAAGCGTGCATCGCTGTTTCCCCAGCCCCGATAGTCAATGACAACTACCAGAAAGCCGGAACGAGCAAAGAGTATCGCATCTGGCCTTAACCCTTCTGCCGTTCCTCCCCAACCATGGCTCATCAATATCGTTGGCAATTTTTTAGAACCCGCATCCGCTGGCGTGTAAACTTCGGCAGAAATCTTCGTCCCTTCACTGACGATTCTTTCGGCTTTGAAACTAACACCCTCCGGCACTTTGACCACCAACTTTTCCTGAGCCAAAAGGCTCCCAATGAATAGAAGATTTAATAATATAAATGCTTTCATAATGTATCGCTTTATTTTTTCTGCCCGCTGCCCATCTTATCAACTTCATCTGCTCCAGGCGTGCCAAATGAATAAAGAGTGCCGTGCACATTTTTGGGGAAATAGTTCTCTGAAGGATGTAAACTGAAAATGACATTTCCCGTTCCTACATAGACCCTACCTCTGGAGATAGATGGCCCACACAGAACCGGACCTAAATAAATTTCTTTCAGCACTTTTCCTGTCGCTTTATCCAGTGCCACGAGTTTGTTGCTCGACATCGTGGTGAAAAAAAGACAGCCGTTGGCAATAGCAATTCCTGAAGCCACCGGATCTCCTGTATTTGTAAACTGCGGCTTCTCTTTCGTGCCGCCAACCCATGGAACTTTCGGGCGCTCATGTCGCCAGTTTTCGGATTGAGTATTAGTACTAATCGATGTGACCCGACCACCAGTGGGAGGCCCATATCTTTTCTTTGTATTAGTCCCTTTGAAAATAGAATCGATTCCATTGGTAAAAAACGACTTACCATCAGTAGCACATCCAGACTGAATGCCCCCCATTGGGCTGGGTAGAGCCAGCGTGCGAGCATCAATCTTCGGGCTATCCGAGGGTGGCCCCGTATAGATCGGAGTATTGGCTAATATTTTTCCGCTCTTCAAATCCATGATATAGAAGCCGCCATTCTTTGATCCACTGCCAACAACTCTAACTTTCTTCCCATCAATGATGGCCTCCACAATTTTAGGAGTGTCACCAATCGACTGATCTTTGTAGCCCGTCTTAGGATCATAGCTTGGCATCGTCTGGTTCCATACATCACCTTTGGTTATTTGTGACACCCACTTCTCCTGTCCGTTAGATGCACTTACTGAGATCACCGCAGCCGAGTGAGGAGTGTAATTGCGCGGATCTTCCTTTGTCGGTTTCCGAGGAGAATTATGAACATCTGTTCCAAAGAAAACACTATCGGACTTTGCGTCATAAGATGGAGTTGACCAGACCGAGCTCGTTGATGGGCCATAATGAAAAACCCTCTCCCCCCAAACTGTTTTTATCTTCAGGGGAGGATTAAACTCCTCTGGAACGGGACCAACTAAATACTTCCACACAAGTTGACCGTTCTGAGGATCAAAAGCCAAAACGAATCCCCGCCCATTACAACAGCGGTATCCTTTCTCCTGAGCCTTGGCATGTTCATAGGCTCCACCGGCAAAAATGATGAGCTTCCCAGCTTTGATTGGTGAACCCATCAGCAGATTTGCTTTATGAGCACAGGGGAAGTCACCAGATCTGGTATTCACTTTCCATCTCTCTTTACCCGTTTCTTTATCCAGGCAATAAGCAACACCATTTGTGTCGCCAAAATAAACGGCATCTCCTGTAACCAAGGCAGAGCTGTATATCCCCAACGAGGGAACCAGAAGTCTGGCATCTTTTGACTGCGATTGCTGCTTATTTCCTATCGCAGGGGTGTACATCCAGTCTAGCTCACCATTCGGTTTGAGTCGGTAAAACCGAGCGAACGTTGATGTTCCAAAATAGACATAGCCATTCACAACGGTAGGCGTTGCATGGATCGCACCAATCTTATAGCCAGCACCTTTTCTCGGAAAACGCCACTTTTCTATCAGATTAGAAACATTTTTTACCGAAAGATGCTTTTCTGAAGGGTTAAAACGACTGCCACTTTCATTGTGATTATAACTACTCCAGTCCGCAGAATCGGCCAGCAGAGACACAGGCAGAAAAATCAGAGCAACACATAATAGGTAAACTTCTACTAGGGATTTACTTTTTCCTGGGCGAGAGAGCAAAGCGTTCATGGCGTGGCAAGGAGGCTGCAATTTTGTCTGTCCATAGGTTTTACACATACTGTGGAACAGAGAAAGAACTTTCGTAGAGTAACCGGCGAACTCAATTGCCCATTCACCACCACGCGCAATCACTCGTTTCGGTCATTGATGCGGGCTAGACGCAGTGACATCCAGCGTTAAGCATTGTATGACACTCTACGCATTTTTGACATCTGATTACTTGGCAAAATACACACCCTAGGGCATAAATGCGCAAGAACTTCATGTCGGGGTAGAGCCGTTTCGATGAAACGTCCAATCTGGACATGGCGGTCATTTCACTGAAATGAGCCTACCACAACCAGAACCTAATACTTTGAATTTAGAAGCCATTCAATCCGCCTTACCTGAGTCCAAACTCCGGCATGGTGGCGGCTGGTTGTTTTCACCCAAGCCACTCGCGTTAAATAAAACGACGGCAAAAAAACTAACACGGCTCGGGCACCCTCTAGCGCAGTTTCAAAAAGCATCTGATGCCATTTATCAGCGCAGCGCCAAGGGTAAGCTACCCTCATGGATCGCCCAGCTACTCGATGCGGATAAGCCTCACTGGATTACTGATGCCCAACGCTCCCCTGAGCTCCGCAGTTCCATGCCTCGTGTGATCCGCCCCGATCTCATTCTAACCGAAAATGGTGAACACGACTCCTTCGCCCTCACCGAGCTGGACTCCGTTCCCGGCGGCATGGGCATCACCCTCTGGCTTTCACGCTTTTATAACGACCACGGCTTTGATGTGTTAGGGGGTGAAAACGGCATCCGCGACGGTTTTCAATCGCTCATGGAAACTGGCGGCGAAATCCTCGTCAGTGAGGAATCCGCCGACTACCGGCCCGAGATGGAATGGCTCGCCGAGCAATGCTCTAACGTTTCCGTCAGTCGCGCTGAAGAGGCCGACTGCACCAAGCTGGCAAACTCCCCCGCCTACCGATTTTTCGAGTGGTTCGATTGGGAAAACATCCCCTGCGCTCGCAAGCTGGCATCATCGCCGCTTCTAACATCTCCTTGCAAACCTCACCTTGAGGAGAAGCTCTGGCTCGCCCTCCTGTGGTCGCCATCACTACGTGGCGTTTGGGAAAAAGAACTCCGCGGAAATCACCTTAATCGCCTGCGCGAAATTGTCCCCTTCAGCTGGGTGGTTGACCCCACTCCCCTACCCCCACACGCAGCCATTCCTCGCCTGGGAGTTCACTCATGGGATGAGGTAGGAAACTTCAGCCAAACGGAACGCCGCCTCGTCTTGAAAATTAGTGGCTTCTCCGAACTAGCCTGGGGATCACGCGGTGTTTACATCGGCCATGACATGCCTGGCAACGAGTGGGCTGAGCGGATCAGCGATGCCACCTCTTCCTTCGAAACGCAGCCCCGCATGATGCAGCAGTACCACGCTGGAAAAATCATCGAGCACCCATACTTTGATCCTGACACGGGGGAGGAAAAAATCATGCAAGGTCGCGCTCGGCTTTGCCCGTATTTCTTTACTAACAACCAAGGAAAAACTTCCTTCGGCGGCTGCCTAGCAACGATCGTGCCCGCAGATAAAAAGAAAATCCACGGCATGAAAGACGGCATCCTTGTGCCCTGCTCGGTTGAATAACGATTCAACAACCCCTCGCATGGATAGACTGGCAATTAGGGAGTGGTCTGCTTAATCCAGCTCATCAGCTCTTTTTTCAGCGCCTTCACCTTCTCAGGATGCTTGGCAGCTAGGTCTTTCTTTTCTCCCATGTCTTTGGAAAGGTGATAGAGTTCATCCTTATTATCCTTCACCGTGTGAATGAGCTTCCAGCCGTCCTTACGAATAGCGTGTGATGGGCGGTGCCCTGAGCCGTGGTTGTGAGGGTAGGTCCAGTAAAGCGCGCGGGATGTTAGAGTGCTGTCTGGCTTACCATCAATGGCGGACTTGAGCGAGTGGCCATCGAGGTGTTGTTTAGGCTGAAGTTTCTGCCCAGTGAGATCTAACAGCGTCGGATAGATATCCATGGAAATATTAGGAACGGGAGACACACTCGGTTTGATAGTGCCAGGCCAGCTTATGATAGCGGGGATACGGATGCCACCTTCATACGTCCAGCCCTTACCTGAGCGGAGTGGGAGGTTACAACTGATACCAGGGCGTTTGAGGTGGCAGTGCCCGCCGTTATCGGAGGTGAAAACGACGATGGTTTTTTTACTGAGCCCTAGCTTCTCTACCTGCGCGATAACGCGCCCCACATTGGCATCCAAATTCTCCATCATGGCGGCGTAGGTGGCGTGGTCTTGCCTGCCACGTGAGGCGGTATTATAGCGGTCTGGCACGGAGGGAGTCTTGCTATCGCCGTAGAGTTTTTTGCGTTTGGCTTTGTATTTCTCCACCAACTTAGCTGGCGCTTGGATGGGTGTGTGGACTGCGTAGTGGGCGAGGTAGAGGAAAAACGGCTTATCTTTGTTAGACCGGATGAATCCTATCGCCTGATCGGTAAGTGCATCGGTTAGATAGTCACCTTTTTTGCCGTCCTTCAAATCTGGAACATTCCAGTAGGTGCCGCGTTTACTATTTTTCCTGTAGGGGTAGAAATACGATGCTGGCTGCCCAGCTCTGTTGGTTGCCTTCATCCATGTGAACCCGTGAGATGTAGGCAGCTGATCATCCTTTTCGCCAAGGTGCCACTTCCCGGTGTAGCCGGTTTGATAGCCTGCGGCTTGAAATGCCTCAGCGATGGTTGTTTCCTGCTTGGGTAATGTGATGTTAGACGGCTGATGAATCCACTGCGTTATACCAACCCGCTGAGGTGCCTTACCGGTAAGAATAGCCGCCCGCGTGGGTGAGCATACTGGATTTGCCGAGTAGGAATCCGTAAATTTGACGCCACTTGCGGCCAGCTTATCGAGGTTGGGAGTTTCGTAAAACTTGGATCCGTAGCACCCGAGATCTGTCCATCCTAGGTCATCGATAAAGAACACAATGACGTTGGGTTTCTCTGCAGCTAGAGAGTTCACAGAAAAAAGAACGGCAGCGAGGGCAGCAATCGGGGTAAGCAAGAAACGTTTCATGGATATCTAATATAAGTAAGGAGCGGGTGAATTCTTTCTGAGATGGAGTAATATGTCGAACCTAGAGCGCGGAGATTTTCCACAAAACCTCATAAAAATGTAGTGGCATTGTAGCTTCAAGAGGCTATCTTTCCAAAACTCCTTGAGGCACCACATCCATTACACCACATCCATTACATTTCCAATTTATGCTTTCAGTTTCCAAATACATTCTCCTGCCTTTACTCCTCGTCCAATCCCAATGGAGCCTGGCCGATCCTGTAATCTCAGAGTTTTTAGCGTCCAACGACAGTGAGCTGGCAGATGCTGATGGTGATTTTTCTGATTGGATAGAAATTTACAACCCAGACCCCATAGCTGTTAATATGGCTGGCTGGCACCTTACTGATGACGACACAAACCTAACACGATGGACATTTCCATCAGTCACTATTCCTGCTGGCGGTTACCTCGTTGTTTTTGCCTCGAACAAAGGCCCTAACCCGATTGGGCAAGAGCTTCATACCGATTTCAAGCTTAGCAGCGATGGTGAATACCTTGCCTTGGTCAAACCAAACGGCATCACCACCACCAGTGAATTCAACCCTTTTCCAGCTCAAAATACTGATATCAGCTACGGCCTCAATGCTAGCGTGTCTCTCTTAGCAGCTAATGCCCCCTTACACTATACCCTTTCGGCTCCCGCTCTGGACAGTATGGGCAAGGCTTGGACAGCGCATGATTTCGATGACTCCTCATGGATCAGCATGAGCTCAGCAAACAGCAATTATTCATCGCAGGATGTCCCTAAGACAGCTCGTAAACCAAATTGGTCAAACTCCGCTGGCACAGCCACTAGCACCACCACGATCGCTTCTCAAAACTCACCTGTAAGCTCCGTGAAGTTGCGGTTCAATATCTCCCGCACCGCAGGCTCAAGCCTAACAGTTAGCCTGCGCAGCCCTCAGGGAACCTCCGTCAACGTCTTCAGCAATGGTTCTAATGCCAACAACTTCTCCATCGATCTCACGCAGTTCAACAACGAAACCCTCAACGGCGAATGGACTCTCACACTCACTGAAAGCGGTGGCAATTGGTGGAGCTCTAACCAATCAACACTAAACTCTTGGTCGCTGGAAATACCTAACGGCAATAGCCTTACCAGATCGGGCATTGGATACGACACAGGCTCCACTTACAACAGCCTCATCAACACACAAGTCCCCACGGGAACAGCAGAAATGTGGCTGCGTTTCCCTTTTCAGGTAGCAGACTCCTCCACACTTAGCAGCATGCTTCTCAAAATGCGCTACGACGATGGGTTCGAGGCATTTATCAATGGCACTCCAGTTGCCTCCGCCAACATCACCTCTCCCATTGCTGGAATTGAATCTGATGGATATGTTGATTTTGATCTCACCGCATTTACTTCCTCCTTACAAGATGGCGATAATATCCTAGCGATCCGCGTGGTGAATTCCAATACCAGCAGCAGTGACTTTCTCTGTTTACCAGAGCTGACGGCAACTGGCGAAGCATCAGCTACCGCTTACGCACTGTTGCCAAACCCTACCCCCGGCCTTCCAAATCAAGGGGGTGCACTCAACCCGGGACCAGTGATTTCCGAAGTGGCTCATAGCCCTAATCAACCGACTGATGGAGATAACTTGCTCGTTACCGCCAATGTGCAACCCAGACAGAACGGCATAGCCAGCGTCAATCTCATCTATCGGGTCAACTACGCCTCTGAAGTTTCTATCGCCATGCTTGATGATGGCACTGGAGCGGACGCCATAGCAAGTGACGGTGTGTATTCCGCCTCCATTCCTGCGGCTGCAGCGAACCCAGGACAGATGTTGCGCTGGAAGATTCAGGCTCAAGACAACACTAACCTAACATCCACCCTTCCTCTAATCCT
>JBMYYO010000014.1:24249-38414 GCA_049609505.1 Akkermansiaceae bacterium | reverse complement strand
TGGTTTTGTCCCAGTTTTTGACCTTCACGGTGGTGAGGGCAACTTCTAACACTTCGCCATCGGCACCGAACTTGGGCATCTCAATCCAATCTCCGCGCGCGACCATGCGGTTGGCTGAGAGTTGGATACCAGCGACGAGTCCGAGGATGCTGTCTTTGAAAACCAGCATGGTGACCGCAGTCATCGCACCGAGGCCGGAGAATAGGAGGATGGGGGACTTGCCGATGAGGGTGGAGATGATGAAAATCAGCGCGGCGATGAGGATGATGATTTTTACCACCTGAAGCATTCCCTTGATAGGTAGCTCGCGGGAAACCTCAAACCTTTGGTAGATGCGCTCGATGATGTTGAGCAGTGAGTTTAACGCCATCGAGGCGAGGATGATGGCAGTGATTGCGCAGATATTGAGGGCAATGGTGACAAAGAGTTGGACTCCTGTGTTGTCTAACAAAAGGACATGCGGCAGGCTGCGCTGGATGATGATGACGGGGATTAGTAGGGAAATCCACTTGAGGATACGGCTACTGAGGAGTTCATCATCCCAGGTGTTTTTTGTTTTTGTCACCACCTTGGTGATAATGCCGATGAGGATTTTCTTGAAGACGAAATAGGTGACGACGGCAACGAGAATAACGCCAACTAACAACAGGATGTCAGTTGTCAGGCGTTGTTGCCATTCGAGGAGATTGTAATCCTCTCCGTAGAAGAGCTTGGACAGATGATTGTGCAATGAGTGCATCGGGCACGCTTACTGCCATACACGAGGCAGAATCGCAAGTGGAATGGGTAGGGCGGTGGGCTGCGTAATGGATGTGGGGGGAGCCGGTGGCTTACTCGTTGAGGAGTTGTTTGACTTTGGGTTCGATGGATTCGGCCCAGATGTTGTAGCCTTTTTGTTTGGGGTGGAGGGCGTCGGGCATGATTTCTTTGGTGAGGATGCCGTCTTGGGTGAGGAATTTGTCTGAGATGTTGAGGAAGTGGACGCGTTTGTTGTCGGCGAATTTGGCGATGTGTTGGTTGATGGCGACGTTGATTTTACGCAGTGGATCGGTGGGTTTGACTCCTCGGGGGAAGACTCCTAGTAATAAGACTTTGGCTTTTGGGCAGCGCGCTCTTAGGGTGGAGAGGATCATTTTGATGCCGTCGGCGGTTTCGCTGGGGTCTTGTTTTTTGTGTCCGGTGTTGTTGGTGCCGATCATCATAACAATGAGCTTGGCGTTTTTTTGGTTGCGGAGGTTGCCGTTGTTGAGTCGGTAGAGCAGGTGCTCTGTGCGGTCGCCAGAGAAGCCGAGGTTGAGGGCGTTGCGGTGGGCGTAGTATTTTTGCCATGTGGCTTTGCCTGCGCTTTCGAAGCTGTGGGTGATGGAGTCTCCAATAAAGATGACGTCGTGTTTCTTTTTTCTAGCGAGTTGGTTTTTCTGAGTGTGGCGTTTTTTCCACCAGCCGGTGTCGTTGCGGTGGGCGGGGATGACGGCGGTGTGGGCACGGTATTTTTTCCGTTCGGCGATGAGTTTCTGCTTTAGCTGGGTAAGAAGTTTTGCGTGAGCGGCATCACTGTGAAGGGAGTGGAGTTCTTGGGGGTCTTTCTGGAGATCGAAGAGTTGGTATTCTTTGGTTTTGGGAATCCACATGAGTTTGTAGCGATCGGTGCGGATGCCATCGTGGGCTGCGACACGGTGGGTGGATTCGCCATAGTAGCGGTAGTAGAGGGCATCGCGCCAGTTAGGAGGCTCGGCACCGCTGGCCTTGAACACGGGAATGAGTGAGCGACCTTGGATGTCGGCTGGGATTTTTACGCCGCAGAGATCGAGGAAGGTGGGTGCGAAGTCGATGTTCTGGATGAGGGTTTTGCTGGTGGAGCCGGGTTTGATGACGCCGGGCCAGCGGACGAGGAAGGGCATGCGGAAGGATTCTTCAAACATCCAGCGTTTGTCATACCAGCCGTGTTCGCCGAGGTAGAATCCTTGATCGGAGGAGTAGATGACGATGGTGTTTTTGGCGAGGCCGGTGTCATCGAGGTGCTTGAGGATCTTTGCGATGCCTTCGTCCATGCTGCGGATGGAGCGGAGGTAGTCTTTGATGTAGCGCTGGTATTTCCACTGGGTGACTTGGCGGTCGCTGAGCTTGCCGGCTTTCATGTCGGCGATGAATTGTTGGTTTTTCGGCTCGTAGGCGGCGTCCCAGGTTTTTTTCTGGGCTGGGGTCATGCGGGTGTAGGCGCCGTTGCCCCAGCTTTTGGTGAAGTGTTTGGGGAAGAGGTTGGGGCCGTGGAATTTCATATCGTGTCCCCAGGACATGTGTTTGGCGATGCCCATGGCGTGTTCTGTTAGGACACGGGAGCGGTTTGAGTAGGTATCAAAGAGGCTGGCTGGCTCGGGCATGGTGATGCCATCGAAGAGCTTGAGGTGGCGTGGTGCGGCGGCCCAGTTTCTGTGTGGGGCTTTGTATTGGATCATGGCGACGAAGGGTTTGCCGTCGGCCTTGGCCTTTTTGAGCCAAGCGAGTCCTTTTTCGGTGACGAGGTCGTTGCAGTGGCCGTGGAATTTTTTGCGTTTCCCGTCCATTTGGATGAAGTCCGGGTTGTAGTAAGCACCTTGGCCGGGGAGGATTTCCCAATAATCGAATCCGATCGGGTGGGAGTGGAGGTGCCATTTACCGATCATGGCGGTTTGGTAACCGGAGCTACGGAGGAGCTGGGGGAAGGTTTGCTGGAGGCCATCGAAGTGGGATGAGTTGTTATCGAGAAAGCCGTTGAGGTGAGAGTGTTTGCCGGTGAGGATGGAGGCGCGGGATGGGCCGCAGATGGAGTTGGCGCAGTAGGTGCGGTGGGAGATGAGGCCTTCCTTGGCGAGTCGGTCGATGCCGGGGGTGGGGGCGATTTTTGCGAGTGGACCACCGTAGGCGGAGATGGCATTGATGGCGTGGTCGTCTGAGAAGAGGAAGAGGATGTTGGGTCTGTTTGCGGCGGCTGGCGCCGCAGTAGTTAGTAGGGAGTAGAGAGTAGTTAGGAGGAGGGTGGTGAGGTGTGGGAAATTTTTACGCATGGGCAGAGGGTAAGGGGGGAGTTTTATGTTTCAAGTTTTCAGTTTTCGGAGGTTGCTATTTTTGGGGAGGTGGGGAGATTGGTGGGGGTATGAGATGTTTCTGGATGGCGCTTACTGCTTTGATGATGTTGTTGTTGCACTCGTGTATTGAGGGTGATGAGGATATTGTGTTGAGGCGTGATGGATCGCTGCGTTATGAGGGGCAGTATGCGGTGCCAACGATGTTGATGTCGGGCGAGGACTTGCAGGATATTCGCTCGTCTCTATCCGATCTGGACGAGCGCGAGGAGGGAGTGACGGTGTTTCGTAATGAGGTGGAGCAGGTGGGGGGGAAGTATGTGATCCGGATTGGGCTGGAGGCGAAAGACGGCCGGGAATTACAGGGGATGTTAGGTGTGGCTTCAGAGGAAGAAAGTAAGGGGGAGAAGATGCTGCGTGGGTTATTGGGTGACTTGTCGATTAAGATGGATGGATTAGAGATTGGTGTGAGGCGTGAGGTGAACTTACAGCCGTTGGTGGATGAGTTTTTAGGAAACAAGCCGTTATCTTTGTTGGGGTCATCTGAGTTCCGTTACACGGTGAGGGTGGAGCAGCTCGTGAGGGAGAGTAATGCGCATGAGCTTCAGGATGGAGGGCGGACGATGATGTGGAAGTTTCAGCTTGCTGAATGTGCCGATCAACCGTTGGTGATGGAGATGAAGGTTGCTGTGCCGATTCCTTGGTGGGTATATGCGGCTGGTGCGGCGGTGCTTTTGCTGTTGGTGTTTGGGCTTAGGGGGATACTTTCTAGGAAGAGGCGGAAGCGGCTTGGTCACTGAGTCCATGGCACGAAAAAACCCTACCCCGAGTGAACGGAGTAGGGTCTTGGTAAAATGATTGAGGAGAGAAGGTTTACTTCACGCCTTTTTTGCTGAGGCGAGTGCCTTTGGTAGCACCTTGGCGTGCTTTGAACTTAGGGTTGCTCTTACAGATGACGTAGAGGGTGCCCTTGCGCTTGACGACTTGGCAGTCTTCGTGGCGCTTCTTCATGGAGAGGAGGGATGAGAGAACTTTCATGGTAGTGTTGGGTTGAAAAATTGTTCCAGAGCGGGGTCGGGGCGCGGAAAATACCCAAATCCGCTGATGTGTAAAGGGTATTCTTGGGAAAAATTGGAATTGAGTGGAGGATTAGCGTGGGAATGGCTACTTCGCCCAGGGCAATCCTCTCCACCATTTGGCGTTGTTGTGGTTGGGTTGGGGTTTTCCGGCGGTGGAGCGACCGTTTTCTACGTATTCCCTTAGAAGTTGAGTCATGGCGGCGACCCGTTTTGGGTATTTCTCCAGTAGGTTGGTGGTTTCTTTGGGGTCGGTTTTGAGGTTGTAGAGTTGCCATTTTGGAAGTCCTTTTTTGGTGGCTATGGCGTCTTTGGGCTGACTCCAGCCGCCGGATCCAGAGGAGAATTGGAGTTTCCACTCTCCCTGACGGATGATGAAGACTCCGCTGATGGAGTGGCAGACGATACCTTCATGGATGGGCTTGGTGATGGATGCGTCTTTGAAAACGGGCAGTAAGTTATGGCTGTCTTCGGCGGCGGTTGCGGGGAGTTTATGCCCGACTACGGAGGCGCAGGTGGCCATGATATCGACGAGTGAAATGAGCTGATCGCTCTTGCTGTTTGGAGTGATTACTCCTGGCCAGTTGGCGATAAACGGGACACGGTGTCCGCCCTCCCAGCCATCAGCCTTGGTGCCGCGCCAGTGATTCTGTAGCTCGGCATTGTGTTTGCGGAGCTGGGGGAAGTTTGCCTTGGGCGATGTGCCGTTATCGGTGGTGAAAATAACGAGGGTATTTTTCTCAATGCCGTTCTTCTTCAGTGCAAGGTTGATCTGGCCGACAGACCAATCGGTTTCCATCAGGAGGTCTGCGTAGGGGCTGATGCCACTTTTGCCTCTGAATCGCTTGGATGGTGCGATGGGTGTGTGTGGCGATGTCATGGCGAAGTAGAGGAAAAAGGGTTTGTCGTCTTTGGCGTGGGCGTTGATGTAGTCCACGGATTCTTGGGTGATACGGGGTAGGACAGTATCAAGTTTCCACCCTTTTACACCGATGCCTGCGCCTGAATAGTAATGGGCGGCAAATTTAAGATGAGTATCAGGGATGCCTTGTGTCTTGCCGTTTTTGATCCAGACAAAGGGTTGCCAGTTTGGCACGTCATCGCCGAAGTAGAGGTCGAAACCTCGGCTCGTAGGGCCGCCTTGGATCTTCTGGCTGAAGTCGATCTCTTTGAGTTTATTGGTAAAACCTCCACCCTTTTTTGGCCAGTTCCAGCCGAGATGCCATTTGCCGATGCAGGCTGTGCTGTAGCCTTCTTTACGAAGCATTCCGGGGAGGGTGAGTCGATTTTCCTCGATGAGTGGTCGCTCCCACTGGGCAACGATGCCACGTTTTAGCCTGCTGCGCCAAGAGTAGCGTCCAGTCAGTAGCCCATAGCGGGTGGGGGTGCAGACTGCGGAGCCTGAGTGCGCATCGCTGAAGCTAATGCCGCTCTTGACCATGGTATCGAGATGCGGAGTTGCGATGCCGCATTTATCATTGAGCTCGGCAACGGAATCCACACCCATGTCATCGGCTAGGATGACAATGATGTTAGGCTTGGTAGGTGCAGCTTGTGTCAGTGCTGCGAGGGAAATTGTTAGGCTGAGAGTAGTGAGAGTCAACTTCATGGGACTCATACGGTGAGCCGGCGATGAAAACTTTCAAGGCTAGATGTCAATCGCTGTCACCGATAGAATGCCGGTTGCAGAGCTGAGTTCCTCGATCAGTTTCTTACTCGGCGCAGTATCTAGCTCGATTACATTCAGGGCGTTGCCTTCGTGTTTATTGCGTGCCAGTGAGAGGTTGGCGATGTTGAGGCCAGCGGCTCCGATGGCAGTGCCGACGAGGCCGACGATGCCAGGGCTGTCGTCGTTTCGGACGATGATGAAGTTTCCAGAAATATTGGTGTCAATATAGAGGTGATCGATCTCAACGATGCGTGGCGACTGACCAATGATCGTGCCGGCTACGCGAAACCTCTTACCGTCCTTGCGCAGCTCCGCGACGATCAGTTCGTTATACTCCGTCTGCGCATTGATGGTGGACTCGATAGTTTCCAATCCCATTTCTTTGGCGACGGCGGGGGAGTTGACAATGTTGACCTGACCATCGGGTCGGGCTGCTTCCAGATAACCAGTGAGCACGGTGCGGGAGATGAGGGAAGTTTCCTTGTTAGAAACTTCACCGTGGTAGGAAACGCGGAGGGCGTCTGGGTTGGCTGGGCCGAGCTTGGCGAGGAACTTGCCGAGGGAGGTGGCGAGATCGAGGTAGCTGCCAATTTCTCCGAGCGCGGCGGCATCGAGGGATGGCATGTTGATGGCGTTACGAATCTCTCCTGTTGTTAGGAAATCACGCAACTGCTCGGCGACTTGGATGCCGACGTTTTCCTGCGCTTCATTGGTGGATGCACCGAGGTGAGGAGTGAATGAAACATGCTTCGGTTGATCGAAAAGAATATGGTCTGCGGCTGGTGGCTCGTCTTCGTAAACATCCAGTCCGCAGCCAGCGATGTGGCCCGAATCAATAGCCGCCTTGAGTGCAGGCTCATCAATGAGGCCACCACGAGCGCAGTTGACGACGAGTGCTCCTTGGTTCATGAGAGCGAGTCGTTCCGCGTTGATGATATGTTTTGTGTCGTCTGTTAGAGGAACGTGGAGCGTGACGACGTCCGCGCCGGTGAGTGCTTCATCCGGGCTGGCCGCGAGTTCGACCTTAAGCTGGTCTGCGCGCGCTTGGGTGAGGAAGGGATCATAGGCCACGACGGTCATGCCAAACGCCTGAGCACGCTTCGCAAACTCAGCACCGATACGGCCCATGCCAATCACGGCGAGGCGTTTGCTGTAGAGCTCAATGCCCTTGTAGGCTTTACGGGCGGCGGGGAACTCACCCTTGAGGACTTCTGCGTGGGCGGGGCCGATGTTTCGCGCAGCGGAAAGCATCAAGGTAAAGGCGAGCTCGGCAGTGGAAATGGTGTTTCCGGTTGGAGTATTCATTACGATCACTCCGTGGTTAGTGGCGGCATCACGATCAACGTTATCAACGCCGACACCAGCGCGGCCAACGGCTTTTAGCTCAGTGGCGGCGGCTAAAACCTCTGGTGTAACCTTAGTTTGCGAGCGGATAATGAGCCCTTGGTAGTTGGGGATGATGTCGATGAGTTCCTCTGGGCTGAGGCCTGTGTTGACATCCACCTCGATGTCTGGGTGGCTGCTGAGGAGTTCGACTCCGCGATCGGAAATGGGGTCGGAAACGAGAATACGCTGCGTGGACATGCCGTTCGTCTAGTGGGAACTGGGGAACTTGTCAAAGAGAACGCAAGTCATGCGTGTTTTTCCATTTCCAGAACCTGAAATTTTGAACCTAACATACTCGGGTGAGTAAGGGTTTGAAACTGCCGGAGGAGGGCTGGCATTTCTGGTGTGTGGGAAGTTTCCAAACTGATCAACCACTCGCGGGCGTGGCGGGTGAGGTAGCTGGCCTGAGTAATCAGAGGCGATGGTGTGAAGCCTAGCGATTCTGCTTGAGAGGCGAAACGGGAAAAATCAACATGCGCGGTGATGTCCAGCTCACCGGGGGACTGTAGTGGGTTGTCCGCTTTTTTGTGATTGCAGAAAGTTTGCAGCGTTCCAGCAGTGCGATCTGGGTGGTAGTAATCCTCACTGAGGTGCCCGTAATCGATGACAATCATCACCCCGCGCGTGAGTGCTTGGTGTGCTTGCTTGAGGAAATGGTTAGCGCCGATGTTATACTCTGTGGTGTAGCCCTCAGGGTAGTTGTTTCCTAGTGAGTGGAAGAAGTTTGCCATCTCAGGGTCATCGAGATCAGCGGGGGAAAAACACAAAGCCCTCTCGTCGTCGAGCGATACCATGAGTTTCACCCAGTGGGAGTTTTCAAACCGAACCAACTCCACCGGCATGGCATCGATAAGTTCATTGGCAATGATCGCGCCATGGAGGTTTTTTACATCATCCATGCCGGCGTGGTGGGAGATCTTCTTAGGGAATGTGCCGCTTAATTTAGCAAGTTGTTTTTCCCTCAGAGCATCACTGATTTCTACCAAGTGGTAGTGAATCGCGTGGAAGAACTCTGGGCTGAAAACTTTTATCTCACTGAGAATGTCCATGCACAGGGCACCATCATGGGCGGCGGGTTCGATGATGTGAAATGATCCTGGCTTGCCGATGGATTGCCAATAGGCGTGTAGCCGCCGGGCAAGGATCAGCCCGAAGCATCTGCCCACGCTGACGCTGGTGATAAAGTCTGCCTCCTTGCCAACTCTCTGCGTAGTGCCTGAATAATATCCATGGTCGGGATCATAGAGTGCCAGCGCCATGAATTCGCTGAAGGGCATGGGGCCATTTTTCTCAATCTCACCCTGAACCTTTTCCAGCAAGGCAGGGGTTGCGTTTCCTCCACACTGAGGGTATGTATGGTCATCCCCCTGAGGAGTTGCGCAATCTGTTGAGTCCTTGGCCATCGCGAAAATTGAAAGATTAGATTAAATGGGTAAAAAGAATTCCAGCACAGACAACAAGCGTCGCAAACGCCGTTTCTTCAAGCTCAAATGGTTGCTATACCTATTTATCTTTGGTCTGATCATCACTGGAATCGGTTACGTGGTTTTCCAGATCAAAACCAAACCTTACAAAGAGCAAGCAGCCAAGTATAGCCTTGATGAGATCGGTGACGTCGAGGTGGTGAGTAAAATCCTCGACCGCAAAGGGCGTGAGCTAGGTCGTATCTTTGTAGAAAACAGAGACGAGATCAGCATCAAGGAAGTCCCCCAGACTATGATCAACGCCCTCGTCTCAGGTGAGGATCAGCGGTTCTTTGAGCACGACGGCGTGGATCGCGTAGGCGTCCTCCGTGCCCTCTATTTGAACTGGGAAGCTGGGAAACAAACTCAGGGTGCTAGTACTATCACCCAGCAGCTCGCACGGAACGCTTTCCACCTCAAAGAGGAGGCAAAAAAATTAGGCCAGAGTGGCATGGAGCGTAAGGCGGTGGAGGCCTACCTCGCACAAAGAATCGAGGAGCGCTACACGAAGTTTGAAATCCTTGAGTTTTACCTCAATCGTATTCCTTTTGGTAGTGGGTATTACGGCATCCGCTCTGCTTCTCTTGGATACTTTGGCGTGGAGCCAAAAGACCTTACCGTTTCTCAGTGTGCCTCGCTCGTGGGGTGTATCCGGAATCCTTTGAAGAACTCCCCGCTCAATGATCTGGCGATGAATCAGTCCAAACGTGATCAGGTTCTCGGGCGTATGGTTGATGATGGATTTCTATCCCAAGCAGAGCATGATAAGCTCATTGCAGAGCCAGTAGTGGTGAACCCTAGGCCGATCCGGCGAGGAACCTCTCACCTCTACGAACGCATCGCGGGAAAAGTGAGGGAGCACCTCGGAGAAGATGCTCTGACTCAGGGAGGATTTAAGATTCACACAACTATTGATCTGGACGTGCAGCGGGCTATGACGCAGAGCTTGCTCAAGCAGTTAGATGCGATAGAGGCAAAGCCTGGCTATGCGCACGCAAAGATTGCAGACTTCCAGGAAGGTAAGCCAGAATATCTCCAAGGTGCAGGCTTGATGGTGGATAATTCCTCTGGAGCAGTCATTGCATACGTTGGCGGTAGGGACTTCAATCACTCTCAGTATGACTTTATCCAATCGGGTAAAAAGCCCATTGGTACGGCATTTTTACCATTTCTGGCAGTGACAGCTTTTGAGAAAAATCTATCACTTTCTCATAAATTGTTAGATCGCCCGATGGATAACAGAGCGATCATGTTAGATGGTAGGGAAGGCATCGTCGGAGAGTGGGGGATGGAAACCCTCACGCCGAAGTATGAAGGAGATATCACATTGCGCCGGGCCATAGAGGTTTCCAAAATTGCCGCTTCTGTTAGATTGGGTAAAACCCTTGGCCTTGGCACGGTGATGGAGACTGCCCGCAAATTTGGACTCTCGTTCCCTGAAACGGAATTGCTGGCTCGGATGTTAGTAGGTACAGAGGAGGTTTCGTTACCTCAAATCGTGCGCGCTTACGCAGCCTTTGCCAACCTAGGAAAACGAGGGCGGCCGATGTTTTTTGTTGATCGTATTGTTGATTCCAGCGGAGTAGAGGTTTACACGGCGCCATCCTTGGATATGTCCACCGTTGAGCAAACAATTAGTCAGGATCACGCCTATCTTACTCATAGTCTATTGCAGGGGGCGCTGAGGGGCACGGCCAAACAGAACGGTGGTAGCTCAATCACCCGTGACCCAGGTGCAGCGGGGAAAACGGGAACGACCTATGACTTTGCCAATAACTGGTTCGTAGGATACAACAGCCGTGTGACTTGTGGTGTGTGGGCTGGTTTCCATGCTGGTCACCGTGAGCCAATTTACGAAGGTGCCTTTAGCCGTGAAACGATCTACCCTGTGTGGGAAAACTCCATGGTTTCCGCAGCCAACACCATGCCGGGGCAAGCAATATCTCCGCCTGAAAATATCGTGCAGTTAGAGGTTTGTAAGGAATCAGGGATGCGTAAGACACGCTACTGCCAGAAGTTCCACCGAGATGCCGTTTCCGGTCAGGAATCATATCTAGCGATCACTAGAGTTGAGTATTTTCTCAAAGGCGTAGAACCCACAGGCTACTGTGATATTCACGGAGCGGTTGATGATTCACTTGCTAAACAACACAACTTTGCTGCGGAATCGAGCTCATCGAAGACCACGCATACCTACACGATCCCTATTCAACCGAAGGCGCCATTGTTGTTAGGGAATGACCCCTACGGCTCTGAGCAGCCAGACTTTGCCCCCCGTGATGAATCTGCAACCCGTGAGCGATCCAAGGATTCAATGGTGTTTGACCAATTGGAAGAAGAGGACCGTGATGCTGCCATCTTAATTGATAGGCCTAACCGAATTCGCATCGAGGAATAAGACCACTTTTTACGGAAACTGCTGGCTTGCACTTTTTTTCTGGCTGGAACATTGTTTGTTTGTGGCTGCTACATCAGAGAAGAAGCGTAAATGGATGGGACTTGTTTGCCCACTATGTCGATTTGTGTTCCGTGTCCCTCGCGATCATGAAGGGCAAGGGGCTGTGTGCCCAGCTTGTCATTATTTGTTGAATCTTCCAGACACCAATAATCCTATTTCAACTACTTCCGCTGCGCAGTTGCGTGATCCATCTATTGAGCCGAAGGCGGTGATTCCTGTGCCTAGGCATAGCAAGGAAAACGAGGCCGTAGAAGCAAAGCCTATTCTTTCGCGCGCGCTGACAGAGAGCGATAAGGCATCCTCCTCTCTAGAAGGGCAAGCCTCTGCTCCAGTTTATGCCAGCCCTACACCGAGCAAGGCACCCAGAGAGCGGGTTCGCAAGAAGCGCTCTAGCGAGAAGGAAGCACCATCGTGGGACTCTGCCGGATCATCATCGTCCTCACGGCAAGGAGGCGCGAAGTCCTCGACATGGATTTTAATAGCCAGCTTGCTCGGCGTTTCAGTCCTTGTCATAGGAGCTGTGGTCGTGGTTAAAAATATGTCGTCAGACCAGAAGCAGACACAGCAACCAGAAGATAATTTTGCCGATCTGCCTGCGGCATTCACACCGTCATTAGAGGAACTGACTGATGAGGAAAAGAAAGCGCAAAAGGAGATAGAGGATTCCGTAAAGACGGGGATGAACGTGCTAGAAGAATCGGAAAAGGTAGTGAGAAAATTTTTCGCAGCCACCTCGCCAGAGGAAATGATAAAGCTCGTTCGTACGCCCGATGTGACAGCTCCTCGGATCAAAAAATGGTACGCAGAGCACGGCTGGAAACAATTGGGTGTTAAAGAGATCGGCTTAGGTGGTCGTATCACGGTGAAGGGGAAAATGGCATCGCTTTCTGTTAGGTTGGACGATTACTCGGTGAAGCAGATCGCGCTGGAGCGTGTGGAGGGGGATTATAAAGTGGACTGGGAAAGCTGGGTTATTTGGACCTCTCGGCCATGGAATAAGCTCTTCACAGAACGGCCTCAAGAGCCCGAAGAAATTCGAGCGCAGTGTAAGATCACTCAGTACTACAATCGCCAGTTCGATGACGAGCAAAAGTGGGTCTGCGTGGAGTTGCATTACAGCCCAGAGCACAGAATACTCTATGGCTACATTGATAAAAATGACCCTAAGTTCACCCGTTTGATCGGAGACTTGAGCGCCCGTCGTTCTCAAGCGATTACGGTGAAAATCAAGTATCCAAAAAATCCCGTTGCGGCCAATCAGGTGCAAATTGTGGAATACTTACAGAGCGGTTGGGTGCGCCCGAGTGAAGACGAAAGTGCAAAATCAACAGAAAAATAAGTTCCGAAAAAGGACAGAGCTTCTCAATGGCGGGAAGCCTCAATATCACATGTATTCGTTTTACTTTTACACCCTATACTTCTTTAGCAAGCAACCATGAGCGACCGTCCCATTCCATCATCCTACGATAAAGCATTACGTATCAACTTAGACAAAGCCATTTACGGCACCTTCGCCGAGATCGGTGCTGGTCAAGAGGTTGCCAACTGGTTTTTCCGTGCATCGGCAACAGCGGGAACCGTTGCTAAAACCATATCTGCCTATGATATGACGATGAGCGATGCCATTTATGGCAAAGCCAAACGCTACGTCTCACGGCAGCGTGTGAACTCCATGCTAAACTATGAGTTTGATCTACTCAGAGAGCGGCTTGCACCAGACCGCGGCGCAGACACCACATTTTTCAGCTTTTGCAACACTGTTCGAGCCAGGGGCTACCGAGACACAGGAGAATGCCATGGGTGGTTAGGGATTCGTCTTCAACTAAAACCAGGAGCTGAGCCGTGTCAGATTTTGATTCACGTCAGGCTGTTAGACCAAGAAAACGTGGACCAGATGGAGACGTTAGGCATTATCGGACTGAATCTTATCTACGCTGCGTTTTATCATCGAGATCGACTTTCACTCTTTGTGGAATCTCTCATGGATGGGCTGTCCAATGAGCACGTTGAGGTGGATATGTTGAAGTTCAGCGGGAAGGGGTTCGAGATGGTGGATAATCGCCTGTGCCATCTCCAGCTGGTAACGAGCGGCCTAACAGATGCCGCGATGTTTCTACCCGATGGCGAAGTCGTGCAGCCAGCGGAGGCGCTCTACAAAAAGCCGATCATACTGTTGCGTGGCAGCTTTGATCCCGTCACTAACTTGCACCTCGATATGCTAGAGCAAACACGGGAGGCATTTCACTGTGATCTAGATCCAGCTCTACGGGATCAGACTGTGGAAATCTGTGAGATATCCATGAATAACCTTCTGCGTGATGACTCAGGTGAGGGAGAAGAGGGCGGGAAAATAGATCATCTAGCATTTCTTGATCGGGCAGACGCCTTGCAGTCTCTCGGCAAATCAGTGCTTGTTTCACGCTGCCCTGAGTTCCACCGTATCGCTAGCTATTTGAGCCGCTATACCACTAGCCCGATCGGTATCGTGCTTAGCATTGGCCTGCTAAACGAGCTGTTCAAAGAGAAGTGGGCAGAGAATCTCGCTGGAGGCATTCTTGAATCGTTTGGCAGGTTGTTTAAGCACGAACTTTCACTCTACGTCTATCCATGGGCCAATCGTAAATCTGGCGAACTTGTCACAGCAGAGAATTTCCAAACAGCACCTCACCTGAGCCATCTTTATCAGCACTTCCGCGAAAACGGTCTCATTCATTCCATTCCTTGCGGTGATCAGTCATTACTGAGCTTCACTGGACGTGACATTCAGAAAATGATTGCCACGAAGGATGAAACTTGGAGAGCCTATGTGCCTGAACAAGCTCACCGTGCTGCGATGCATGGGGGCAGTTAATTGGGTATGTGCGAAAATCAAAAACAATCAATTTTACCACAATCTATGTCTTGGGGAGATATCAGGGGACTCTTGCAGTATGTACCGCAATTTCGCGGGAAAGTATTTGTCGTGGTCATTGATAGCCCAGCTTCAGCGCTCGCTGAAACGATGTTGGATCTGGTTTCCTTGCAGAGCATTGGCGTGCAGTTAGTGGTGGC
>JBMYYO010000014.1:0-24239 GCA_049609505.1 Akkermansiaceae bacterium | reverse complement strand
AAGCACAGCGCACTCGAATGATGATTTGTTAGATTTAGCCGCTGAGGCTGAACTCAAGTTCGGCCAAGTAAGATTCACGCCATCGAGCCCGATAGAGGATGTGGTATCTACCCTTGAACGTGGTCAGGTGGTCTTCTGTGACCTTGCTGGTCAAGGCGCCTTTTCCGGCTCTTGGCTTACATGGCTAGCTAAGATAGGTGCCAATAAACTTATCCACCTGCATAGCGAAGAAAGGGCGTTTGCGCAGGGTGCGGTGAGCGTAGCTGAGGCAGCTGCTATTGAATCTCTATCTCCGGCTGTGGCCGCCTGTAGCGCAGGCGTCCCGCGTGTCCACTTACTTGATGGTCACGATCCTGCGGTGATGTTGGGGGAGTTGTTTTCTAACGAAGGTGTAGGGACCATGATTTATGCAGATGCTTACCGCAGCATCCGCCCACTTCGTGAGGATGATATTGTGGAGTTGTTAGGAATGATTGGAAGGTCTGTTAGGAACTCCCATTTGGTGCCGCGTGGATATGCTGATATTGAAAACCGCTTGGAGGATTACTTTGTGATGGATATTGATGGGAACGTCGTTGGCTGTATCGCGCTCCATAGCTATCTGAATAGTGAGATGGCGGAAGTTGCCTGCCTCTACGTCAAGCAAGCTCACGAAGGGCTTGGATACGGGATTGAGTTGGTAAAACATGCGGAGAAACAAGCTCGTCATCGCGGTGCAAAAGAAGTTTTTGCTCTGACAAATCGAGCTGCTGACTTTTTCCAAAGGCAGCTAGGCTATCGAGAAATCCCAATGGAGGAGCTACCCCGCGCTCGCCAAGATCAGTTACTTGCAAGTGGCCGAGATTCGCGTGCTTTTTCCAAAAAGATGGCTAAGGCCTAAGGTTCGATTTATTTTTTGGAGTTAGTGTGATCTACTCCGTCTGGTGGTAGCTGCTAGCAGACCGATCACGAACAGTGCTGCACTGCTAGGCTCTGGCACTGGAGTATAGCTAACATTGTATCCAAGGTCTTCTAGAATGGCTAGGTCCAACTCAGTGAGCTCCTTACGGACGCCAGGGGTAACACCTGGTGACAAGATGCTTTCTTGAAAAACTCCATCACTGAGCCGAGCACTAAGTACCCCTGGTGCAATATGATGCCCATCACTGTCCAAGATGTAACTGGTCCCGGCGATCCCGCTAGCCTCAGCACCTAACCATTGTGTTGAGTTTGAGAGCTGGTCCCAAGTTTGTGTCGTGCCAGCTCCCAAGACGTGTAACAGTTCGTGTAAAGCGACGGTGTAGAAATCCATTTTCCCTGCAGCAACGGCTGTCTCGGAATCATAGTGCCAGAAGTTATCGAGGGCGGCTGCTGAATCTGAAGAGCCATTGTTATCTGTATCAATATCGAGCCAGAGGTTTCCAACAGAGAGGCCGTAGTCGAGGTCATAGACTCCATTGTATCCAGCAAAGTTTGCTGAGCCACTGATGGTGTTGACCACTGGGCCACCGCCGCGAGTCATAGCGGTATTAGAGGATAGCTCTGCAGCAGTAACAGCATCAATCCACTCTGTAGGTTGGGGGAATCCACCTGCGGATATCAGCACGGATGCTCCTCCGATGCCTCCTTGCCCAAGAGTCGAGCCAGAGCTAATGTTGCGAGTACCAACATAGACAATTACGGTATCATTGCCCACGCTGGGAGATGAAATTTGCTCCGTCGCCCCTGTCACAGGGTTGACATAACTCCAGCCCCAATCAAACCTTGCCTCGGTGCCGCCGTTAGTGCCTGAATACAAATCACCGCTAATTTGCTGCAAGCTAGCTGAGATTGCCTTGCTTAAGTCTTTAGCTGCTTTTTCTACCGCTGATTTTGCCTTTGGATGTGAGGCGTAGAACCCGTGTGTTGCATCATCATGCCCGAAATCCAATTGGATTTCTATGGCACTTGCCGATGCTATGGTTGCAAAAAAAATGGCTAACACACGTTTCATAAGATACTGTAGGACTCGAGAGATTGATAAAATATTTTTAACATTACATCAAGATTAATGTTCTATATAACGATAATACAAGTTTTCTTCTCCACTCGACCCTGTTTTTTAAAACTTTTGCATATCCTTTGCTGAAAAACACTAAAAAACGAGGGCGCGTAAAAGTGCTTTTATTGAAATCAAGGGCGCGTTTTGATGTTTTATTGAAATCTATCTTTGAGCGAAACAATCAGTAGCCAAAGCGTCAAGCTGCTGGTAGAAATAAAAACTGTTAGGCGGGTTCTGCCGTCGATTCTCAATTTGCCATATGCATCGTCAACGCTCCAAGCATAGTCTCCGTAGGATCCGTTTTGGTGCGGTTCATTTTTTGTTTAACGTGACGTTGGTTTTGGTGGGGCTAGGTTGGCTGGTTTATGGTCTTGCTCTTGACCTAAAAAGTGAAATTATCTGGAGCCTTGCCGTGTTAGCATTTTGGGCTGTTTCTGCGGCGGTGTTTTTTTTCCGTAGTGGTTCGGTGCGCTGCTCCCTCTGTATGTCACCGCTGTGGTCAAACCGTAAATGCCAACGTCACCGAAATGCTAAGAAAGCATTCGGCGTCAGCTATCGATTGACCATGGCGAGCTCTATTATATGTAAGGGAAAATATCGCTGCCCCTACTGCGGCGAGCCATTTAGTGCCACTAAGACGAGGAAATGAGGAGCCTTGATAATCGGGCTTGCGATTTTTTCCACCTAGTATTGCATAGGCAGCATCATGGAAACGGTGATTGATATAGCAGACGTCTGGAAGCGCTACCGAGGTGGCGTGGAAGCACTGAGAGGGGTGTCTCTTCAGGTGCCAAAGGCTGGGATTTTTGGCCTGTTAGGGCCTAACGGCGCAGGCAAAAGCACTCTGATTAAAATATTGCTAACTATTGTTAGGGCTACCAAGTCATCAGGCACGATGTTAGGCCAGCCTGTGGGGCATAAGGCTACGCTCAAGCGGGTGGGGTATTTGCCAGAGCACGCACGTTTTCCAGAATACTTAAAAGGTGGTGAGGTTATTCGCTACGTCGCCGGGCTGTCTGGTGTTTCCCATCGGGAGGCGAAACTTAAAGCTGAAGAGCTGCTGGAAACGGTAGGCATGCAGGGCTGGGGTGAGAAGCGCATGGGCACTTACTCGAAGGGTATGAAGCAACGCATCGGGCTAGCGCAAGCATTGGTTAATGATCCAGAAATCGTCTTTCTTGATGAGCCAACCGATGGTGTGGACCCTAAGGGCCGGCTTGAAATGCGTGGGTTGCTGGTGACCATGCGAGAGCAAGGCCGCACAGTATTTGTAAACAGCCACCTGCTTGGAGAGTTAGAAATGATCTGTGATAGTGTCGCGATCATGGACCAAGGGCAGCTAGTGAGGCAGGGGACAATCCAGAGCCTCACCGAGAAGAGTAGGCGATACGAGATCCGCGTGCAGGGGGACATCCCCGCGTCACTTGCGGAGAAGTTTCAAGCCGAGGGAGCTGAGATCACAGGTGAAACGATGAGCGTTTACCAAAATGACCCCGCCCCGATGCAGCCGATGTTAGATGCTCTGCGGGCTGAGAATGTAACCATCGTAGAAATGAAAGAGAACCGAGACTCACTAGAAGATTTATTTATGCAGAGCGTTGGCAGCCAGGGTGCTGGTGGTGCTGTGGCAACTAAAGGAAAGGGGGCTGAGTAATGAGACAGATTCTTGCAATACTTTGGGATTCATACAGGCATCTTACATCCAGCGTGTTATTTTGGATTGTTCTTGGGATTTCTGCCTTAGTGGCAGGTATTTTTGCATCGATTGGATTTGATGAACAAGGCTACAGCTTGCTGTTTGGTTTATGGAATATAGAGTCATCCCTAGTGAATACCAAAAGTGGTTTTGCGGAAATGTTTTACCTCGTGGTGTTTACCAACATTGTGGTAACTTGGTGGCTTGCCTACTTGGCGATCGCCCTGGCCTTGGTCTCATGTAATTCGATTTTTCCACAGTTTTTGTCCGCTGGCTCGGTGGACGTTGCTGTTTCCAAGCCTATTGGGCGGGTAAAGCTTTTTTTGACGAAGTACATGGGCAGCTTGCTCTTTGTGTTTCTACAGGTGGGGCTATTTTGTCTGATCGTCTTTCTCGCGATGGGGGTGCGTTTAGGCTCGTGGAATTGGAGTATTTTCTGGGCTGTGCCAATCCTCGTGTTTGTTTTCAGCATGATCTATTGCGTTGGTGTTTTGGTGGCGGTTCTCACGCGCTCTTCAATGCTGTCACTACTATCTATGTTGCTGCTATGGGGGGCGGCATTGCTGGTGCAGTGGTCTGAGAACGCACTGTATAATATGAGCTACGCGGCTGAGGAATCAGGTGTGAAGATGGATGTGAATACTGGTGAGCTTGTCAGCAATGAGGGTGTGGACTACGAGGGCTGGAAAAAAGCGCACAGAGTAAGTAAGGCCATCGCTTGGCCTCTTCCCAAGACCCGTGAGGTTACTCTGATGATTAAACAGAAAATCAAAACCGGCTCCAAAGATGAATCGTTAGCTGGGGTAAGTTTACTGGCATTTGCCAGTGAGGATTTGATGGAGAGTCAACAAGCTGGCGGTGCGCAAAAGGTTGCAAATAGGCACTCTAGCTTTTACATTCTTGGCAGCTCGGCCTTGTTTGAGCTTGTGGTTCTTGGATTCGCCTGTTGGAGGTTTTCGAGAAAAGACTACTAGCCGATGATCGAGTGGTTTGTCTTTGTTGGCATCATGGCGGTTGGGCAGTTTAGCCCAGGGCCTGACATGTTGTTGTTAACTCGAACCGCGCTGGCACAGGGTCGGGCGGCAGGGTGCTGGACGGCCTTTGGTATTGCTTGCGGCTTGGGGTGCCATGCTGCCATCGCGGTAGCTGGAGTCACCTCCATGCTCGGGCAGGGCGGATGGTTAGAAATGCTACTGCGGTATTTGGCAGCTGCTTATCTCGCGTGGCTAGCGTGGAAGTTGGTGGCATCAAGTATGCAGAAAACTTCCGTGCAGTGGGGGCAGGATTATTCTGCGCTCGGGCAATCTCCTTTGAGTAGTTGGAAACGTGGGCTGCTGTGTAACTTACTCAATCCTAAGGTGGCTGTCTTTCTGGTGGGGGTGACGGCTCCGTTTTTAGTGGGCAAAGAAGGGTGGATGTGGCCGACGGTGCTGTGGGTGACCATTGTGCTTGAGGGCGTATTACTTTGGTGCGTGTGGGTGTGCGTGCTCCAGATTCCCGGCATTAAGAGGCGTTACCAAAAAGCCGCTCGCTGGTTTGATCTAGCATTTGGCATCGCCCTGTTAGGCGTGGCAGTGGCTCTACTTATTAGCTGAGCTAGCCCACTCTGTGATTGACTGCATGTCGTTTTCTCCGGCGAGTGCGGCAGCGGGAATCCAAGTGTAAATTTTTTTCGAGTGGTAGATGAATAGTCCCTGCTTATGTGCGTAGGTTTCAAAAATACCAGCCCACTCGGCGTGGCCGTTGCTTGTTTCTCCCTGAATAGAAACGCCTTTTGGGGTGAATGTGTAAGTCACCGCTTGGCCGTAGCCGGGGAGTTTGCGCAGGTTCCGTGCGTGCATGATTTTCCAGATCAAGGGGCGCAGGAGGGCGAAGGTGCCTACCATGATCATTAGCACAGGAAAGGGACCATCAATACCGCCCCGGCTCATCATCATAATGACCCCTGCCACGATCAGGATGATGCTGAGAAAGGTGCGGAGCATCAGCCAGATACCATAGCGGTGCCACATGTGCAGGCGGAACGCGCCAAGCAATGAGGCCTCATCAAACACCACATTGGCGGTGATGCTCTGCTCTGTGTTAGGCATTGAGGGCAGGCAGGGAAGCAGCAGCTACGGCTTGGCCGTGACGCTTCATTTTTTCATCTGGCTGGGTGATGTTGATCTGAGCCGCTAGCTCTGGGAACTCGATAAGGAGCACTTCCTTGGCGGAATCAATCATGATTTGTCCGCCCGGGCCAGAGGTGGCACGGCCCATGATGATGAGAGTTTCAATATCATAGAAGTCCGCGTAGTGGGCGATGGCGTAGCCAAAGCATGTGCCGATGGTTTGGTAAATTTTCTCAGCGCGCTCATCGCCCTCGGCCATGGCATTTTGCACCTCGATCAGTTGCTCAGGGAAGGGCATGTCACCGAAGTCAAACCCAGCGGCGGGGGCGAGGCGGGCGACTCCTTGTTGGCAGAAAAACTGCACCCCGCATCCTTCGTCACCAGACCACTCATCGATAGGACCGTTCTCTCGGTAATCGACGGGGGCAAAGGCGAGTTCGTTGATCCGAGCGGTTACGTTGCCTTGCGGGTCCACGTAGCCGACGGCTTCAGAGGTTCCCATGGCGACGCCTAAGACGGAGTTTGTATCCATGCTCATAGAGCCAGCTAGAGCTGTGACTTCGCCATCGTTGATCACATCAAATGGCACACCAGGATACTCCTTGGCGATGATGTCCTTAAACATCGGGCGCACGGTGTTTGCAAAGACATCCTTATCCGTGATGCCGCGGAAGAGGGATGCCACGCGGACCTCGTTGTTGATGTAAATTCCTGCGGATGAGCCGCCGATTGCATCCACGCGTGGAAGGTGCTCGGCCGCGAGTTTCAGCGAGTGGACGATGCCGTCATACTGATAGCTCGGGTCCTCTTGGAAGTAGGGATCCCATGGCACTTCTTCTGAGAAAACGACCTCCCCGTCAATCACGGCGGCGCATTTTCTATCAGAGCCACCGAGGTCGAAACCAATGCGGCATCCTTGTAGGTGGCGGCCTAGGGCGGCGGCGGCATTGTTATCGGCTGGAATGTCATCCAGTGAGCACGGGATAACAGTGATATACTCGCCAAACATTCCATTGCCTACGATGTCCCAGTCAAAGCTCCGCGCTCCGTTTTCAGAATAAATATCAGCGAGGGCGGCGGCGATGGCATCGTTCCCAGCAACGTGGATGCGGCTACCTCCGTGGCACCAGAGCATGAACTTCACAATGCGCTCCACATACTTGATATTGAGTGCGATGTTGTCTCCCTCGTGGCTGAGCACACGGAGATCACGACGGAACGTGGTGCCGTCTTTACGACCAAGAGCGATGGAAACATCGTGCGCTCCAGAGTCATTGGAGACTTGCTCATCAAAGGCGCGGTTCCAGAGGACGGCGGGGACAAATTCAGGGTCCAGGACGGGTTGGATTTTGATATCAAGGTTCATGGTGAAGTAAGTGGTTTAAGATTACTTGGTTGCTCGGTTGGTTAATCAGTGGGGGTTGAAAAGTCAGGCGGGGGGATTCGCCGCCAGAACCATTAGCTAAGATTGCGTGAGAGAAAAGATAAATCGGTTCCTTCCTGCGGCAGTTTTATAATACCACTCCCCACTCCCTGCCATTGGGAAACAAAAAGCCCGCTTGCGAGGTGCAAGCGGGCGGTTTGAGAGCAATTAAATGAGGAAAGGAGCTTTTTAGTTGATCGTGTCATCCTCAGGGGTGGCGGATACTGGCTCCCTGCTGGGCATGATGCGTTTTACGAGCCGATCAATGCCTTCCTGAGCAAACTTGCTATCTGGGTAGATGCTCTTCGCCTGAAGGTACCATGACATGGCGGAGCCAGTTTGTGGGTTAAGATCATTGTCCTCGAACTCCTTGGCCCGATTAAGCGCCACGGTGAAGTTTGCAACCTTGGACGAGAGCTTTTCTAGCTGACGTAGTAGCTCTGGATCTTTGGGGAACTCATTGCGCAGCGTGGCGAGGGACTCCCATGCCGCGAAGTCGTTGCCATGCTTGGAGAACTCACCAGCTTGGAGGATGGAGCCGTCAATGCGGTGGATGTTTTTAATGATTTGTGTGACGGCGTCCTTGCGCTTTTCATCGTTGGCAACAACGGGCACAAACTCATACTGACGCTTGAAGATTTCACGATAGTTATTCTCACTGAGCAAGCGATCAAAGTCATCCAGTAATGTCTTTGCAGAATCACCTTTGCCGATGAGATCATCAAGGCGTTTGTCGATTTCCTTGAGCTTAGGGTTAGTTGGCCAGACGGAGGTGGCGTTCTTGAGTTCGGCTTCAAACTTCTCTTCGTCGCCCTTCATCATGGCAATTTTTGCAGAGCGGAGGTGGCTATCGGACACGCGTGTGTAGGCGGCGATGGCGCCTTCAGCTTTGGTGGAGTCAAAGTCACTAGAGCGTTTCTTAAGTGCCTCGAGAAGGATTTTGGCACGTGCATAATCGCGCACATCCATAGCGTTGACCAGTGAGTGACCATCACGGACATACTCTAGCACCTTACGGCGGTCTTCTCCTTTGACTGTCTGCACGGATGGAAGGAACTCGCCAATGGCGTAGGCTTCGGTAAGGCGGCGTGATGCGCTATGCAGCTCTTTGCGTGATGCGTGATTGTGGAAGGCGGAAACAAGTGTGGTGACCTTGCGGATCGCTTCATTGGCCGCGGAATCAAGGCCGGTGACGGTGGGATCTACCCCTAGGCCCTCACCAAAGAACTTGGAGACATCAGAGCCTTTTTTGAGGCGCATCCGGCTATCGCCATCACGGAAGATCAGGTTGTAGAAGCGTGTGCCCATCACAACGTGCTCAAAGCGGCGTTGCACAAACAACTGAGCGAGCAGCGCTTGGTACTGGATTTTTGCCTGCACGATATTGATCTCATTCTTAGCCTGGGTGAGTTTCTTGAGCGCCTCAATTTCAATGATACGCTTTTGTGATTCCTGTGTCTGGAATGACTCGGCTGTTTTTTCGACCGTGGTTTTTTTCCCTTTGCCTTTGGCACCAGGTTTTCCCTTCGTCCGGGATTTATCGGTGAGGTCGGTTTTCTGAAGTTTAATGTCCTCGTTGCGGGCAATGCGGGCTTTTTCCTTTTCGAGGTTGGCGAGGTGCTCATTGGCCATACGCACGGAGCCCTTGGATAGCATGGCTGCGTAGATGGCGTTGCCTAAGGAATCACACAATCTACCGTCGCCTGGGTAGGAGGCCGCGCGGGGGAGAAGGGCAAAACCATTCCGTAGCTTCTGAGAAATACTCCCCTTGGTGTGCGGAGAGACGGCAGTGAGGATGGCATCAATGGTTTCGCGATATTCGAGTGCTGCCTTGGAGTTGTTTGGCTCGTCTGCAAGGTAGGCCTCGAACTGACCGCCAATCCGGTTGTCACCAAGATTAAACGTGTGCCCCATGAACGTGATCGTTTCCTGAGTGGGATCCATGAAGGGGACTTCTTGGCCGTAGGGGGATTTTTTTTCCTGCTTAGGGCGAACGATGGTGGTGTTATCGTTACGAGATGCTGGTGCTGGCTTGGCTCCGCCACCTTTGGACGGATCATAAACCTGCCCGTGAGCGGGTGCGGTAAGCCCAGCTAACACAGAAAGTGAGGCGAGCGTGAGGATGGTGTTTTTTTTCATAACGTCGTAGGTGGTGATTCTTAGGTAGTGTGGTGTTGGTGGATATATTACCCTGCTTCTACGCCGAGCGCAACTGCTGTTCCATCGCGCTCAATTTTGATTTTGAAGGTGTATGGCTGACCTCTCTCGATATTGATCTTAGAAGTGCCGTCTGGGATGCGGATGGAGATGTGCCCTGACTGCCCGCCGTCTTGCTCAGCATGTAAACTGATGAGCTGGCCGTGGTCGGCAGAGGTTTCTAGCTTCTCAATCACCTTGCCCTGAATGCGGTATTCGTTATTGGCAAAGCTATTGGCGTTATCCATGTAATCAGAAATCGGCAGCATCGGACTGTCCGAAAACGGCTGTGAGTGATTGGTGATCATTATTTTTCCGATGACCAGAGCTGCTACCACCGCCACGCCTGCGATGATGTAAACGAGAAGGTTGCTTTTGTTTTTACTGCTGGATTTGGAACGGGATCTGCGGGACATGTTAAAATGGTAAATTTAGAATGAAAATGATGAAGAGGTGGAGAGGTGAGCTAGTCCCACTGATGGCGCTTGAGCCCAATATAGGAAGCAATTAGGCCTACGGCGATGTGGATGAGGAGTAGGTAGTGGCACGCGCTAGCGGGCTGGAAGCTGGTTTCGCTCACGGCATCGATAGCATTTTTGTAGCCAGGGCTCATAGAGTCAATACTGCCAGACCACGCCCAGTAGGCGGAGATAAACGGACGGCTGATCGGCTCAATGACCTCCGGTAGTGCGAGAACCGCACCTGAGAGTGGAAGCTGGAATCCTACCAAATAAATAGAAAGCAACGACGACTGCTCGGCGGTTTTCATCAAGGAGGAAATGCCCAAGCAGATGAATGTCATGGCGGCATTGATCATCACGAGGAAAACTGTGTGATCTAGGAACCCAGTGTCGCTACCATCGGGAAACTTCCAGAACTGCTGCACAAAGATCGCCATCCAGAGAGACTGGATCAAGATCAGGCTGCCCAAGAAGGCGATTTTACTACCGAGGTAAGCCGATGGCCGGATGCCGCCGAATTTTTCCTTCTCGAAAATCTGCCGCTCACCAGCAACTTCTCGCGCTGAGTTGTTAGATCCCATTAGGGACAGTAGTACCACCTGGAACATCACAATGCCTGACACCGCGGAGCCGACAGTAAGGTAGCTTTTTTCCACCATGGTCTGCTCTTGGATGGCGTGCATGGCACCTTGGTAGCGATCCGAGAACGTCTTGTAGTTCTCGTTTCCACGCTCGCTGAAGAGGGCGACGAGCACAGGGAAGCAAATCAGGATAGCGAGCTGGAGAAACACCTGCCCTTTATCTCTAAAGAAAATTTTCCAGCGTCGGCCGAGCAGTGTCGAGAACTGGCTAACGAAGCCTGGCGTGCGCACTAGCTCGGATGCCTCGCGGACAATTTCTTGGCTCTCTGCGGGGTCCTCGATCGGTGCGCTATCGGTGATCTTTGTGCTATCAGCCTTCTTTTCCGCTTCTTGAGGCACGGATAACTCACCTTTTCCGATCAGAGCTTGGCGGCGTTTTTCGAGTTTGCCGTAGTAGGCCTCGCGATGTTTGAGCCATGACTGGCGCCACTTATCAGAGCGTTGCTTGGCGAGCTGTGGGTAGATTTCCTCCGTGTCTTTAACGGAAAAGTAATGGGTCATTCCCTCAGGCGGGCCGTGGTAAGCTACGCGCCCCTCATGCAGCACGAGAATGGAATCATAGAGCTCCAAGTGCGCAAGCGAGTGGGTGACGGAGATGACGGATCTGCCATCGTTCCGAGAAAGCTGATGCAGGAGGCGAACGATGTCTCGCTCAGACCGTGGATCGAGACCGGATGTCACCTCATCGCAGAGTAGCAAGCGTGGGCCAGTCACAAGCTCCATGGCCAAGCCGAGTCTGCGTTTTTGACCGCCAGAGAGAACCTTCACGGGGCGATCTGCCAGTGCGGAGAGTCCCGTTTCTTCAAGGATGCGATCAATGCGGTTATCGAGCTCAGAGAGGTTTTTTGTTTTTACCCGCAGCTTGGTGGCGGACTCGATGGACTCGTCCACCGTTAGTTGATCATAAGCAATCGAGAACTGCGGCACGTAGCCGATCTCAGCAGGATCAAAGTCTCCTTCCTCGGCGAGGTCCCTGCCGTTCCAGATTAGGTTTCCAGCGGATTCTTCGTTTAAGCCGGCGATGGTCTTTAGCAATGTGGTCTTACCACAGCCAGAGGGGCCAACAATGGCCATGAAGTGGCCGCTGGGGACTTGGATGGATACTTCATCGAGGAGGTTGAATGGTTCACCGTCTTTTTGGATGGTGAAATTGACGTCTTTAAGTTCTAACACGGTTGGATAGTAGGTGTAATGTGTTGGGTTCTAAGCCAAGTTATTAAGAAACGTGGCGTAGTGTGGCGAGAAGAAAACTTGTGGATTTTTGTCGAGGTATTAAAGTTCAGTCATGTCGAGGCGAACGAGAAGAAGAAGCAGCGGTCAAAGTAGTCGTGGTGGGCGGAAAAACCGCAAGAGCGGTTGGCGTTGGTTGTGGCGTAGTGTGTCAATACTGGCGCTGGCAGTAATTCTTGCAGGGTTTGGTGGATATTTTTGGTTGAAAAAATACATCCACAGCGAGGAATTCAGGATTTTCATGGGAGAAACCGTTGGGAATGCGATGGGGGCGGACGCTCATTTCTCAAAATTTGAGTGGCAGGGGATGCAGGCCAGTACGGATAGTTTTCATGCCGAGGGCGATGGCGCGCTCAAGTTCCTCCGCGCGGAAGGCATCCGCGCTACCGTGGAGCTAGGCGAGGTGAAGAATAAAATTTGGAAAATTTCCGGTGTGCGAGTCAGTAATCTGGATCTCCACATTAATACCTCCACTGAAGACTCAGGCACGCCCGCTCCGGCTGCTGGTAAGCCAGATGAGCCCGCCGCCGCAGCAAGCGATGAGGAGCCAGGCTTTCTGGCAGGTCTGCTGCCAGACAAGGCCGTGTTAGACTCTGCGGATGTTTCCCGATTAAACCTTGATCTGAAAACTACGAACGGATTCTTAAAGGCGGACAATATGGTGGCTCTGATTACCACCTCCACCGCAGTGAAGGGCGCCTACGATGTAAAGCTCTCCGAGGGACTGGTGAGAACCTCATGGTTCGGCTCACCCCTCGATCTGAAATCCGCGCGTGGTCGCTATGCCGATGGGCGGATCTTTATCAACGCCGCAGAAGCAAAAGTTTACAAGCGTGGCCAGCTCACACTCGAAGGCGAGATCGAAGGAGATGATTTTGGTTTCTACGGCACTCTCAAAGACGTGCGCAGTGAGGAGCTAGTACCTGCGAACTGGCAGAAACGCATCACCGGAGATCTTTCCACAGAGTTCAAGGTGCAGTCAGCACGCGATGGTACTATTTTGCGTGGTAATCTCAAGCTGAAGCGCGGCGTGCTCACCGCATTGCCGATTCTTGATCGTATTGCCGCCTACTCGAACACCCGCCGCTTCCGCAGGCTCGATCTCTCTGAGGCGACGATGAAGTTCCGCAAGCAAGGGGACAGACTCGATCTCACTGAGATTGTCATTGCGAGTGAGGGGCTGATTCGGGTGGAGGGGCAAATCACCGTTGTTGGCGATCACCTTGATGGCCGATTCCGCGTAGGCATCACCCCAGGGACTCTTGCACACATTCCGGGGGCGGAAACCAAAGTATTTGTGCGAGGTGAACGCGGGCTGTTGTGGTCGCCGCTACGGATCACAGGCACGATCGATGCTCCTAAGGAAGATCTTAGTAACCGCATGATCGCCGCAGCAGGGGAACGGATGTTCGAGCTAGTGCCAGAAACTGGAAAAATGGCGCTCAAGTTTGCACACGATACAGCTACGGAGCTACCATCCAAGGCAGTGGAAACCGGGCAAGATGTGCTCGATGAAGGCACCGGCATCATCGGCGATGGCATCCAAGGCGTGTTCGATCTCATTCCCTCACCGTAGGCTGAGTCCAACGCCGTCAAATCACAAAAAAAGCCCAAGCATCAGAAGACGCTTGGGCTTTTTTGAGGTTATAAAAATTTACTTCTGCTTAATGCTGAATCTCTTACCGCGGCCCGTTATCCATGCCTTCTGCACACTGCCCATGAGCTTGTCCAGATCTCCCTCATGGGAGATGCGGAACTCAACGGTTTTTGAGTGAGTGGTTGTAGGATACTGCTTGGCCACGGCGGTATTGCCATTGGCGCCTGTGCGTTCGCCTGCTTTATCTAACAGCTCTTTGCCGCGCTGGGTAAGTCCGCTGCCAAGGCTGGATCCGGAATCCTCGCTCACTGGGATAATGTAGTAAAAACGCACAAGGGAATTGCCGTTGGTATCGATCACCACCTCAGTCACACGCAAGCCGCCATCAATGATATAACTGTGCTTACTGATAGATGAGATACGATCAAGAGCCACCACATAAGAGCCACCAGGGAGGCTTGCCTGCCAGAAGCGACGGTGTGGGTTTTCAGATTCGGATGTATTGCCAGAGCCATTTGTCTTGGGATCAGGTTGATTCTGGTTTTGCGCTTGGGCGAGGCTCAGGCTGAGCATGAGGCTGGCGAGGGTAAGGTAGATCGTTTTCATAGGGATAATGGATATGGTTGGATAGGTGTAGTTGGCTCAGGTTGTGTTGGTTTGTCTTTCTAGTAAAGAGGACTACTGCTGAAAGTAGATAAAACTATCCTCCAGAAAAGAAGTTTCGTCAAAACTTTCGTCAAATCCTTGCCTCAGCCCGCATCCTTGCGCTAAACAATGCGCGGCATGGCAAGCTATCGTCCTAACGTTGCAGCTCTTATTATTAACCGGAAGGGGAAACTTCTGGTCTGCGAGCGCATCAACACCAAAGGCGCATGGCAGTTCCCCCAAGGCGGTGTCGATGCCGGAGAATCTCACAAACGGGCGCTGGTCCGCGAGGTGGAAGAGGAAATTGGCCTGCCACCGAAAAGCTACAAAATCCTAGAGAAACGTGGTGGCTACACCTACCTCTACTCCTCACCCGTCACCAAACGTAAAATCCACTTTGATGGCCAAGAGCAAACCTACTACCTCTGCCTACTAAAAAAATCAGCGCCTGAGATAAACCTCGATCAAAAGAGCCCAGAGTTCCGCCGCTACAAGTGGATCAACCCCGCTGATTTCAAACTCAAATGGCTGCCCGAGTTCAAACGCCAAGTTTATCGTGCCGTCATGCTCGACTTCTTTGGAGTTCGCCTCTAAGCTCCGCCCGAACAGAGTCCCCTCTCTCTACTAACGACCACCTACTAACTACTTTAATACTTTAATAAAACCATGGGAAGAGCATTTGAAGCACGCCGCGCAGGAAAAGAAAAACGCTGGGGCGAGATGTCCCGCCTGTTTCCTAAACTCGGAAAAATCATCACCATGGCCGCCAAGGCTGGTGGCTCTGATCCCGAGTCTAACACCGCGCTCAAAACCGCCATCAATAACGCCAAGGCGCAGAACATGCCCAAGGATAACATTGAGAAAGCCATCAAGCGCGCCACCGCCGCTGATGCCGCGAACTTTGATGAAGTCAACTACGAGGGCAAAGGCCCGCACGGCTCCCTGATCTGGGTGGAGTGCGCCACGGACAACACCACCCGCACCGTCGCCAACGTCAAAACCACCTTCAATAAAAACGGCGGCCAAGTCGTCAACAACGGCTCGCTGGACTTCATGTTCACCCGCAAATCCGTGATCATCGTCGAGGAAACTGAAGGTCTTGATCTCGAAGAAGTGGAGCTAAACCTCATCGATCACGGCCTAGAGGAAATGGACGTGCAGGACGACCGCATCGTCATCTACGGAGAGTTCACCAGCTTTGGCGATCTCACAGCGGCCTGCGAGGAGATGGGAGTAAAAGTAAAAAAAGCCACCCTTCAACGCATCGCAAACACCCCCGTGGAGCTCACCGAAGCCCAAATCGAAGAAGTGGAAAACCTCATCGATAAGCTAGAGGAAGACGACGATGTGCAAGCGGTTTACACTAACATTGCTTAACAAGGCAAAAAGGAGGGTGGTTTTGAAAACCGTAGCAACCCAAGCCCCTTCTCATCCTTAAGGAACTGCCCGCCCACACGGGCGAGAAAGTCATCTACGCCGCCGCCAGCCGCATCGGCCAAGCCGCCCTTGACGATGCCAACATCACCTTCAAACAAACCCCGTATGCTATCGAGGTATAAGTAATCCATCCGCCAATGCCCGCCGTTAAACCAGTTTCCCAAATCAACTCAGCGCTCACAGAGGAAATGCTCTGCCAGCAGCGGGAGGGGCAGTATCTTGAGCGGAAGGGGCGTGATACTAGGCCGGTAAAGATCGCTCGGGAGCTCATAGGAATGCTGAATGCAGGAGGCGGCACGCTGGTGTATGGCATCGCGGATGACGGAGTGATTGAGAACTTGGAGGCCACGGATCTGGGGCTGAAGGTCTCAGCACCTGATCTGGATCTCTACCGGACATTGGTGCACGAGTTTATCCACCCGCCCGCGAGGATCGAGCTGGAGGAGGTGTATCTATCTGACGGCGCGTTGGTTTTCCTCTACCATGTGGATCAGGACTACGAGCGGCTGTTTCAGCTGAAAGATACCGAGGAAGTTTTTTTGCGCGTGGCGGATAAAAACCTGCGGCAGAATCGGGAGCAGGTGAAAGCGCTGGAGTATAACAAACAGATTCGTAAGTTTGAGGATGAATCGCGTGTGGATTTTGATCCAGTGGACTTCAGTCAAGCGACCTGTGCGGTCTATCTGGGCAAGATGAATTACAAGGGAAGTTTCCAAGAGCTTGCCCTCAAGCGAGCCTTGGCTATTAAAAAAGACGGGCAGGTAGTTTACAAAAACTGCGCCATCTTGCTCTTTGCAGACGATCCAGAGAAGTACATTCCCAATGCCTCCGTGCGCTATGTGCGCTATGCTGGGACGGAGCAAAAGTCCGGCAAGGAGTATAATGTCGTAAAGGATCAGCGCTTTGAGGGTAATATCCCAAGGTTGATTGAGATTGTGGATCACTTCATCGAGGCATCACTGAGAGATTACTATTATCTCGATCTCGAAAAGGGAGTTTTCCGCAGGATTCCTGAGTTCCCTAGAGATTCATGGTTGGAGGGGATCGTAAACGCGCTTTGCCACCGTTCTTATCATGTGCAGGGAAACCCGATATTGATTAAACACTTCGATGATCGGTTGGAAATATCCAACAGCGGCCCACTACCCGCACAAGTGACGGTGGAGAATATCAAGGATGTGCGTTTTGCCAGAAACTCTCGCATCGCCCGTGTGCTCTCAGACCTCGGCTACGTGCGCGAGTTGAACGAGGGTGTTCCCCGGATCTTTGGCGCGATGGCCGAGCTATCACTATCGATACCAGAATATAAGGACCACGAGAACACCGTTACACTTACACTGAGAAATAAAGTTACTGATCATCATGAAACGATCATCGAGCACACGTTCGAACGCATTCAGGATGAGTGGGCCGGGCTCAATACTACTCAGCAGGCGGTCATTGCGTTTCTCTTCGAGGAGCAGGAGGCAACGGTGGGGGGAATTGCTGAAAGCATTGGTGTAGGAGAGAAGGCGGTGCGCAATAATCTCAAAAAGTTAATCAGTTTAAAAATCGCCGAAAGAGTAAGTGATAAAATCCGAGATCCAGATGCCATTTACCGATTCAAACATGGCTAAGGGAATATCGATGCCCGCTAAGGGAACGTTTTTTGTATGAAGATGCTTTATGATTAATAATGTTATATATTAATAAACAATGAGTTACACAATGTTAAGGAGCTGAAAATTCTACTAAAGGAATCTTGTGTGCTCTTAAGGGACCGCCGTACAGATTGCCGTTTTATAAATACTTAAAGCAAATAGCCCCCAAATAAGGAAAGATAGATTCACTCTTAACGCATTCGATATTTCACCATGCCAAGTTTCAAACCTAAAACCTACCAGCAAGATGCGCTGGATGCCACGGCGGCGTATTTCCGTAACTGCCAGACGATGGGTAATGCGGATTATGCCTTTCAGGAAACCACCAAGGAGCTGCGTGGCGAGAAGCAGCAGTTCACACCACTCAAGGGGTTCTCAGATGATATGCCTTATTTCTGCCTGCGTATCCCTACGGGTGGCGGTAAGACCTACCTCGCCGCCAAAAGCGTGGCGATGGTGAATAACCTCCTGCTGCATACCGAGCACAGCATCATCCTCTGGCTGGTGCCATCCACGGCGATTCGTAGTCAGACGATGGAGGCGCTCAAAAATCTAGAGCACCCGTATCACCACGCCTTACGCGAGGCCGGGCCTGTCAATGTCATGGGGCTGGACGAGGCAAAGAGCCTGAGCCTGAGCGATGCACTGTCATCGACGGTGGTGATCGTGGCGACGATCCAGGCGTTTCGCCGTGAGGACACCGAGTTTCTGAAAGTGTTTGAAGCAAACGGTAGTCTGATGGAGCACTTTGCGCATCTTGAGCCTGAGCAGAGGGAAAATTTACTCAAGGATGAGGATGGTACGGTGCCGGACTCGCTAGTGAATACACTGCGGCTGTATCGGCCGTTTTTAATCGTCGATGAAGCGCATAATGGTCGGACCGAGTTGTCCTTTGACACGCTGGAGAAGTTTCGCCCATCGGGGATTATGGAGCTAACCGCCACGCCGGATACGGATAAAACGCCGAGTAATGTGCTGCATTCCGTTTCTGCCGTGGAGCTGAAGCATCAAGAGATGATTAAGCTGCCCATTTGGTTAGAAACAGAGCCGGACCAGCAGCGGTGTCTGGCTCAGGCGATTACTCAGCGGGAAGAACTGCAAGTTTGTGCCGAGCGCGAGCAGGCAGAGGGCGAGGCGTATGTCAGGCCGTTGGTTCTGATTCAGTCTGAGGCTAGATCATCGAAAAAAGAAACCCGCCATGCGGACTGGGTGAAGCAGGAGCTGATGAGCAATCACAATATCCCAGAGGAAGAAATTGCCGTTGCTACGGGCAGTGAAAAGGGGCTGGAGACGCTGGAGAAGGAATACGACGGCGGGATTTTCTCCGCGCAATGCCCAGTGAAGTTTATCATTACCCAGAAGGCGCTGGCGGAGGGCTGGGACTGTGCGTTTGCCTACATCCTTGTGAGTATGGCGGAGCTGAAGAGCAAAACGGCGGTGGAGCAGTTGTTAGGGCGTATCTTGCGCCAGCCGCAGGCGAAAAAACGGCAGACGGATGCGCTTAATCGCTCGTATGCCTATGTGGTATCCAAGGACTTCGGCGAGACAGCTAAGAATCTGCGAGATACACTGGTGGATGCGGCGGGCTTTAATCGCAAGGAGGCGGAGGAGTTTGTGGCGGCACAGCGCGAGAAGCAGGGGAATCTGGATCTCGGGCGCGGTAAGGAGCGGATTGTGTTCACTCCTGTGGAGGTCAATGTCGGTGGCGCGGTGGATGTTTCCAAGGTGTCCAAGGAGACGAAACGCAAATTCAAATACACGAAAAAAACGCAAACGCTGGTGATCAATAAGCCTCTTAGCGAGGATGAAACGATAGAGATTCAGCAAGCAACCGATGATGTCCAGGCGAAGGAGGTGATTCAACAAGCGGGGGAGCACAGTCGCACAGCAGCTCTTGAGGTATTCAGCACGCCGTCTGAAAAAGGGTTGGCGTTCACTGTGCCGCAGATGGAAGTTTATAAAGATGGCGAGCTGCGCCTCTTCAATGAGCCGGAGTCGCTGGAGTATCCGTGGGCGCTGCCGGGCTATTACGCAGCTCCGACGAAGGATCAATTGAATCAACTTAACCTCACTGCTGCTATGCGTCAGACGGGTGTGGTGGGCATAGATGATGAGTCTGGCAAGATGACCTTGGGGTTTATCAAGGGCGCGGAGAGAGATCTAGGCCTGAGCTATCGGCCAGAGCACTGGACAGAGACAAAGCTGGCCGCGTGGTTTTGCCGCCAGCTACATGATCCGGCGATTACCCACGCCAGCAAGCGGGAGTTTGTTTCCAAGTGGCTCAGTGCCTTAATTGGGTTAGATGGGATGGACTTAGCTCGTGTAAATCGGCAGAAATTTTTTATCCGAAATTTGTTAGAAGGGCAGATCAATGATCTACGCAAGGAGGCGGTGCAGAGCGCATACCAGGAGTTTCTCTTTGGTGAGGGTGCAGAGGAGCGTATCCGAATCGGTTCTGAATATGCCTTTGAGTTCCACCCAGATGCCTATGCCCCAAATGAGGATTATGATGGTCGGTTTGGCATGTATCGTTTTGAAAAACACTACTACCCGCGTAAGGGTGACATGGATAGTGAGGAGGAGTTTCTCTGTGCGCAGTGGTTAGATCAACAACCGGAGGTGGAATTCTGGGTAAGGAATTTGGTGCGCAAAAAGGGCTCGTCGTTTTTTCTGCCAAATACTCCTACGAACTTTTACCCAGACTTCATCTGTAAACTCACCGATGGGAGGGTGCTGGTGGTGGAGTATAAGGGCGCTGTGTATTGGGATGGGGCTAAGGCTAACAGAAAACTCGGAAAGCTCTGGGCAGAACTCAGCGGTGGCAGTTGCCTGTTCGTAATGGTGAAGGACAAAAGCTGGGCAGACATCGCTGCTGTGATGCGTTACTCTCTGACGCGCTCGATGTTTGCGCCTAGCATGATGAGTTTGTCATCGATGTTTTCGTAGCCGCGATCGATGTGGTAGAGGCGATTGATCTCAGTGGTTCCTTCTGAACAGAGGCCGGAGAGGACGAGGGCGGCGGAGGCGCGGAGGTCTGATGCCATGACGGGGGCACCAGACATGTTAGGCGTGCCTTGGATGACGGCGGTGCCGTTATCGACTTTGATATCCGCTCCCATGCGGGACATCTCTGCGCAGTGCATGAAGCGCTGTGGGAAAATGGTGTCTTCCACCACGGAAATACCAGGAGTCATGGCAAAGAGTGAGGTGAATTGCGCCTGCATATCGGTTGGGAAACCAGGGAAGGGAGCGGTGACGATGTTGGCGCCTTTTGGCTCCTTACCGGGGATGACGGTGCAGCTTTTGCCATCGGCGGTGAAGCTAACTTCATGCCCAGCCTCGATGAGTTTATCGGTGGAGGGCTTGAGGTCAGCCTCGCAGACGCGGTGCAGGGTGATGCCCTCATCCGGGCAGCCAGCCATGGCTCCAGCAACCATAAAGGTGCCAGCCTCGATGCGGTCTGGGATCACGGTGTGCTCTACGCCGTTGAGCTTCTCAACGCCGGTGATGGTGATGCGGCGGGTGCCTGCTCCTTCGATTTTTGCGCCCATCTTGATGAGGAAGTTGGCGAGATCCACAACTTCTGGCTCGGCAGCGGCGGATTCAATAATGGTGGTGCCTTCTGCTAGGACGGCGGCCATCATGAGGTTGTCCGTTCCCAGGACGGTGGGGCCATGTTTGCCACGGAGATCGACTTCTTTTCCGTGCAGTCCATCGGCAGCCTCGATGTGCATGTTTCCTCCGGACATATCGATGTTTGCGCCGATGGCTTCTAGCCCTTTCAGGTGAAGGTCCACGGGGCGATCACCGATGACGCAGCCGCCGGGCAGTGAGACGCTGGCTTTGTGCAGCCGTGCAAGAAGGGGACCCATCACGCAGATGGAGGCGCGCATTTTCCTAACAATTTCGTAAGGTGCGTTGTGATCGATGTTGGCGGCGGTGATTCTAACCGTGCCGCTGGAGCGTTCTACCTCAGCGCCGAGGGCGGCGAGGATTTGGATCATGTAGTTCGTGTCAGAAACATCGGGCACACGGCGGATGATGCAGGTTCCCTCTGTTAGAAGGGTGGCTGCGAGAATGGGGAGGGAGGCGTTTTTGGAGCCAGAGATGTGAACGGAGCCTTTGAGCTTTTTGCCGCCGTGTACGAGAAGTTTGTCCATGGGTGATGGGAAGTTGGGATTGGGAATTGGGGAATTAAGAAATGGGATCGTTATCCGAGGGTGGCTGAGGCTCAGGGGAGCCGGGGAGGGTTGCGATGGGGAAGCGTGGGATGCCGTTGAGATCTTTGTGGGTGATGATGTTTTGAAAGCCGTTTTGCTGGAGCATGGCCTCGACGGCGGATGCTTGATCATGGCCGATTTCTAGGGCGACCATGCCGCCTGGGTGCAAGTGCAAAGGAGCTTGCTGAATGAATATACGCAAGATGTCCAGCCCATCTTTGCCTCCAAATAGGGCGAGGTCTGGATCACGCTGGACTTCTGCGGAGAGAGAATCGCGGTCGGTTTCTGCTATGTAAGGAAGATTGGCTGCGATGAGGTGGTAGGTTTCTCCCTCAAGGTTGGAAAATAGATCGGTCTGGATGTGCTGGATGCGCCCGAGCCCGAGCAGGGTGGTGTTTTCCTCAGCGAGGGCGAGGGCATCGGCTGAAATATCAGCAAGGGTGGCGGATTCGCACTGTCCGCCAAGCTCGGCGGCGAGTGTGAGTCCTAGGCAGCCGGAGCCTGCCCCCATGTCTAACAGGTCAATGGATTCGGGGAGGTTTTCCTTGAGGATGAGGCTGCAGAGTTCCTCTGTCTCAGGGCGCGGGATGAGGGCGCGGGCGTCTGTTTTTAGCTCGCGGCGGAAGAATTCAATGGTGCCTAGCAGATGCTGAAGAGGCTCTCCTGCAGCGCGGCGTTGGAGTTTCTCCCGCAGGGGAACGAGGTCGGCTTCTAACATTTGGTGGTCAAACCTCATGTAGAGTTCCACGCGCGAGCAGCCTAGCTGATGGGTGACGAGTAGCTGCATATTGCGGCGTGCATCATCGATGCCCTTTTTCTCAAGGTAGAGGGTTCCTTTTTCAATGGTATCAAGAACGGTGGTCATGTGGGATGGGGAGAGTGATGTGGTGGATGACCTAGATGGGCTAGACGAGCACGGGCTTGCTGCCACTGGGGAGCTTTACTTCTGACGGTGGGCCTGGGAAGTTCTCGGTGATGAATTTATCCCAGGTGTCGCGGGTTTCTTCTGAAATGGTATCGGCGATTTTGATCTCGCAATCATCGCAGATGAGCATTGGGAAGGGACCTTTGATCATGTGGTGGGACTGGAACATGGCGCCGAGCGAGTAGCTTGCGGAGTCCGTTTTGCTTTTACCGCAGGTGGCGCAGTGGGCGATGTAGTCATCATCAGGCGAGTCTGTGCCAAGCTCCTCTTCGCGTTTCTCCATGTCCATGTTATCGTGCATGAAATCAAACATCGCGACGCGAGATTTCTCAGAAAGTGCAGCGTTGAGCGCCTCTCGGCAATCGAGGCACATGGCAAACTCAAAAACGCATTCATCACCAGAATAGGCTTTGTTAACAATATACATGGAGGCGTCCTCCAGCACGCAATTGCAATCGCAGCAATGTGTGAAGGGTTCGCCTGTTTCCAAGGAGGTGTAATTTTCTGGCACGGGCAGACGATGAATGATTGCTAGCGAGAAATCAAGCGCAGCGCATGAAAATCAATATGATAGAAGATGGTAATGCTATGCTGTTTTATGTTTTTGCATAGTGGAATGGCTTTATTCGTGTGTCAATTCTGTCACCTTGTGGGCTGAACTTACCGCTTTTATGCAAAAAATGATCCGTTCCATTTCATCTGGTTTCTTTAGTCGAGGTTGCCATGTTTCTCAGTTCACTCAGGCAGTGCTGCTGTCTAGCTCTCTGTGTTTGTTAAGCAGTGCTTCCAGTGAGGCACAAATCTCCAAGGCTAACTTGCTCTCGTATTTCCCGATGGATGGCAACGTGCAGGACGGCTCATCGACGGTGGGCGGCTCAGCATCACTCAATCATGGCTCATGGACGGGGAACTCTGGTTTTAAGTCCGGTATGTTTGGCCAAGCGGCAGTGGTGGGGGATGGCACAGGTTCAAACTATCTGACCACGAGCAGCGCGGAGTATGTGTTCGGCGCAAACAGCTTCACCATTCTCTACTGGGTCAACGCTACTGGCAGCGTGCCATCTGATCCTGTGTTGGTGGCAGGTGGTGGTAAAAACTGGTCATCCACTGGAGGCTCACTCGGTTGGGTTTCCACCATTGCAGGGGATGATGTGAAGGGGAATGTTTCTGATGGTAGCACTCGTGCAGACACGTCATGGGTAGATCTCGATCACGATGGTCAGTATAACGATAACCGCTCGCATTGGTCTTTGGTCGCCCTTGTGGTAGATCGCGATACGCAGACGATGACGTCCTATGTGCTGGACGAAAACGTGACAACAATCGGCGATGACGCCTCATCGCCAGCGACGGTGGGCATAGCGAATGTGGGTGATCTAACAGGTGGTAATCAAAACATTGTCATTGGGCAGGATGGAGACTTTGGAGGTTACCAGACTGGGGGGAGCTACCCTGGTTTGCCAGCCACGGGCATTGATGATTTATCTGTCTGGAATCGTGTGCTCACGCAGGCTGAGATTCAGCTTATTTACACGGAGGGCAGACAAGGTAAGCCTCTCTCCGCATTACTGGGAGGGAACTTTCTTATTGCCAAGCTGGATAAGGCCGCTGGCTCTGCCACCTTATCATGGGATTCTTATGACCTAACAGGCTTGGCTAGTCCTGAGTTAAGAGTATTCCGCAATGGCACACTCATTAGCACATTGGCCGCTGCGGAGACTGGGCTGGTGGATTCCCCAGCTGCGCCTGTGAACACCACGCTTCATTACAACTACCGCGTTGAGTTGTTCGATGGTGGTGCTGCAGTGGCTGACTCAGCGATAGAAACCGACGTCGTGTGGGCGCCGGGAGGATTGTCTTATGGGCTACTTGCCAACCTCCGTTTTGAGGGAGACTTAAAAGACACAGCTGGCCTTTAACTCAGTTGATTAAAACATATCGTAAAATATCTCCAACTTTTCCAGGTCTTTACACTCAGTTAGATAGAAGAGCTTATG
>JBMYYO010000013.1:33371-39152 GCA_049609505.1 Akkermansiaceae bacterium | reverse complement strand
CATTCCCTAGATTACCCGGATTGAAAAAATCAACTCCACCCATAGGACACCCGCCTGAGCTGGAGTCTGGAGCCACTTGAAGAAACCCGAACCCTTGACTGCCTAGTGAAAGCCCTTTAGCCACAGCAGAGCTGCCTGTGTCCATAAATCCAGAATACGATGGGTTATCAATGTATCCTGCATTATGTCTAATACTCCCATTGAACGTCCCTTGAGTGCCGCTTACGAGGCAGCGAGAGTTAGCAGATGCTTGCCCCCAAATCGTTAAATACAAACGGGCAATGTCAGAATACCACCCTTCGCTTTTGCCAGTAACGTAGAACGTGTCTATGGCTTGCTTTTGAGCATCTGACAAGGAAACCCCATCACTCTCAAGTGCGGCTGCGTAAGTGGATGCGTCAGAATCTGTGAAAGAAAACCCGCCAACCAATCTGCCCACGATGCCCGTGGACAACGACCTCACAATGCCTCTGCTTGTAGGCCTGGTCGCCATTAGATTTTCTCGTAAGAAACTTTGATGTCGGGAGAGGATGCGCCTGAAAGCACAAAGCGGAATCGTCCGGCACCGTTAGCGATGACTAGCTGACCGTTAGAAGTCAAACTGCCATCAGTAACCTCGACGGCATTGTCACCGTCGTATACGCGAACAGACATTGTGCCACTGCTAAATGTGCCAAGCACATGCACGGCATATTCGCCACCCGGGAGAGGCAAACTGTCCTTGGTGCCGTTAGCATCAAACTCGATTACAGGAAAAGTTTTCATGATGTTGGTTGTTGGGGAATTAGTTGATTACGATGAAATTGATTCTGGTTTCTGCGGTAGGCGCAGTATCGGGGTATAGAGTAAATGAACCATTTGCTGCTACTGCTTGCACTGCTTTCGTGGTGGCATCGTTAGTGGCAACCGTGGCAATGATCACAGACTTTGTATTCACGAGCGAGTTGGTCACTACCAGTGAGGATGCTGCTGCTGCAAAGTTCACCGAACCGGCAGCTTTGTTGATTGTTTGTGCTCCTGTGGTAGCAGCCGCTGTAATTGTTTTGTCAATAGCCAGAGAGTCTAGGCCTCCGGTATGGATCATCTCCACAAGTTTTTGCACCTGGGTGACTACCACGTCCAAGCCCTTTTCCAGGTTTTCCATAGCACTCAGTTGTCCTTCGCGCATGTTGCGTTCCTGGAGGTATTCTGGTCGCCTCGAGATCCGCAGCGTGTGTGTGCTATCGTAAGGTGTAACAGTTACCAATGTGCCTCCTGACTCTTCGCCTGCGCCTGTAAGCGCAAAGTCTGTAGTCAAAGATAGCTCGGTCACGTCGTTGTTTGCGTCCACTACATGACAGTAGATATCGCCGTTGTCGAAGAACTTGAACGGGATAGCATATGCTGTTACGCTGGAATTGTTTCCAGTAAACGTGGCAGTGGATGTCTCAGAGCTGATCATCGTATTCCTTCTCTTATGGTTTATTTGATAGTTTGGCTAGCCTAAACAGTTAATCCTCTAGTGCGGCTTCTATTAGCTTGGCAATATCTGTTACCAAATGACTGACAGAAGATGCGGCTGACAGGGTGTCATTGGACAATGCCAGGCCTCCCAGGATCTTCTCTACTTCTTTCAGGTTCTTCATGGCGTCGCGCTCGCCAAAGTCCTTCAGGTTCCAGGTAGCCTCCATTGCCTGTGGTATGCTAGACAGCATGTTGCCCTCGGGCGACCACTCTCCTGCGGTAGCGTATATGCCGCTTTCGATAGCATCTCCAACAAATGGCATGCCTCCTAGCGGTTCGGTCAGGGTGGCAAGCATGAGACGCTTAGGATCCCAATAGCGTTCGTCGAATACTTCGTCGTCTTCGCCGTCCTTCATATCGCGCCATGCGGTGCGCATCAATGTGCCTAGAGCACCGTTGATCAGGAACATTAAGGCCAATGCGCGGCCTTTCTCACCCATGCTGGTTTGCTTGCTAAATGTTCTGTATAAGCCCAGGGCTAGCTTCTGGCGTCCTTCTGATGCAAATGCCCACCCAACACGCACAAACGGATTGGTGGCCGTGTTCTCGAAGATAGAGCGCGTGCCTGCGCGAGTAGGTTGCGCTACACGTTCGACCGATCTCTCAGCCTCATTCTTAGCCCAGCGTTCAGCCTCGGCACCTGTCATGCCGTTCTGCTTGGCCATCTTGAGCTGATAGTCATACACGATAGCATACGTGCCTGCGGTCATGAGCGCGTCCATGCCACCGATTGCCTCGCCTGCTTTACGCACTAAGTATTTGAAGGTGCTTGGCTTGCTGGCTTCCAGGCCTTTCATAGCCTCGCGCACCACGACCGGCATTTCATTAAGTCTGCGCTGAATGTAGCTGCTCTTAAATGCTTCGCGCCACATCTTCATGCCCTGCGGGGAAAACAGCTTGGAGAATCGGTAGATGTAGGATCCGACCGGCATTTCCGCGATAGCAGCACCTAGCTGTGTAGTTTGGATAATGATCACAGACAGGCGTCCAATTAGCACTGCGCCTGCTGCACGTCCTAGCATTCTATTTAGAAGGCCTTGAATTGTGGAATATGCAGAAGCATCTACAATGCCTCCTGCGGTAAAGTATTGCTCCCACTTGGAAAGCACCCTGACTCCTTGCTGACCTGCCTTAGACTCTACAGAATTGATGACATCTCGGTGGCGCATTACCGGTGACAAATCTTTCATCATAGGCGCATAGGCCAACCAGTGTCCGATTTGTTGAGTGTGGCTCAAGAATGTTTGAACTACGTCCCGGAACTCCGGTTCGGCAATAGATACGCCACGAGTGCGCAAGCTGCCTGGGGTGAGCGATGCGGTTGACATTGACATGCCGGTAGTAGGATCAGTCATCTCCCCTTTACCTGCCTGCATAGGCTTAACCGTGATAGGAGAGTATAGAGCGTTCTGAGGCATGTTGATGCCGTTAATGTCTCTGAATGTCGGGTTGATCTGCTCATACTCGCTACCGTAAACGTCGAGCAAATGAGCACGCACTGCCTTAGCTTCGTCAGACAACTGGGCTTCTATTTCTGCTATAAAGTCTTCGTCGTAATTCCATTCGCCTGTCGGTTTGCCATCGTCGTCTTTGGGGCCGATCATGTGGCGACGACCGTCCTCCTGCATCCACATCATCGTGGCAGACAGTGCCTCAAACTCGGTTAGCTTACGGCCTTGTGATTCTATGCTTTTAACGCTGCCCAGCTTGTAGCGCAATTTCTCGCCTTGCAGTTTGCCACCGGCCAACTTGTTAAACAGTGCCTCCAGGCCTTCTGCGCGTGCTTGTATGAAGTCAGCCTTCTTCTGTGACGCTTTGCGCTCCAGGTCTACAAACTTCTTAACGATAGCTGAATTACGGCCAAATATGTAACCAAGCAGATCCTCGAACGAGAGGAGATCCAGAAGGAAGTTTTTGCCCCCTGCTTTCATGCCTTGTTCCTTGAGCATCTTGGCATCGCGCTCGGCACCGTGTCCTGCCTTGCCAGTAGCACGCTTCAGTTCTTTGCGCATTATCTCACGATCCTCGCGCTCCATCAGCTTCTTCAGCTTGTATGTAGCGTAGCCTGCTTCAAACGCACGGGTAGCCTCTACGACTGCCTGGATCTTGCGGGACACTGATGCGTTTTTCCAGTTGCCTACAAGCCCGACTAGGTTTGCTTCCATGCGCATCTTGGCTTCTGCCTCGATTGTTTCAGCGTTGTCGGCAGCATCTAGTCTGCCATTGACGTGGGCATCTACTTCGTCCTGGCTCCACTTCTCTGCCTGCCGCAGAATGGCAAAGATGTCGTGAATGTCGGCACCTGCTTTGCCCCCAGGCTTTTTGCCTGGCACGTTTTTCGTGACCTTCTCTCGCTTGAATAGCTTCTTGAGCTGGACGTTCATCTCGCGGTTCATCCACTTCTCGACTAATCCAGATGCAGATTTGACTCTGCCCTTCAGATACTCGAGCTGCTTCTCTGCTGTGTCCTGCTTGGCCATAGTCAAGGCACCGGTCAATCTGCCGCGAAGATCGGGTGGCAGTGACTTTTGAATAGCTTCAAACATAGCCAGGGCATTCAGCACGCCTTCCTTCTCGTCGCTGAACTTGCCAGAGAACTCTTTGCCAAAGGCATCGAAGTTGTAGGCAGTGCCTCGGGTTTCGATAAAGGCCTGAATAGCCTGGAGCCTTTTGAGAAGATTCTCGAAGAAGGCCATCTTGAACTCGGGTGACTTGAGCATCCTGCGACGAGTAGCATCCATAAGGCCGACGACCATGTCATCTGTGCCTAGCTGGAACCGGATGTCAGTTTGCTCTGTGTCGAATCGTTCGCTTAACGGGATCACGTTGCCTGCGTCATCGTAGGTAACAGGGTCGGCTGACTTAATCTGGTTGGGATCTAACACTGCATAGTAATCGCCAGCAGGAACTCCAAAAGATTCATCTCTCTTAGTCTCTGTAATTTTGATTGCATCGATGTTAGAGTTGCGCAGGTATTCGCGGATCATTTCTACATCTTCAGAGGTAGCGTCTTGTATAGTTTTGCCGCCCATGCGCCCACTGACCACGCGCCAAAGCTCTTTGAATGTTTTAGGATTCCATACGTTTTCGGCTTTTACATAAGCAGAATACACCTGCCCTTCTGATGTCTTTAAGGTTTGATCCGGGCGAACATCATAATACTGGGCAAATCCTTCTGCTTGTTGTTTGCTGGTCGTAAACCAGTTGGCAATGCGGTTGATGCCACCAAAGCTGTTTTTGCCTTTTTGCGGGTCAAATATGCTGAATTTGTCAGCTTGTGGGCTTCCATGAAATAGTGGGCCTAAATCATACCCAGCAGACTTAGCAGCCTGGTCCACCATGTCCTGCGCGGCCTCCATGTCACCGGCCTCGACTACTGCCATGTAGTCGGCGTCCATCTCTTGGGAGATGCTGTAGCCTAATTCGTCCTGCTGCGCTGCCGCCGTTTGATCTGCTGAATCACGTCCTGGACTGCCAGGTCTCCCACCTGCATCGCCAGGTCTCCTAATGTATTGGGAGACTGCTCGCTCGGTGTAGGTTGAGATTGTTTCACTGGTTCTGGCATATTTGTATCCGGCTTCTCTTGCCTTGGACAACATATAAAACCACCTTGCGGCTTGCAAGGCAGAGTTTTCGAGCTTAACGCCAAACTCTGACTCGAATCGCTTATTAAACGCAGTTGCAAACTTTTGGAAGATAGTGTGTTCACTTTCGTTTACAGGAAGCCCTATCGACGTTTTGAACATAGATGGGAAATATGATCGAATAAACCTAGACTCCCAAATGTCGGTGGTAGTGTATCTGTGGTCTCCTAGCGTGTTGAGCGTGTATGCTCCAACTTTCTGCCCGAAAATAAACATGCGCGGGATAAGAGTGTCCTGTCCCGTGGCCTCCTTGACCACGCGCCGAATGTTGCCAATGCCTGAAACCTGGCCTTTGTATCCCATCTTTTTGTTAAAGGCGTGAAGCTCGCTTACGGTGACTCCTGCCTTGAGGAACTCCACGGCCTCGATCCAGCCACCGTGCTCTTTCATGAGGCCTTCAACGATATGAAGTGAACGGATCTTTGTTGCTCCGGTGTTTGCTCGCAGCTTGAACGGGCCTGGGCCTGCCATCAGGTTACCCTTCGGGCTGGTGGCTAGGGTCAACGATTTAATAGATCCCTCATTTCGCAGCAGGTTGATGGTCTGCACTGCGTCAACCAGGTTGCCGTCCAGAGGTGTGGATGGGCTGGTCAATCCGGTGAACAGTCTAAATGCGATAAAGTGTTCTTCAGTA
>JBMYYO010000013.1:0-33361 GCA_049609505.1 Akkermansiaceae bacterium | reverse complement strand
GCCTCTTCAAGAATTTCACGAGTCGCCCTCCAATCGTTGTTGTAGTAATCAAGGTATTTAGGGTTCTCGCGGATCCAATCAGCTATGTCTGCCACCGCACGGTCGGCTGCTTTGTTAATGTTGCGGGTGGATGCCTTGAGGTTCTGACCTGCTAACTTGAGCAGTTTAGGCCAAAAGTCTTTAAAGAACTCTTCCTCTGCCACCTTTGCTTTGCTTTCAGACTCACGGGCCAGCTCTGCTGCTTTGCTAATACTGAATGACACTTCAATATCTGAGTCTGCTGCGCCTTCGGTCATTACCCATTCTGGCAAAAGGCCAATTTTCTGCGGCGCGTATTCGGTCTCAGCTCCACCGGCAGTTTTGTTTTTCTCTGCAAATGGACCAAAGTTTACCCAGGAGTTTTGTCCACGGGTTTCTGTGGTCATAGCTCTACGCGCTAGCGGCGTATACATGGCAGAGTGCGACCTCCATGCGTTCTCCTCGCCGTTTGCGCGGAAACCTACTCCTTCTTTAATGTGTCCAAAGTAGTCGTGAACTACACGGAATACATCGTTGACCACCATCGGGTGACCGTTGATTACTTCGCCAGTCTCTGCCAGGAGAGGGTTGCCGGAAATGTCCACGTCCATTGATGACTCTCCACCAAAGCCTGCGAGAGTTGTGAAGAACCACAGGTGGTTGTTCTCGACCACGTCGAGGATGGCATTGCGAGGGTTGCCGTATGGATCGGGTTGACCTGGTGGCACTGGCTCGATCTTGAGTCCGGTCTTCTTGATGAACTCATACTGTGCCATAGTCTCGTCGATCATGGCCTGGTATGCTTCTGCCACCTCGGGGTCTTGTGGCGCGTGCTCCATGCGCTGAAACTCATCTGCAATGCGGGTGGCTCGCTCCTTGTCGACCTTGGCATATGTGCGCGGAGGATTGTAGGGTAGGCCTGCTTCATTCATGTAGTCCTCGGCTGCTTTGCGTGCAGGCTCGAATGGGCCAAACTGCATCCATTCGCCATCCACGCGAACACGGCTTTCCAAGTTTTCTAATGCAGGTTGCGATGCAGCAGGATATGGGCTTCCTTCTGGTGGGATCCATCCTCCTTCCTGCGCTATACTAAACGAAAGCTTATGTCCTCGCTCGGCTCGTCGCATCATCTTTACAGTTTCATCAAACACCTGTTTAGCTTTTGATGTGGCAGGCAGGCTGGTGACCTTCTGCTTGAAGAAGTCTACGACATCGGCCAGCAGGTCACGTATCATTTGGAACGACTTTGGTCGGGCCATCTGCTCGGTGACTTGCCCGTAAAGGATCATTTGCACGGCAGCACGCTTGTATTCTGCGGCGATCTGCACGGGGTCTGCTGCGCTCCTGTAGACCTTGCGGAAATCTTTCAGGATCCCGTCCTTGCGCATCTGCTTGTAGAGGTCTCGGTGATACTCGTCGTAATTGATCCCCTTGGCCTTAAGAACCTTGTAGCTGACTGCGTGAATCATTTCTTCGCGCACAGTCATGTCAATTTCGTCTGTGGTCTTGCCTGCCAACTCTGCGGCGTTAAAGAACACCTGCTCACCCTGGATGCTGACATTAAATAAGGCAGGGTAGCCAATGTTGCGCACCATGAAGTTGGTGCCTATTGCTTTGAACGCATCGGTGAAGTTGTCGGTGATAAAGGCCTTCACGTCAGCCGCAGTCTCGAGGGTCTCACCATCGAACTCTGCCGGAGCCAGACTGTAGCTAATGTCTACTTCAGGCGTGCTTGGATCAATAAACCCTGTAGGCTCCTGACCATATTCAGGATTTTTGACGTATACCCTGGACCCGATTGACACGGCTTCTTCGCCGCCAATTACCAAACGCCTGTTTGATACGTCTCTAAACCCGCTTGACCTGATTGGATTGTAAGACACTTCTGCGTATTCAGAAATGTCTTCAGGTATGACAGAGGTGCTTACTACCTCACCGGCTACAGTAGCTAGTGGCGTTTTGCCCTGACCTGCTGCAATACGTATAGCACCACCTTGGCCGCTAATTGCCCTAGTCATCATTTCCACATTTTTCAAATGTGCCATAGGCATATAAGACAATGGTGTTCCCACTTGCTTTGCAGTTTTTGCAACAGGCTTATGAAGTGTAACTGCATACACTGAATTGCCTGCTGCTGTAGACGTGTTCCAAGTTGGAATGTCTATACGTGCCTCGACAGGTGTGCCTGGTTCAATCTCTACGCCAACCTTAGCTTGCTTAGATGATGATATGTATTCGCGTATTTCGTCTTCAGTAGGTGGAGTCTCTACGCCTTTAGAAACAAACGGATCGATAACGTCGACTGCATCTGCATAGTCTTCGACAGTTATTTCCCCGTTTGCCAACCTCACAGCGGCGACAGCTAGAATCGGGCTGCGTGCTTTTTGCTTATTACTCTCAGCTTTGTTTGCGGCTTTGACTTCCTCCTCGGTTACCGGCGCATAGGTTTCTTCCAGGTTGGCAATGCTGTAGCCCACTTCTGGTTTTGCTTCCATTTCTGCAATCTCAGCAGTAGCAGCAATCACGCTTTCCAACACAGATCCTTGCTCGGCATTAAGGCCAAACATTTTTCTGACTGCGTTAATCAAGCTCTGCCACAAGGTCATGCCTTTTGCTTTTGGATCAGGAATCTGGTTAAGAGCTTCCTGGAACGGCTTGCTAGAAAACGTCTGCGCTACAAACTCATGCATGTTTGCCAGGCCGTAACCTAATCCATAAGGCAGTCCTTCCTTTGTAGCCTGGGCTGACATTGGGTCGCCGGTTGTGCGACTTTGCTTAGTCAGTTGTGGGAAGTTCTTGTTAGCTAACAAATATAGCCTGACCAGTTCTTGCATTTCTGGTGACGCCGATTTTGCTTGCTCCTTGATTCTTTTTAAATACTCCGCGCCAGTAGGCTGCTGCCTTTCCCTGGCTATAATAGAATCCTTAGCTATAGGGTAATCAATTTCGTCTTCAATGCGCTTTTGGGTCGCCACATGCATTACTTCGTGGACATAAGTGACTGCGCTGTTGTTACGAGAAATGTAATTACCTTGCCAGTTAGCAGCGGCTCGCTGGCGTCTTGCGTTGTATATGTTGGGCGTCTTTAAAACGTCATCTGGCAAGCTGTCGAGTAGATGCTGCGCAATAGGAGCTACATCAAGTGTTGTAGTAACAAATCTACCTGTATCGGGATAAAACGTCTTTGTTACAGACCCTTCTTGTTGCGCTATGTATTGCAGGCCAGAGCGTTGGTCTTTGCCCCATTTCTTGCGTTGCGCATCCATTTCACGTTGCGCTCTGCTTTTAGATTCAGATGCATCGCCAATTTCGATAGTAGGTCTGCGCTTAACATTTTCCGCAAACTCTTTGGCGTAAGATTCTACATCGATATCTGATCCTTCTGGCTTATCAAAGTATTCTGCATCAGCTATGCCTAATGATAGCTCGTCTAATTGTTGCAAGACGCTCTTGATGCTATTTGCTCGGTAGCCATAAATGTAAAACGTAACGCCGTTGCCGAGGTCTAAATCTACTTCATAATCTTTGTCGCCTCTGTAGGAATAATCTTTAAAATTCTTAATATACTTTGCTAGCGGGTGTTTAGCTATAGTCGGTGGCACACCTCTAAAGATTTTTCGTTTTACTGTAGTGATAAGTTGTTTTCCTCTGCGGGTATAAATAGCAGCATCTAGTTTTTTGATTTCTTCGTGTTTGTTTTCATCTACGAATCCATGAATATAATCATCTACGCGAGGCATGATTGCGCTAATCATGTCGTCGTCTAATTTGTTAATATTCAAAAACGCTCCACTAGGTGGGACGCTAGGCAAGTCATAGCTAATGCTGTAACCTAACGACGGGTCTTCTGGTGTTTCACCGGCCATCTCTTGAGCTTCACGCTCTGTGCGCTGCTCCATGTCTACCTGGGCGTCGAGGCCGTATAGCTTATTTAAGAAGTCATCGATCTTCTCCTCGCTCACAGTGCCGTCTTTCACGGCCTTGTTAAGTTGGGCAAGACGATAGAACTGGATCCCCCAGAACTGACGCAGAGCACGTAGCATGCTGGCAATGCCGGTAGCTGCGCGACCCAGTGCTGTGTTCCTATTAGCCATAGCACTGACCATGCCTACCTCGATGTCTTTAGCGTTCATGTTGCCCTTGACGCCACCCTTCTTGCGGGTGCGCAGCACCATGACCTCCATTAGCTCTGCAACAGCTTCATCGATAGCTGTTGCCCTAGCTTCTCCCTCTAATTCGTTAAAGTTGTCTGGCAGTAGCTTCAGGCCTACTTGCTTGTCGCCCACCTGCTTTGTGCTTAGGCCTTTGTCAATGTGCTGTAGAAACTCCACTACACCTTCCTCGGTCAAGCTACCTCCAGGAGCCATAGCCTGTTTCAGGCGAACGTGTGCCTCCTCGTGGAATACTGTCATGATGTCACCACCACCAAAGATGCGAGTCACTACAGATTTGCCGTCTTTCTTCATTTGCTCGACACGCATGCCTTTGATTACCGCATCCTTTTTAGTCTCCTGACCACGGCCTTCAGTAATTTCCTGCTGTTGGCCAAATCGCTCTTCTGCACCTTTGCCGTATTGTTGTTCGGCTTTTGAGCGAGTCATAAACTCGTCTAGCTCTGCTCTTGCAGTTTCGTCGCCTTCGGTAGCCTTCTCCTGTGCCAACATGATAGAACCTAGCTCTGCTATCTCATTGGCAGATTTTATCTCATACCACACATAGCGATCTTGCGCGGTTTTGATGGCTTCCTCCCGCTTCATGCCTGATCCAATAACCTCGCCGGTATTTCGATCAATAACGCTCCATGCTCCATTCGTATATTCAAATATAGGAAAGTCTGAGTTTTCTGCCTGGCGGTTAGCCAGCTCCATCTTCTCTTCAAACTCAGCAGCCTTAGCCTGCGCCTTCTTAAACTCTTCTACTGCTTCCTGCGCTTCCTCGCTATTCGCGTCGCGCTCCTTGTTGGCTTCTTTTAGTTCACGTCCAAACTCTGCAAAGTTGCCAGTTTTCTCTGCTTGCTCTGCCGCTTTGTCGAGACGTTCGCGTGTTTCCTTAGTCCAGCCCCAAGCACGTCTTTTAAGCTCTGAGGTGTCTCTCCAGGCTTTGTGCTGTTTGCGAGCGTTCATACCACCCGCAGCCCCGAGAAGGGACAGGAAGATCATTTCTGCCGCAATATCGGGCGCACTGTTCCAGGCACCGGAAAGCTCTTCAGACCAGTTTACGTCGGGCATCTCTTCATTCAGAATGTTTGTCAAATCCATGACAACGTCCTGGGTCAGGTCTTCGCCAATCTCAATCGCGGTTTCAGCAGCAGTAACCAATGCGACTTTGCCTGCATACCTGGCTACCCGGTTGGTGATCGCATTGTCTAATTTGTCCATCGTGCGGTCCACCCACTGCAATCCTCTGGGCATCTTGCCGCGCACTGCAACAAGTTGCTGCACCTTGTTAAGCGCAGTCTGAGGCACTGCCACGACAGGCGCGACATTATTGGCGTAGTTTTGCGATTGTTCTTGGCTAAGGCCTGCTTGCAAACCGCGCATGAATAGATCCTGCCGGGCTTGACCCTCCATGCTTGCATACATTGCAGCGGTGCCGACATATGGCACTGCCATAGATAAAGATGTAGCTGTAGTGCCTAGCGCAGAACCTAGCCACCTGCCGACGCTAGATCCCTCGATTTGGTCGTAATTCTCAAATGCCGTTTTTACAATAGCACGCCGGTTCAAATACTTGTTGTATTCCTGTGTAGATGCCTCGCGCCTCTTGCGCTCTTCATCGGTCATAGGCAACCGTGCTCGGGGTATATCAGAGGCAAATGTCATTGGATCGACATCACCAAGCTCATAGCTACGCAATGCGCGTTGCGTAAATGATTGCCCCATTGACGTTGCGTAGGCATCCACGTTGCGCGAAAACGATGCGCTGAAGGCCTGCCAAAAGCTGTATGCTTCTGGCTTAGGAATAGTCGCCGTGTAGGTCAATAGATCCTGGACCGCCATGTCGAACATTTCGTCATCGATGCGCATGAGCGTATCAAACTGAATGTTAGCTTGCTCACCTCGGTCTAGGCCTTCGCCTTCACCAATGGTCTGGAAACCCATCAGGATCTCGTTCATTACCTGCCGGTATTCCCGTGGTCTGCTATCAAAGTCAGAAGTGATCTCGTTCCAGGCCTGCAAGTAATTTGCGTGCAATGCTTTGTCATAGCCCGGGTGCTCGCCAATCTCTTCTAGAAACTTGTTGAAACCATGCTCTCCTCCACGATTCAGCAGTGATGACACTCCTGCTTTGGCTATTAGCAAATTGTGGAACTCTTTGCCGTGGGCGTATTTTGTAGCCTTGCTAGCAATCTGCTTATCGAATGCACTGTCGTCGCCAACTCCTGCACCGTCGAAGTCCTGGGTGGCAATGGCGTCGCGCCAAAATTCATAGGTATCGTTATCAGATAAATCGGCGTCAATTTTCTGCGCCTTCAGTCGCGCAGCCAGGTAGCCCGTTGTGCGGTAGACCATCTTCGCCTCCTCGGGGTTTTCCATCATGGTCAGGTTGATATTCCTGCCCTTACTCCAGGCGTCCCAATCATTGTAGGCTCCGTATATACGGGTCAGCTCAGCAGTCATCGTGTCGATGCGCTCCTGGTATTCAAATGGATCCTCATCCTGTATAGGTGGCTCCTCCACTATTGGCGCAGACATATTCTGTATGCTGGCCGGAATAGGCATGGTGATAAGCTCTTCTTCCTCCTCTTCTGGCGTAGGCTCAGTAGCATTGAACTTAGCCATCGATTGCTCATCGTTTTTAAAAACCTCAAACGGCACAGGCATAGCACGGGGTGCGCCGGTAACGTCTACGTCTGCTCCAGGATCTATACGATCAGGCAGCACCATGTTATCGCTTATGCCCATCTCGCCAGATTCAGGTAGTGTCATTTCGGCAGGATCAGTGTCTATACGGGTCGTGTCACTCATTTTCTTGATTGGCTTCTACTGCTGATGCTCGGGTTGCACCTTTGTTAAAATCCTTAACCCATTGTTTAACTTTTTCCTCGTCAGTTGCTAGTTGCGGGTTATTGCGCTTCCACTGTTTGAATCGTTGTATGACTTTACCTCTATACATGTGATAGCTTTCTTTGGCAGCAGGGTCTTCTACCTCCACCATGTGCGTGCCTGATTTGCCGTCTACCACGGCTTGGATGACTGCCTTCTCCCACCTTGTCAGGTTTTCCTGTCCTTTGTTTCTTCTGACTGAATACATCTGGCGAAACAATGCTGCCTGTGCCTTGTATTGCTTTTCTGCATCTTCTGGGCTTTTGGGAGTCCTGTCAGCAGCAGTTCTGTCTTTATAGATTTTGTCATACTCAGCCCGGATATCTTGAGCCTCGTTATTGTCGAATCCAGCACGCTCAAGCAAATCACCTCCGGTCAGAATGCCGTCCATCAGGGCTTGCCCTAACGATTGTTTTTGCAAAGTGCGATATTGTTGTTCCTTGTCTATGTTTCGTAGAAGATTATTAAGATAATTTTCTGCTACATCCTCTTCCGTCTGCGCAGTCCTTTCTTCTTTTTCGTCTATTGCTTTCAAAATCTCTTTCTGAAATGCGCCGCCTTTCTCAAATTTTTGATGCGCCATTAGCACAAGTTCTGCTTTGACCGGATCAAATCCAGTAGTCACTGGATCCCAATCATGGATCATGCTAAGCATGAAGCTGCTCGCATTTCTCTGATAATTTGGATCTGCTATGTTTGCTGCGTGCCGTTCGCCTTTGAATTTGTTATACTTTGCAACCATGTCTTCGAGCGCAGCCGGTTCAAAATAAGCAAAGTCCCTACGTAGCTCCTCTTCTGAGTAGCTAGGGTCTAGTGCGAATTTGTTTTCTAATAAATCCAGGCCATCAGAATACATTTTGCCTTTAGCGACACGTTGCGTTTCGAGTGCATCGTAATAGTCGTCATCACTGAAACCTGGGTAGTTTCTTTTGAAATCTTCTAGGCTTCCTAAGTAGAACCCACTGTCTATTGGATCTTCTTTAATGCCATTCATGAGATCAGCACGATTCATCCTGTAGTCACTCTCTATTCTTATCTTTTCAATAGCTTCGACGGGAAGAATGCCGCTAAGACCATCCACAGCATTATTTACCATTTCACGGTTGCCGGTTTGCTCGCCTCGCATAACCATGTTGAGCATTGACTGCTTGGCTAGTTGCATATCTTTGATAAGCGCATCTTCCTGGATGCCCAGGCCTGCTCTTTGGGTGAGTTGTCGCGCTCGCATTCCAAAGATGTCTTGCTCTAATTGTGACCGGTTTTCGCCTGCATACTCGTTAAGAAAACCTTCGGATAATTTTTCCCATCCTGCGTTGGCCTCGTCTGCCGACATGTTTGGGTTGGAAATGATCTCCTGCTTGTATTCTGCATGCATCTTGTCAAAGGCCAGTTCCATCTCAGCAGCCATGCGTTTTGCCTGCGCCTCTTTCTGCTGCTTGACAAGTTTCATGGTTTCGTCGCCTGCTTCACTTAGCATCTCGCCTGCTCTTGTTACTGCGTCCCAAGGACGTGCTACGTCGCGCATGCTGCCACGCGCTCCTACATCAACAGGTTTTACTGCTTGGAATCCTGGTCTAAAATCTTCTGACATAATTTTATAAAGTTATGCTTGCCCTTGTGCGCCATCAGATGGCCCAGTAGCAGCACTTGAAGCAGCCTTGGAAAGGCCTTTGAACAGTGTAGAAGTTGCTGCAAGTTTGCCTGCAAACCTGGCCTGAGCACCTTGCCACCTTTGCATGGTAGCTTGATTCAAATATGCTTCTTGCCGTCTGCGAGATTGATTTATTTGGTCTAGGGTTGATAGCTCTAGCTCTGATGACGTTTGCCCTATGGCATCCAGGTAGCTGCCTTCTGTAAGACTGATGCCGCTGCCTGCAAGAGAGGCTCGGATTTGACCAATGCGCCTGCGATTCATTTCGCGTTGACGTCGTGCGTTTTCAGCAGACACTACACCCTCTTGCTCTGCCTGTTGCTCTGACAGTTTGGCATTGTATTTTGCCATAGCATCTTGAGCTTTGCCCTGTTGATATTGTCCATAAGCACTAATGCCAGTTCCTACCAGTGAGGAAGTGGCCGCTACAATAGCCATTGTTTCGAGTCCCATGAGATTAGTTGGTTAGTTTTGTCGTTATAATTCTATTCACTTGGTGGTAGTTATTATCCGACCAATTAAATCCCAGCCTCTTTGCCCCGCGAAGCATTGCTCCTGGTTGCACTGTGCCGAAAAGAATGGTGTGACCACCGCTTGCCATGATGATGTCGATGCCGTCCTGCAATGCCTTGAGCATGCGATACGAATGCTTCATGCACATACCCGGGCGGGTGACCATGCCGTGAAAAAAGGCTACGTGGTTTGCGTTGCATAGGAACACAGCACCAAATGCTGCGGCACCTTTCTCGTCTTCGACCACGCATGATGACGGAGGAATAATCTGTTCAGGCATAGGCTCGGCGTCATGCTCCTGCCACCACCCACGCAGCACGGGGTAGTCCTCCTTTGCATATTCTCGTATGCGTATGTCAGAGCTTATCTCCATAGGTCTTAAATTTGCAAACAATGGCCTGGATGTGTAGAGGCATCGGCAGGTCTTGCTTCAGAATAAAGGTCGCGTCCATTTCATAGTCGTGGTCGATCTTGAACTCTTTGATGCCTGAATACAATAGCGGTGTAGCGTTTTCTCCGTTATAGAACGTGACAGTATCGAAAGGCCCGTTTGCATCGGTGCCTACCTTCATGCCGTAAGAATCTCGCACTGCTACTGCTAGCTCTGTGATCTGCTTCTCCCGGCTGACGCTAGTGCCGTTTTGCATTTGCACCTCGAGTGCCATAGGCTCGAGCTGTGATTCATAGCTGATGCCCACAGAAATGTGTTCGTAATCTGTTGGATCCCCTTCTTGGTTGAGCTGTATAGCCCCGCTGGAAACTGTTCGTGGTGCCAGGACTGCGCCATTGGCGTATACCTGCACAGTCTCACCTTCTAGGTGTCCGAGGCCGGTAACTTCTGTGATAGTCCCTGGGTTGAGCAATGTAAGGCCTGCGTCTACGTAGAAGTCTACGCTATCCTCGTCGGTGACTCGCTCCCAGTATGTTTCCCAGGATGCGCCTACGCCCGGTCTACTGCTTGCGGCTGGGGTGTGCGTAGACTTTGCCTTGTAGTTAATGCCGTCTTCGCTGGCTATGTCGCCTGCCGTGTATTGTCCCTGGATGACTTCCCAGTAGGTTGACCAGGAAGCTCCTGTGCCTGGCTCGCGGTCTGATGCAGCCGTGTGTGCCAAGATGCATTTGTATGGCAATCCATTGTGAACAGTCTCGTCGTTCAGCGCATAGGTTTGAAAGTTTTCGTCCCATTCAGACACTCCTGCTGCTGGGGCATTGTTTGCACGTGCTGGCTTATCTTGCGCAGGAGTCCATATAAACCCGTTGTGCTGCACGTCAGGATCGCCAATCTCGTATATTGGGCTGGATGGCGAATAAGGAGTAGGTGTGCCTAAATCAGTCACCTCTACCCAATAATCTGCGGTATGCGACCCTACTCCTGGCTCATCATTTGAAGAAGACGAGTGCGATTGAATGCACCGGTAAATTTTGTTGGTGGCAGAATTGTAGACGTAATCTGTGTCATAGCCATCTGCATCGTATTGGTAACTGTGTGCTAGCCCATTGTTTTGCCAAGACTCTACCTCGTGCCATTCGTGGTCAGTGTTAGATCCGCTTATAGCTCTAAGATAAGGCCTATTGTCGTTGTCAGATGTATACCAATCAGAAGAAGAATCTGTGTCGTGACTTACTGCGCAATACCAAACCTGTTGGTAATTTGTTGCGTCAGTGTAATCTGCTACAAATGGCACACCGTAAATTACGGAATCGTAACTTCCACCTGTGGATTTTCGAAAAAATACGACATCACCAACTTGCCAGGTATTGTCTATAAGTTGCCAATCACTTTCAGTAGTCGGTAATTCGTATAATGTCCAAGGCGTCATGCCGTATGTGTCTTGGTATAGCAGTGACCATGCATCCTCCAAAAAGAACCCATCTGGCTTTAACCGTTCTATGTAGCGAACTGTTGCGCCATTGATTGTGCGCTTTACGACTACCCATATCTGATCGTCTTGCCCTTTGACCTTGCGAACGGTTACGTCCTCGAACTGATCTGTCGTGCCAGTGCTGTGCCGGTGCCATCCTACTACGTCCTGGCCTTCGTCTAGTGTCAGGCCAATGAGCCTGCCGTCACGGGTGACTGCCCAAATGACCTGCTCTGGCTGCGATTGCAGTGCCATGCTTACTATGCCATCGCCTGTAATGTGCTCTGCCAACAAGGTAAGATCAGCAGTATTGTATCCATCTGCCTCGAAGCTGTATGACATTTTCCTGACTACGCTGCCTCCACGTTGCACAAATACAGTCGCGTCATCAATTAGTATGGGGGCGATGTCGTCGCTGCCGTTGCCCGAATGCCTCCTGGCACGCACGTTCGTCGGGGTAATGACGCCGTCTTCTTTGCTCGAAGAGATCACCCATTCGTCGCCTGTAGATCCGCACAGCAATGCCTTTTCACTTACCAGCCATTGGATGTCGTTTGCTTGGCCTGAAAGCAGAGTGTGCGTCCAGGATTGGTCGTCATTGCTGCCTGGCTCAAAGTTTTCGTAGTCATCCACCGCAGATGCCCAGATCGTCTGCTTGCGTGTTTCTGTGCTCGCAAACACAAGTCTCTGCTCATGGGTGCAAATCGTTTTGGGATACCCGTTTTTGTCGCTCCAGGCTCCTTCGCGCCACACAGCAGTAGCACCAGATTGCACCGGCTTAAATACTTCCACGGCTGCTATCCGGTCTGAGTTTACTTGGGTGACTTTTACTACCCCACGAATGTATGGTTCAGCAGTATCGATTAACGCAAAGCTGCGACCGCTTGGTGATAAAGTTTGATCGTATTTAATTCGCATGCGCACAGCTTCGTCCTGTGTGCGCTCTACATCAAAGTTTGCGTCTTTGTCTGATGTGTATATGGCAAACTGCTCCCATCCTGCGCCTTTGCCTTCATTGATCTCGAGCGTGAACGTCCCTCCCCAGGTTCCTCCAGTGCTGAATCGGTATACGCCTTGCACCCAGATTTCTGGTGAGTATTTGCCACTATTAGATGAACTGGCTACGATCTTAGTTTCAAACTGATCTTTGGGTCGTTCGTGGCTAATTTGAAAGTATGATCCTACGTGTCCTGGCACAAACAGGGCGTCTGATGCTGTCAAAGTTTGGGTTTCGCCTACATAGCCCACGCGCCCGGTAGACAAGGTGAGATTCTCGTCGAGGTTCTCTGTGTTCATTGGCGGGTAGCTCCAAACTACTTGGGCAAACGTCCACACGTCGTCATTAAACCTAGTGAGCTTGTATGGAGGGTAATTAGCGTGAACAAAGTATGCCACGTTGTTGATCTGCTTGATGTCTATCTCAAACAAGTCTTCATTACTGTAGGGCGTAGTAATTGTAAGGTCGCCACCACCAGGTGCCTGGACGATTTGGTCGTTCTTGAAAAAGCGTATTTGTGTTGCCGTGATTTCCATCACGAACGTCTTTTCGATTGATATCTGGAATGTCTCTAGTCTCGTCTTGCCTGGTGCAGTTGCAGTGTAAGACAGTCCTGGCCTGCGCTTTGCGCTGCCGTATGGAGTAAGAGTGAAGTTGCGCAGCGTTCTGCACCCCGTGCGATATTTTTCTAGATCGCTACGGTAATACACTAGCGGTGACATTTCGCCACCTGCAAATGACGGGATATTCTGAACAATCATCGGTCTAGTCCAGTGCTTGAACCATAGCTAGTGCGCCTAGCTTTTCTCAGGTAAGAGTCTGCCATGATCCTCATGATTGGGTTGTTGTTATCGGTCACGGTCTGGTGACCGTTGTGTTCCTGCGCTGATGGCAGTGCCAGAGTTGTAAACATCTCCACTAGCTCTTGCTCTTTGGAGTCGCTGCCGGTTAATGGTCGCGCAATCAATGCCGCTAGCTGATACGCTAAGGCATCCACATACAGCGGGTCAAACGTGGTGGTGTCTTGCTGGTCAAATATATACTCGATATTCACAGTGTCGGCAGGTGCGTCACTGGCAGTGTCCAGGTATAGCATCAGCTTGCCCTGTTGCACGTCGAAGTATTCTTTAGGCTCCCATACGTTCTCACCTTCGATTTCGACTAGCTTCAGGTGGTCTACAGGTAGCGTGTAAGATGCCTGCCACTTCCAAGCAGGTGCGGCTGCGTCCTTGGATAAGCCTACGAGCTTTTTGGCAAACTTCCACTGGGCCTTCATCAAGGTCACCCTGCGTGCGTGATCGTAGTTTTGCTTGCAGGTCCGGGCAGGCTTGCTGCCTTCGTCGTCAATAGAGTTGATGGGACTGACTCCAATCTTTTGGAGTGCAAGGTTAGCGATATCAGTTTTGCTCGTGCTCATTGGCGTATGTAAAAAAGAAGGGGGTCTGGGGACACAACTACCCAGACCCCCCGTGGTTACCGAAGTCTAAAAGACTTAGGAATACTTTTGCGGTTCGATGCGATTAGACACCAGGGGCGATGGCAATCAGGAAGCGGACCTTCTGACCAGCAGTAGGGCTGGTGATGGTGCCTAGCTCGGCCTGGAGCCACATGTCCTCGGTTTCTGCAACGTCGTCCTGCGCGATGGCTTGTGCAGCCCATGCGAAGTCGAATGCACCGCCAGCAGAGATGTTGATGGCAGTAGATACTGCGTCATCGTCATCGGTAGCGGATCCATCCACGTCGCATTTGATCAGACCGATCTTCGCAATGTTGAATGCAGTGCCGGGGTTTTCAGCACTGATCTTGCAGAGATGCGGCACGACCTTCGCGTTTGCGGGGATCTTGCAGATGTTAATCAAATCACCGGAAGTCTCGTCAGTGCCACTGGTGAGTGTGTAAGTGGCATCGATGAACAGTAGGTTACCAGTTTGCTTATTACCAGCGTCGCGGCTCCAGGTATCGGCAGCTTCGACGGGGGTTTGCTTAGTGGCAACGTCAGTTACGTGAGTTGGCATGATGTATTATCCTTTCAGGTTAATGGTTCTAGTTCAGTGATTAGGATTCATCAGGGCGACTCATCACAGGAGACTTCGACGACTTTCTCTTCCTCAGTGCGAGTGGCACCGTGGCGACCCTTGGTGCGAACCTGGAGAGTCTCGTTCAAGTCATCACGCACGGAGAACTTAGTGCTCTTGCCGTTAGCAGCGAATGCGACACCGCAGGAGGTCATAGCGACACAGGTGCGGATATCAGTCGAGCTATCAAGAGCCAGAAGCTGAGTGCGAATGAAGTGGAAGCCCATGAAGTGATCGACTTCGCCTTCGATCAGTGCCTTCACGTCGGCGTAGCGACTGTTGGAGACTTGATCGACGTTCACGAGGAGATCATCGAGCTGAACTTGCGAAACCAGGAAGAGCAGTCTGCTACCGAGCATCTTGCTGTTGTTCTGGCCTGCGGCTTCGTTAACACCCAGGATAGACTTGGCCTTGATGATCTTGGCCAGGGTCAGGCCGGAGTTGGATCCGGTTCCTCCGTGGATGTAGTTGACTGCCACCTTTTGGGTAGACGGGAGATCAACGGCTTCGTCGCCATCCTCGCCGACGTATGCGGTGCCAGTGGAGGCATCGATGACGGCTTGGTCGTAGGCGCGTTGGAAGGCCATTGCGTGCGACTCGACTACAGCACTACGAGGAGAGCTGACTTCGCCGAGAAGCTCTTCGTCCCATTCGTCCTCGTGGTAGACTTCGTCATAGGCGCGGAGCGAGAGCTTGCGCTTTGCGAAGGGTGTGTTGGACGGGATGGTTTTGCCCGAGCGTGTGGTGATAAGACGAGCAGTGCTCTTGCCGATAAAGTTCAGCAGTTTGCGTTTGCCCTTAACTGTCTCCTGGCGAACCAAGGAGTGGATCCGACCTTCGCCTTGCTGCACAAGGTGCTGCCAGTTTTGATCGAACTGGTCGGTATAGTGTTGGGGGATAGTAGTATCCGACATTGGAGTGAGTTGGTTAGAATTAACGTGTCACTCTCGGGAAAAAATATAGCCCGAGAGCATTCAATACTCTCGGGCCTGGGCAATTTGCGGTGATCCACTACAAGGTGGGCCTGCTCGGGTGATCCGGTCTGTGGGATTCAATTAGCACGATTTTACGTATGCGGTCAACAGAAAACCCCTGGCCGACTTTGTGTAATCGACCAGGGGCGAGACAGGCGTGACCATTGCCGTCTAATTGCGTCAGACTGAATAAGCCCTAAATGATACTGAGTGTCAATGCATTAGCTCATACCCATCCAGGTGCGGACCTTGTCCACAGTGGCTTCATCGCCTGCCCAGTATTTTTTGTATTCTGGGTTGGCTTCGTTGTTGATGATGTCGTTAGCCTTAGCCTTGAAGGATGCGTTACTGCCATCGTCGCCTTGGACAAGTTGGTCTTCGCGCATGCCTGCGCCTGCTTTCTCCAGGATCATCAGCACCTCTGCGTTGGCAAAGATAGGGTTACTCTGCAACGCCTCACTGTCATAGCCAAACGTCATGGCTGCACGCCTAGCTATTTCTAGTTTCTCGCTGAAGTCATTGCCACTGCCCCAGGATTTCTCCAATTTCTTTTTGTTTTCGGCTAAGTGGTTAGCTGTAATTTCCTGCGCTTCAGTTTCATTGCTCTCTGCCATAGCATTCATGCGCTCCATGTCATAGGTAGCCAAGCGTGCTACTTGCTGCGGAGTGAGTCCAATTTCGTGCGCTAGGTTTGTGAACTGTTTTGCGTCTTCCTCAGAGAACTTGATTAACTCGTGCAATCCTTCAGGCGCAGTTAAGTTGTAACCTTCAGGAGTTTCTGGCCTGCCTAGCTTAGTAAAAAATGCGTCCCATTCTTCTTTGGGTGCGTCCTGGGCAGGCATGACTATTGCATCGGCCTTAGAACCAAGCAGTGTTTGCAAGCTATGAGTGTGCTCCAAAGCGTGTATCGGGTTTTTGTATTTACCGTAGTGCTTAGAGTTTTCCTTAAACTTTTCGCGCTGCGCTTCTGGCAACCGGTCGATCCAATCCGGCACAAAGTTGCCTTCATCATCCAATAGCGAGCCAAACGAAAAGTCTCCACCCTTGCTGTTTGCTTGACTGTTGCTTGACTGTTGGCCTTCGCCTTCCTGTGACTGACCGTCGTTACCCTGGCCGAAGATAGTCGAGTCCTGGCCTTCGCCAGTGCCTCCACCACCGTCGCCCCCGTCACCACCTTCTTCGTTACGAAGGAATGAGTTAAACAAATGTTTGTATAGCATGTGTCTGAATTTCTATAGGTTGAAGTTGCTTAGGCGTCCCAATCCATTGACTCGTCTAGCTCGACGTTGGTTTCAGGCTTTTCTGTCATGTGGGTTTTGCGACGTGTAAACGTGGCGTCTTTGTATCCGTTGAACTCTTCGACTCCGGTTTCCTTGTTCAGCTCATACACTGGCACCTGGCCTTCGCCTTTGTAGCCGTATTTCTCTGCCCACTTTTCTGGCCGGTATTTCTTTAGCCACTCTACGTATGCCGGGGTCTTGTCCCCGAACTTAGGGTTTTTCTTTGGCACCGGTTGCCCGATCTTCTCGCCAAATTCCACATCGTCGCGCCAATCCTTTTTGTATGCGATGGCTTCCTCCTGGGCTTCCTTTTCTACGCCTTTCATGTCAGCAGCGACCTGCTCCTCGGGCGTCAGCTTTGGACGTTCTGTGATCTCTGCCGCAGGCTCCTGCTCCGGCTTCGCATCTAATTGGTTATACCATCGGGTCACTGCCGATACGTATTTCTTAGATTCTGGCTTGAGCTTGATGTTGCCATCTTCATCGACTAGGCCAATGACTTCACCTTCACGGTGCAGCTTGCCCTTGTCGTCGATCATATACTTCTGGTTAGTCTCCATAGTCTTAGTTGTTTAGTGGTTGTGTTGCGTTGTTGTATTCTAGTTCTAAAAGTATTTGCAGGTAGTGTATGGCCTTTTCGATGTCCTGCCGCCCGTTCTTGTTGCGGTGACGGCAGACGTATTTGATCGCGTTAGCCTCGCAGAATGTTAGGCCGTTACCTTGAATGAACTCAATGGGTTGAATTGTGAAGTCCTTGTAGTGACCCCCGCCTATTTGCTGTTTTAGTGCGTCCATTTTATTCCATGTCTGAGTCCATAATCTTTTGCCCTACAGCAGCCTTTTGCAGGATGCCGTTAATCACCTGCCGTTGTCCGATCCATTCGTTCAAGTTGGCAGGCGGCGTGATGGTCTTGATGTGTCCATTGTGGTGTTCGACCGTGTCTTTAGCTGGGCCTGCGCTTTCCCACCCGATATCACGTTTCAGAGATTCCATGAATGCCTTGCCGTCTTTTGACTTTAGCAGGCGACAATACAGGCGTGACTCTACACGATCCTGCTTGGACATCTTCTGCATTATCTGGTCTATGCTAATGTCCATCAGTCTTGGATCCTTTCGCTAAGGTGGGAGTAGGTAGCTACGCCATTGGCGTATGTGAACGTAATGTCGCCGAGCTTGATCACGGGCTTGTCGTCCAGGTAGATCACGGTCAGCTCCTGGTCGTCGTGCTCGGCACTGACTTCACGTTTGCAGATGCACCGGTAGCTTATGGCCTGGATCAATACATCCATATCCAGCTCTTCATCTTCTTCCAGCTCCTTGAGCATCTCGCGCCCGACGGCTTGCATAATTGCTTCCTCGGTCTTGCGCGTAACGAACTGAGTCACTGCCAGGATGCGGCTGCTGACTGTGTGTTCGATGTTGTCTTCTTCCTCAAAGGTAATGTCCTGCGGGTTCTCGGGCATGTTGTGTCGGGGTTGTTGTGTCTGGTGGTTATCCACCTAAGGCCTGCGCTACTCCTTGCATTTGCTCGGGGCTGACTGCGCCAATAGCTTGCGCTCCATCTTTGATAGCTTGCATCTCTGCCTGCTGTGCCTGCATTGCTTGCTCTTGCTGGATCGCGGTTTGGTATTCTTCTGATGTAGATAGCCATTCTTCTCTGACGCCGAAGTTGCGTGCTACTCCTACCCCGGCTACATGAGGTTTGAATATGTGACGCACTGATGGATCCACTGCCATAAGAGGTTGGATTGCCTCCAGGGTGTTCATGAGTCCATTGCTTTGCAGGCTGCGAATTGCTAGCGCGATGCGGCTAGTAAATGAAATGCGCGGTGGTCTAACGTGAAGACCTAGCTTGTCTTCTGCCAACACCTCGGGAGGAGGTTCTGGGAAACGTGCTTGCTTCATGTAAATGGAAAAGACACGTTGCAGCAATGGTTGTAGCCACTCTTCCTGCATGCGAATAAATGTTGGCGAAAACAGCACGAGCTTCTCGCTTGCGCGTTCTGCCACTTCTCTCGCGGTCATTTGCTTGTCCAGTTGGGAAAACATCTGGAACAGGTCATAGTGATAGGCGTCTTTAATCTCTTGCTCACGACGCTGTAAGCGTTCGATGCCTGGCTCGTATTTCCCTTCATAGCCCCAAGTCTCGGGCTTGGCATTCTGGAAAGGATTGTAAACTGTAACACCACCAGGCCCGAGTGCTACGTCATTCGCCATGTTCGCAGGGATAAGCATGCGCGGGTAGAGAGCTACCTCTGCCATAGTGTCCATCATCTTCTCGAGGAAGTTGAGTTGACGCGCCGCTGGCAATGCTTGCCACCCGGGACACCAACCGTATGGGTCAGTCCCCCACTTAAGGTATCTACTGCAAAAGAATGGGTGTTCGTCGTATCCGCTTTCTCGTAGCTCCCACTTTTCGTCGGGCATGAAATACGTAGACTCAAATGGCTTTTCTACGGCCTGGAATGAGGAGTAGTCTCGATTATTGCGCGGCTTAACGCACTGGCACACTTTGAATTTGCGGGTGTAGCGTTCGTCTGGTTTGCCATACGCTTTGCGAGATTCTGGTGACAGCTTGTCTTCGCCGAACTTACCGGCAATCTGGTCGGCAGTCATGTCGCGCTCCCAATACATGGTGTCCACCATGCCTTCTGCATTTTCTGCCACGCAGTAGCTGCCTGCTTGCGGCACCGCAAAGAATAGGCCTGACTTGCTGTTAATGCTTTCTTCGCAGAATATAGTGCCAATGCCGAAGCCTCCCCGGTCTAGGCATGCTTCATGTGCGCGTGTGTAGAAAGATGAAGTCGCCAGGCCTTCTGCCATGATCTCTCCTGCTTTCGCATACCATCTCCGGGTAGCATCGTTATCCATGTCTCGTGGAGGTTCTGCGGTGAACCACCTTTCCGAGAATGGCATAGCGTAGGTCAACTGCCCGTGCGCCAGAGTCTGGTTGGCTTGCACAGCAGTTGTGTTGTAAAGACGAGACTCTACCTCGCCATTAGGCGCATTAGTTTTTTGGGTGATGTATGCCTTACGTGGGCATGCCACCTCTGCGATCTCCTGGATAAATGAATCCCAGGATCCTCGTTCAGATTGGAGGGCCGAGTATACTCGGCAGAGCTTTTCAATATCCGCCATTAGAAAACATGGTAGAACCTGAGCCTAGCTTAGTGTTGCCTGCGCCTTCACTAAACATGGTATCACGGCCAGGATTCTTAGTAGCTGCATAGCCTCTGCGCTTCTTTTCTTTTTTGCGCTGCGAAGTTGCTTTGTCTGCTTGGTCTTGCACTGACTCCCGCACCCGGGGAGCAGGATCTTGCATTTTAGGCGTCTTAGGTTTGCTGAGTCCCATGATAAATTTTCTGTTTGAGAGTGTCGTAACTGTAGATGCGCGGAGCTTTGCCTCTGCGCGAGAACGCTACCCACTTAACTGGCTGGTGTGGGAAAGTAAAGAACTCTTTTATGTCGCCAACTGCTAAATACATGTAGATGCAATCTAGGTTTCCTGGCGGGTTGTGGTCTGGGTCAGCCATGTCATCCAGGTTCCAATTACGCGAAACGTAACGACATAGGATGAAGCATCTGTTATTTGACAATACGTAGCCGTGCAACATGTGAGACTCCAAGTCCTGCAAAAACGTGCGGTCGCATTCCATTATCTGGTATTGTTGCGCTGCCTTTTCCGCAGGTGTCATATGCCTGAGTCGCCAAAGTTTGAGTCGTAAATCTCGTCGAGTATCTCCTGGGTGTGCTCCGGCAAATAGTTTGGGTCAGGTTGCTGCGCAAACTCTGCCACCAGGTGATCCACTCTGTGCTGCGGTATCGGTCCTAGCCTGGCCAAGAACTCGTCGCTAATGGCATTGATCAAGCCGTGGCTAATCACCGTGCCTTCAGGCAGATCGCATATCTTGATGAGAAACGGGTCGTCCATTTGATTGTGATCATATCCTGATAAATAGAAATCGACAAGAGAAGGGTGGGTGAATGACGGAGGGAAAAACACCAAACCCCCGACCTCGCATTACTGGTAGAGGCACCCACCCTTCAAAATTATCGACGAACTCTGATTTTGCTTTTGCCGTAGCTAGTCACATTGCTACCAGAGATTTGTATCGGCTTGTCTGAGGCCGGATAATCTTCAAACTCGCTAGCGTCTGCAACAGTAACTGTGCGCCTGACTTTGCGTTTTCCTTTTTTTGATGGGTATGTGTGTGAAAGATTTGGTTCAATGATGCCTGCCCACTCTGCTTCTGCAATGTATCCAAACGCATCTGAGTCGTGACATGCCCAGTTGTTTACTATCCTGGATGTAATGGTGGCAGACTCTTTTTCCTCTTTGGCCTGGTAGCTTTCTAGGGAATCGAGCAGGTCTACGGTCTTGTCCTTGTTGAAATAGATGTTGGCGAACATCTCGCGCATCCTGTTGATTCTGCGCCACACGTCATCAGTGCGCGGTATGATGGCTATGTTCTTCAGGCCTGCGGTGTATAGCTCTTGAGAAAAAGACATGCCTCCCGGTCTGGTCTGATTAGCATCATGCGGCAAACAGTGCGTGCCATAGTTGTAACCCTTAGCCAACATGTGGGCAACACGGTCACCGGTTTCCAGGTCTAGCCCGGTGTCGTGGTCAATGATTCGTATCGTGGGGCCGACCATCTGGAAGTAAATGACTCGAGTGTTCCAGGGCGATCCTAAATCCCACACAGTGTGGACTAGCGCACCCTTGTCGCGCTCGAAGTTCATCACTCGGCCTGCGGCTTCTGCTTCTGCCACTTGCTTGGCGTAAATGGCACCCACGATGCCGACCGTGGGATCATTCTCATACTCCTGCCGGTATGCCTCTTCGGTCATCATCGGGTCTGTGCGGATCTCGTGCAGCTCCTGGTCATCCAGGATGCCTGACTCGCTCGCCTTAAGGTTCATCGTAAACCAGGAGTCTAGCTGTTTGCCTTCACTGTATCGCTTCCATTGCCCCTTCTTGCCCTTCACGGTGCCGATCCATATGCACCATCCTTTGTAGTCGGTAAGGCAGGGACGTATGACCTCGCGCCAGGCTACGGGGTCAATGTCCTCCGGCTCGTCGATAATGATGCCGTCAAAGTAAAGACCGCGCATGCGTTCGTAGCTCTCGCCTGAGTATAGCCGCATGGTAGTCTTGTCTGGCAGCGTTACCTTCAGCTCTGACTCGTTGGTCTGCACACCGGGTATGTTCGCTGTGAAGTCTTTAAGATAGTTCCAGGCAATGTCCTTGGCCTGGGCTTGGGTAGGCGCAATGTATGCGTATCGCTTGGGTGGACCGGGCCGGTCGTGGCTTATGGCTCGTTTTAGCAGCTTCTGAAGGCTCGAGTAGGTCTTGCCACCACGTCGGTGGACAATGAGACAGCACCACCTCTTGGTGGTTTCCATAAAATCTTTGAACTGCTTGCGCGGGAACAGGCTAATCTTAACGGCATCAGACATATCCACCGATCCTGATCTCGAGCGGCTGACCATCTCCGCTTTGTGCTGTAATGTCTGCTGATATCGGGAACATACGCAGGTGGCGACCGATCATCTCCAGTGCTCGCAGTTTGTCAGTGAACTTGATTTTTTTAGTGTAGCCTACCATCTCCCGGTCTTCCCCTTTGCCCTCGAACTCCTCTAGCACATCCAGGGCTGCGATGGCTCGCCTGGTTTCCTCGTCCATGTCCTGCAATGGTTTAAGAGATCCATCCTCCCTGTAGGCCTGGGCGATGTCGCACAGGGCAATACACTTCAGCTCTTCGAGCACACGGTCGGCGTCGATTCTGAGCCTTTCAGCCCGTTCATCCATTAGCTTTTGGCAATACTCTCGGATTTCAGGTTTTTTCAGGAGATCATGCGCTTGGCTACCGGCAGTAGCTTCACTGTAGCCTGCTTCTTTTGCAGCCCTGGTTGCGTTGAGACACTTGACGTATACCTTGCAGAACAGCTCCTGCTGATCGGTCATACCCTTTTTGCGTCCGGTCTTCTTCGTTACTTTCTTTTTTGCTGCCATAATGCTGTGTCGTCTTGATTGCAGTATGCCACAGTTGTCAATCCTACTTGGAGTCCCATTAGGAGTCCCATTAGGAATCCTCGGTTGGTGGTTCCTGTCCTGTTTGGTTCGGCTCTTTTTCGTATCGGTGTCCGCAGATGCGGCACTTCCATTTAGCGGTCTTGCTGAAAATGTGATCCACAAGCTGTTGCTGCCGTCCATTGCCACACTCTGGGCAATATGGAGCATTATCCTGCAACCACTCACGGCGACGCACGAATGCCATTGTTTTCTCTATGCTGGGAGGCAAGGACTGACAAAATTCAGCCGAACAATTCGATGCATCTGATTCGCTTCGCTCACTCATGATCTCATCTGTTCTGTTTGCTTGGGCTGTCGTCCATAATCTCAAAACACTCTGGACATGAGATGAACTCGCCATCGTCCTCCAGCGGTGTGGCGCATACAGAACAAAGCGGCGCAGGTGAACCATGGGCTTGTCGCATACATTTTCTCTCAGTGTGGCAAAACTGGTTCGTCTCGCAGTTGGCGCAGTAAAAAATCGAATCCCCCATGGTCACTGTCCTTTCTCGTTCTGCCTTTCGTGTTCGATTTCTTTCCCAAGCATGATGCTGCGCTCCATTAAGATCCCTACAAGCTCTAGTGGCTCAATATCTCTGCCGGGGTAATCAATGTGGCAATCGTGGAATATTTGTTCCAGCTCATCGCCACTCAGAGAATCCTTTGGCAGAACAAGTCGTTGGATGTAATTCACTACGTTCATAAATCAACTCTCTCCGTTCTCGGTTGGTGGTTCGGGCAGCGGCATCCAGTGGGAGGCGTTGTATGGTCGCTCGTTAATGTAAGCGCACCACGTATCTACCCATTTCCCTGCGGCTTCTGAGTAGTAGGCACAAATTGACCTACCTATTCCGTCCAGAAAAAGAATCACCCAAGTCCCGTTTTTTGGTGCAGTCTCAATGGGTTGCCATGTTTGGTTGTGCGTTGTCATTGGTCGTCCTCGGTTTGTGGTTCATTTTGATGTTCCCGAAGTCTATTTCGGTAACATCGGCCCCTTGAATCTGTATTCGTTTCAATCATGTGTCGGTTATTGTGTATTTTATCCGACATTAATATTGAATAATCTGCGGATGCAGTATCCTCGGATAATACTGATTAGGACATACAATATTGAAATCTGTATATTTTGCTCAATCGTGACATGGAAGCCGAACAGGGGCAGTATCAGCATGTTGGCTACAAAGTTTACGGCGTAGCCAACTATCGTATTAGTTGCAGACTCTATGAAAGAGTGAGTTCTTTTTTGGCTCATTGCTGTTCTCTCTCGTCCTCGGTTGGCGGTTCTGGCAGCGGCATCCAGTGGGTTGGCTCGACCTCTTTCATAGTCAAAGCGCATTCCCACCAGCCCCAGTAGTAACCGGCGCGGATCTCGGTGCCTGATGGACCAGGAACCCACATTAAAATGTAGTCGCCTTCTGGTGCCGTCTCGATTGGTTGCCAATCTGTCGGGTCGTTTATTGTCATGTGTTTATCGGTTTTATCGGTTTTATCGATTTGCATAGTGGAAGTGGCGGGAATTGAACCCGCATCCAATACCAAAGTATTGTCGAAACCAAAGCACTCCCTCATTTCTTTTTCATCATTTCAAACAGCTTGTCTGCCTCGGCCTTGGCTTCGTCGTCCATTTCCATAGGCACTACCCTAGCAGGAGCTACCGGCTCTAGGCTTTTGCGCTTAACCTGCCAGCGTGCTGCGTCTGCCACTACGGTCTTCGCAGTCTCCAGAAACTTGTGCAGCAGGCGAGGTTGCCATGCTGGATCCCCTTCAGGTTTGCGCCAGTTCAAATACTTACGGATGTTCTCCCACTCCTCCTCCATAAGAGGCTCCAGGAAAATTGCGGCATCCTTCAACAGTTGCAGCTCTACAGTGCTAAAGGGTTGATCCCAGGCCTTGCGCAGCTTTTTGACTTCTGCCTGCAACCTATCCAAATCCACGACGTTCGGTCGGTCGTTCGATGGGTTTGTATTTGTATCTGCTTCTGTATCTGTATCTGTATGTGGATTCTGGGGTGACTCTTGCGTTACGCAGGCGTTACTTTCTGCGTTACGCTTTTGCTTTTCTCTGAACCTTCGCTGCCTTTCGGCTGCTTGTGATCTGCGGTCGGCGTCCGAGGCCATGTCCCTGTATTTCCTGTGATTGATAATAGACCATCCTCCTTCAATCTTCTCTATGCGCCGTCCTTCGTCGTCCTCTGTGCGACTGTAGCGGTCTGGTGACATGAACTTCTCGAGCGCGGTTTCACACTCCTCTATGCTAATATCGGCTACCCGGGCTAGGCCTGGCACCGAAGAATGCACCTCACCGTTCTTATCGGAGAGAGCTAACATGGTGATCCACAGTATTTTCGTGGCCTTGTCTTCGCACCAAATGGTGCTGGTTACTATGCTGTTAAACAGCTTGGTGTATTGTTGCATGACTAATAACGGTGTAGCGTTACGTGTAACGGTTGTTCAATTACTATTTGGGCTTTTTCACATTGTTTGACATCTCGTAAATCTGGATCAGGCACCCAGGACAGTCGTCTTCTTTTGCGTATTGCTTTGTCACACTGAGCAATGCCACCTGTGAGTCCTCGTGGAAGGCCTGAGCGTCCTGTAGGGCGTCGAGCACGGCCTTGGCTAGGTTGTCACAGTCTGGACGCTTGGTGTGCCAGGAGGGGGCATTGTGGCGCAATCCTGACTTTAGGAAATGCGATTTCGGTCTGGGCATGTGAAAGTTCAATTCAACATGCAATGCGACATCCTTTGCAAACCGGGTTTGCCTGCCTGGTTTAAGGCCTTGGTATTGCAGCATGATTGCCTGCTTCCAGGCCTTGGCAGATGCCGGGGTGTAAATGCTGACGTGGTTGCCAGCACGCCTGGCCTTGGGCCTGGGCTGCGCTTTGGGTTCTCCCGGGACAAATATCAGTAATGTCTTCATGAGTATCTGTTTGATGGTAGCATACGGCAACCCATGCCAAGCGATACGGCTGCTGCCTCGAGATGGCAGTCGTCCTCCGGCAGGTGATTCTGTATGGCAGGGTTGTCAATGAGAGCGTGTCGGTAGTATGGGCTGCGCTGATATTCCGTTGCCACAATAGTGCTGTATAGGTCTTCGATATTGTCTGTCTCTTTGACTCTATAACGCTGCACGCTAGTTCTCTTTAGCTTGTCATTAAGCTGAGTTATTTCGGTGCAGGCATGCTCAGTGCTTTCCTCATTAGAGCGCGAATTAATTTTGTCCATGCGCTCTTCATGCTCTTTAGCAATCTTTGCCATCATGTCCTGCTTCCAGGCATCATACTTTGCCCGATCAACAATCATGCCACCGACGCTGAATAATGTTTTTGCCGTGTGCATTACTTGCTCCCTTCTCCTAATGCCCACACTCGCACGTTTTTGCCGTTCAGGTTGGGTCTGGTTGCACTGGTCTTGTGGATCTCGCCTTGCAGCTTCAACTCTGTAAACCGTGGTCTTACTGCCAGGATATCGACGCACAGCTCTTCTGCTGCTTCCTCGGGCGTGTAATCGGACCCACCCTGGAATAGTGCCAACAGGTTTTGGCGTATGGTCTTCGCCTTGGGCGCGATGTCTTCAGCAGCCTGCTGTGAGGTGCCGTCTTTCTCTTTGTAGCCAGGAGAGTCTGGGTAGAATAGTTCTTGCTGTGTCATGGTGTTTGTTGGTTTGCAAGTTGTCAGACAGTGTAGGCTTCTATGGTTTCAGGCCGTGGGTCGCTAGTTTTGCGATATGACTTCAACCATTCGCGGATCTGCTTGTTTTCTTTGCGGCTGCGCTTTGGCTTTAGGCGCAGCATTTGTATTCTAAGCGGTATGCCTGTTTTGTAATCTAAATGCATGATGGCGTTGTGTTATTTTTCCTGGGATTTGTGAATGATTTGAATCTGGCATGGACGTGTGTCGGCCAGGTTTACCTCGAGATCGTTCGCGTGCAGAAAACGTATGGCAGCTTTTAGCTTCTCGGTGTTAGGAGCTACCAAGGTGCCGAGCGTTGTGAAGTGCTCAGTATTGTCGTCTCTGCGTGCAGCAATGGTAATAGAGACTCCGGTCAGCTTCTTGGCTCCCTCGAATGGATCTTGGATGTCGTCGGGTGATGCAGGTTGTATCATGATGCGCTTGTCTTTTAGACGTTGTATCTTCCTGACAGCATGCAATGCAGAACCGTGCGTCTTCAATCCGAAAAACTTGCCTATTCTGGTGTATGACCAGCCGTGGTTTTTGCGCAGCTCATACATGGCGCACTGCTTGGCCAGAACTACCTGGCTGGTGCCATGTGGGGCAATCATGTCGCGCAATGCCACACCGTGCTCTTTGGCAATCCTGGCGCAGGTGCGCAGTGCTTTGCGTTGTGGACGTGTGATCATGTTCATGCTGATGCCCTCCCGTAGCTCCATTCAAATTGCTGATTCAGGAAGTCGCAGAGAGACTGACGACCGTCGCTAGTAGGAACCTCAATAGGTTCTGCCTGCACCGGATCCTCGAGATCAACTCGAACACCGGTAGAAGGATGGAATCCAGTTTTCTTGATTTCTCGCACAAGGGACAAGGCGTCTGCCTGTGTAGCCTTGTATGAGACTGTCAGATCCTGAGTGTCAGAATCTGTGTATTTTACAGTGTATACAATCATGTGATGTGGTGTTGGTGTGGTGTGGTGGTGTTAATAAGGCTCGCTATAAAAGGTTTTTGTTTTGGCAGCTTGCAGATACTCAAACAAACCCTTGGTGTCGTTAGATTCGATATAAGACAAAGCGGTTTTTGCTAACTCGTATGCGCCAGCAGCAAAAGCTGCTTGGGCAGCACTTTTCACGTTGCCTACGTTCTTATTCTCGACGATGTGAACATTGTTTGAATAACTATAATTCACTGGTCTGAGTTTGTGGATTGGTGTTTCGTTTTTCATGATGCCCCATGAAGTATCATGGACACTTCATGGGGTCAACCACTACTTTTAACTATTTTTTGACACCCAGCTTTTCCATCGCATCCATGACTCTTTCGTATCGCTCCTGGTAGAGCAGCTTAAAGTCTTCGATGCCCTTCTCCAGGTTGTCTGTAAAACTGTCGCGCTTCACCACTTGATGATACAATGGCTTGTCTCTGAAGTAGGATCCGAAGTGCCAGGTGTCGACCTCGCAGATGATCATGCCGGAGTGGACCTGGAGCTTGTAGTCGTCTGGCAGGACACCTGAAGCTACATGACCTATGTAGTTGCAGTAGCATGGTGACTTAACCTCGGCACCGGCCACGAGCTTGCCGCCCTCGTAGATAAGACCATCAGGAGAGCATGACACTACGCCATTAGGGTCATCACCCATGACTACCATGCCCACATCCTGCACCTGGCTACCGATTAGCTCAGACAAGTTGGCTATGATGTCTGCCTCGTTCTCTTTGCCGCGCTCGGTGTGACGGTTGCCGGTAAACTTCTCGCCAGTGAACTCGGACATGAACTTGTTAAATTCGTAGTCGTCGAGGTCACCGATCTCGTCTTTTTTGGTGATCAACAAGTTTGCTAGGTCAATGCCTGCAATCAGTTTGTCGATAGCCTTGATTGCGGCTTCCGATTTCGAGCACTTGCCGGTGCTCGTGATGTTGCGCTTCATGTCAGATCCAGTAAGTCTGTAGAGACGGTGGATGAACCAATCAGTGCTGCCTTGTGGAACGTCGATGATGATCATGCCTGACCTCCTTCCTCGTCCCACAAATCGGTCTTAACGGGTTGCGCGTGCGACTCTTCCTCTTCTGGCATATCAAGAGGATCGAATCCACAATCGCTCAAGTCCTCGTAGTCTTCGACTTCGTCGATAGGATCTACGTCTACTGCGGCTTGCTTCTTGGCAAAGACAGGTTTGACCTCTTCGGTCATGCTTGTCTCCTTGCGGGTGACGTTGCGCATGCCAGGCGTGTCTGCGGCCTCGTCCTCGTCGGTTACTCCAGAGAATCCAAAGGCATAACGAGCGCACTGCATCAGTGCCTTGTGGCGCAGCATGCGGCTAGGCATCTGCCTCCAGGGGTCAGTGCTGCGCTTGCATTCCTCCAGGTATTCAGTGACCTGGATAGGGTGGCTGCGATCCTTGCGGTAGATTTTGCAAGTCACCGCAATGAGCTTGTCTCCTATGATCTCGTTCTCGAAGACCATGCCATCCATCTCAGGATGGTTGTTGCACATGGCTACCCAGCCATCGATGCTCACGACCGGCACAATGCCTCCACCCTTGGCAGGAAAAGCGTAAATCTGCTTGGTCAGCGGGTTGAGAGAATACTCATTAGAGACTGCGACCAGGGCCAACAGCTCTTCATTGTTTGCTCCCTTGAACACTGTGTTCTTGAGAGTAGTCAGGAGCTTGTCCTGGTCTACCTGGATACGGTCAGCCATCGCTGCCAGTGCCTGGCCTTTTTTAGGCTCAGGTGTCGGTTTAGCTATTTGATTCGCAGTAGCCTCCTGCGGGTCGTTGTTCGACATTGTCTTGTTGTGTTTTGGTGTTGTGTCTGAGTCGGCTTCTAAGACGCAGGTGCATCAGGAAACCTCGCTCGAGTGAATCAGTCTCGCGCACAATGCTGCGAATGACAAACTTAATGTCATCATCACACAGACGTTTGCGCTGAACCTTATCACTCACTGCGTTGTTGCTTTCGGTAACGGTTGCACTTGACCGACCAAGCGCGAGCCTGCCGGTCAGAGATGTTGCAGCACACAGTGCGTATGCACCATGCCCAGAAGATGACAGTCAATAGAATGCCCGGCCAAAAAGGATGACCAATATCGATTGTCACGATTGTCGTAAGACTACCGCAGAACACGGTCACGACTAGGCAGGTAATTGCCCAAGCTATGGATCTGTAATCGCTCATCGGGTTTCTTGGTAATCGTCAGCAGCGACTGCTTCTGCCATGCGCTTGAAATAGTCTGGACGGCACTCGTCGCACCGGTCGCAAATTTCCTCATCGAACAAATCCTGGATCTCGTCCCAGGCCAGATCGTCAATTTGGACATGCACATCAGTGCCACAATCAGCGCACTGAAATGTAATGACGCCTGTCATAGTTGCGCCTCCGGGTAGTCTAATGGTGTCTGTCATAAGTTGAACCCTCCTTTGCTTGGGGCTTGATATTTAAGTTCGCCAGCTTCCATTTGACGCAAGCCCTCGACAATGAGGTCACGCGACATCTTGTGTGCCGACACGTTGTGTTTACTAGCGGCCTTTTCCAGCACCTGCTTGGCTGCGCCAAGATCGGTGGAAATACGGCCATATGGTTGTTTGTTGTTTGCCATGCAGGGATATTGCATGATATACCCATGACCCGTCAAGCTATTGATCAATATAATTTCAATCGCTTTTTCACCTTCGCCCATGCTGGATCCAGGAGGTAATCATGACATCTTTGCACTGCCTCGTCCTCCATGTTTTCGCAATAGGCTACACCTCCAAACTTGCGAGCCAGGTGTCCCATCTCGTGCTTGAGCGTCTCCTGGTAGTTTCTGGTGCCGATAGCCTCTTTGCGTATTCTAATAACCTTCTCGTCTTCGTCGCACTCTCCCCAATCCTCCATGCCTGCAATGTGCTGCACCTTCACCCGTATGCCTGCAATCATTACGGAATGCACACGGTCATGTTTTGTATGCTTCATGCCGGGTTGAAAAAGCGAGAGATGCAGCCCTGGCTAAGATGATACTCGAAAGACGTGGCACCCTTCTGGTTGCCGACGTAGCCAGCGGCAGCATGGTATTGATCGGTAGCGCACAGTGCAGGCAGAAACTCTACTAGCAAACCTGCCTGCTCGTCCACGATTACCGGCGCAATTGTTTTCTGATGGTGTATGTGACCACACTTCAGGTGCCTATACTTTGTCTGTCCCCATTGCTGTGGAAACTCGGCTGCTACAATCTGCGCCCATTTGGGTGCTGCCACCTTGTCGCCATGTGTCCATACCAGCAGGTTGTTTCCCCAGATCATGTGCTTCCTGGGCGAGCGGTCTAGCCTGACAGTAACGTGATCCACGTTGCGGTAGTAGGCATTTAGCACGCGAGCTAACCATATTTCTGAATGGTAGCTGTGATTGCCTTCCAGGACTACCATCTCTACTTCGGCACCAATGGAAGCTGCAATCTCCACGCATTCGATAGATGCCTTCTCTACGTATTCTGCAACCCGCGCATAGCGTGTGTCTACGTCCAAGACATGACCGCTGGCTTCGGTTTTATTGCTCCGGTTGTCTGCGTGCAACATGTCACCTCCAAATGTGAGCACTACCTTTTTAGGACGGTTCGCTCTTTTGGCCAAAGACTCTACAGCATCCACCATCCTTGCAGCCGCAATCTCTGTGGTGAAGTTTTGATCTAAGGTTTCCTGTTCATCTGCATACAGTCCGACGTGCGCATCGTAGATAGCTATCTCGTATAGGATGTCGTCTCTGTCTGTTTTCTTAGGCTTGCGTTTTGGCAGCTTCCCTTTGCCGTCTACACGGTCGCACATGCGATCCACTACCTGCTCCATGACCTCGAGCCTCGGTGCCATCCTGCGCCACTCCTGGACTACTTGCCCCTTAGAGTTGTATTGCACCGTAGTTCTGCCGGTGACCATTGTAGGTGGCTCAGGCACTGGTGCTAGCCAGGGTGCCATACCCTTTCTTTCAATAGCGTATATGTGTGTCCTTAAAGTGCTCCTAGACATACCCAGCTCGTTAGCAGTGGTTTGCTTGCAGCCGGTGCTGAGAAAGGTTTCGAGCACTTGCTCTTGCAATGCTGTGAGTGGCTTATGCATAGGTCTGTGGGTTGTTGGTTATTTCGTAAAGCGTATGCGTGATAGAACTAAATTAGTGTGCCTGACCTTCTTGAATACTCCTCCACCCTCACGGCTACCTAGAGCGTCGGTATTGCCTTCAATGCATTCAAACCTGCCGTCGCCGCTACACTTGGAAGAGGCTATGCCTACGTGACTAAAGTTGAACACCACAATGTCACCTGGCAGTATGTCTGTGCCGGGAATGCATTTCAATTTGACTGTGCCATCTTGCCTTAAACACCACTCTTCAAATCCAAATGCTCTAGGCGTCTTTGGCCTTCTGAAGGTAGGCGTCTGCGCATATCCCAGTTTGCCCATAGCCTGTTGGACTACCCAGCAGACAAACGCTGCGCACCAGGGCCACGAGTCAGTGGCGTCCATCCAGGTAGCAGATTTGTATTCATCTACTCTCGGCCCTTTGTTGCTGTTGCCTATCTCTTCTATGCCTATTTCCTTGGAAGCAATGCGCACCATTGCTTTCGGCATTTTTGCTTTAGCCTTACCTATGCCAAATAATTTGAGCAACCATTTCACAGCTTTTTGAACAGATCGACTACAGGAGATATGCTTGCATCTACAAAGCTATTCCATTCTTTGCAGTCGTCTATTTCTGAATGGCCTATGTTTGTATCAGCAACTGCGGGTAGGCGTATCGTCCTGCCCTTTTTGCCTTTTCGTATGTCGTGCGCCGAAGGAATGTTTTTGGTCTGTCGCAGGCCTCGTAAACAGGTGACTTCTTTTGGGTAAGTAATCTTGGCCGAGCCTGGCATCAAAGACCTGCCGCAAAGCACGATGGCACTAAATAGAGTTGGCAGTGCCAGGTTGCGATAGACAGGGTCGCATAGCAAAACCATTTCTGGGCGTATGCCACATTTGATCTCAGCCCGGGCTAGCTTGTTTGCACCGTATCCACCCCCGTAGGAATAACCCAAGTTGATTGCATGGGTTATGCCGTCGCGCTTCATCTCTTTGGCCTGGCGTTTGCCGTTGTCCTTCCACACTCGGCAGTCGTAAACCTTAATACGGGGATAGCATTCTAGCTCTTCTTGCAGTCTATTCATGGTGTCTGCCATGCCGCGAGCTTCGCCACGGGTTTGCCCGTAACCGCTATTGCCAGTGATGCCTAGCTTAGAGTTTATGTGTATAAACCCTGAAATAATGGAAAGTGGTAGCTGGCTCATTTGTTCCAGTTTTTGATAAGTTTCACTAGAGATAATACAGTGAATACTCCACCGATAACAACAAAGCTGTAACGTGTCCAGAAATCAAGCTGCTGCTGGAATGAGGATATTACCGCAATGCTCGCACCGGTAGTGCCTTTGATCCAATTTAGCAATGTTTCGTAAGTGTTCATCAGTCAATTTGTGGTATGTCTGGATTGACTAAGTCATCTTGGGCTACGTCTACGCGAGCTTCAAGCCCACCTAGCATTTCAATCATAATGTCGAACTCGGGGAAGTCACGGGGTGTCTGCCCTTGTCGCAGCGGTGTGTCTAGAATGTCGTCACTTGCAGGAATCAAAGTCTTTCCTGCGTGATCGCCGCTGTAGATAGGCTTAGAGCCTGTAGTCCAAAAGTGTGCGTGTCCGCGACCAAGTTGCGCATCACGAATAGCATCAAGCACTTCGGCAGCAGTTTCGGGGGTAGTAACAAATCCAATCATAGTGATAATCCTGTGCAGCCCTCCCAAAGGTTTTTGAGGCCGAGCGTGAAGTATTCGTTAAAGGCTGAATCGCTTGAGGAGTGGTAGAAAGCAGCACCCATTTGACCACCCCAATAGTTAGAAGCTGTGGGGTTGGTTCCAAAATACACATTGATTGCCATGAGCAAATCAGTTGAATCACTTGAAAAGTCCTGAGATGCCCCGCCAGATGTAAAACCTACTCCACTAAATCCAGAACTTGTGCGTTCATCCAAATACAGGTCTCCACTAAATTCTATTGTGGAGTAAATACGTTTGCCAGTTATGCCTGACGAAGTGCTTACTTTCGAGCTACCCGTAACGGCATCATGGTGAAACGACATTACACTTAAAGTGTCTTGCTGTGCCGCATTCCCTAAATTACCCGAATTGTAAAAATCAACTCCACC